>JACZKK010000078.1 GCA_014860115.1 Ignavibacteriaceae bacterium
CCATTTATTTTTACAACATCACTGAAAGTAATTGTAGTTGCTTCATTAGCTCCGGTGCGCCAGATTTCTCCGAAAGGTACAAGCTCACCCCATACTTTTCTTCCCTTAACGCCGGGAGAACTATAATCAATTTTTATTTCAGTTACTCCGACAAACTGAATTACTGTTGCATCCGGACTTGGACGAGGTGTTTTTATTTGCTGGGCGAATGAGCCTAGTGATAAAATAAAGACAAGCGCCATAGAGAGTTGAAATATTTTCAACATTTTTTCCTCCTTTGATTTGTTTGATACGGGTTTGTTTAATTATAAATTTGGTTGCGAAGTTAATGAGTGATATTCATATATACAATGCACACTGAACAAGAAAATAATTCGGAATCTGAACTAAGCTTAAAAAAAGCAAAGCAAAGTACAGGTTTGGATGTTTTTAAAAGATGGATTCCCTCGATTATAATTTTACCACTGGCAACATATTGGGTGATAAATCGTGGTGAATTTGGATTGCTTGATAACATAGATCTTGTAATCCACGAAGCGGGACATTTCTTCTTCATGCTATTTGGCAAGTTTATTTATACTCTCGGCGGAACTTTAATGCAGATCATATTACCTTCAATTATTGCTACTTATTTCCTTAGAAATAATTACAGAACAGGCGTCCAGTTTGGACTTCTCTGGCTGGGACAAAATTTTATTAACATCAGCGTTTATGCGGCAGATGCACAAGCTCGAAAACTTCCACTGCTCGGCGGCAATAAAGTTTATCACGACTGGCATTATCTCCTTGGAGAAGTTGGAATTCTGCAATATGATTACATAGTTGGATATACTTTCCTGGGTATTTCAATTATTGTATTTATTGTTGCAGTTATAATGCCTCTTTTAACTCACGATTAAATTGTATCTTTTTCCCCTGAAAAAATAAAAAGAGAATATGGTTAGATTAATATTCATATCGATTTTAATATTTACTATCAAAGCGACCGCACAAATTGATTCACTCGTTTCCTATCATAACAATGGTAAAATTGAATCAATAGTTCATCTCAGAGATAAAGTACGTGATGGAGATGCGATTTTTTATTGGGAGAACGGAAACCCGAAAGAGGAGCTTACTTATGTTAACGGTCGTGTTGAAGGGCTGGTGAGACGATATAATCAAGAAGGTATTCTGCAAGAGATGTTCTCAATTGAAAATGGTAAGAGAGAAGGTCCGACTTCATTATTTGACAGCACTGGCAAGTATGTAGATGATATTTATTATGAAGAAGGAATTCTTTTGGTTGATAAGATAGTTCTTGATTCCGGCCCAACGGAGGAAGAAGAGAAAGCAGATGAGACTGCTGCAGTCAAACCTCCAGCCACTCAAAAAAAGAAAAAACAAAATAGCGATGATTTTGTACCACCAACCATTGAAGAAGAAAAGAATTATGAAGATGATCCGGCATTTTATAAAACGGTAGAAATATTCCCCGAACCTTACGGCGGTATGGACGCATTATATAAAAAGATTGGCTATCCTAAAGAAGCAAAAGAAGAAAAGGTTGAGGGTGTTGTAAAAGTTTTAACTTTTGTTGACAGAGATGGCGAAGTGATTGATGCACGAGTTGTTGAGGGGATTGGTTATGGTTGTGATGAGGCGGCAAGGCTTGCTATTCTTTATCATCGCTTTAAGCCAGGACTCATCAAAGGGCAAAAGGTGAAAGTACAGATGGAAATTCCGATAGAATTTAAATTGGATAAGAAAAATTAAATCATCCTCACTTTGAAGCGGAAGCTTTCAAGTATTGTTTTAAGATGTTTTTCTGTTTCGGATATGTGAACTGTAAAGTTGCTAAACTCTCTTCTAACAGGATAAGTTTTTCTTAACAAATCAAAATAACCCGCCTGCTCATTTAATTTATAATTTGATATTTCTCTCAAACTCGCATCATCTTTCTCAATGACATATATAGAGGAGAAAAGTTTATAAAGTCTTTCTTCATCAGAATTACAATCTGAAAGTTCCAGTTCTTTTCTTTCGATCAATGGAAGTTCGGGTGACCATTCAGGTATAGTATTTGTGAATTTGCACAATGCATCATAAATTATTTTTGTGCCATTTACTTTACCCTCAAATGAATATCCGGCAATGTGCGCACTTGCGATTTTAGTTTTTGCTAGAACACTGATATTGACTAAAGGCTCGTCTTCCCAGACATCCAAAATTAGGTTAAAGTCTTTTCTAATTGTTTCATTAAGCAGCGAGGTATTGTCAATTACAGCACCACGGGAAGTATTAATTATTATTACATCCTTTTTAATTTCTTTTAAATTATTCTCATTAAGAAGGTGAAATGTTTTGTCAACACCTTCAAAAGATAGAGGCACATGCAAAGTGATTATATCGGCTTTTAATACCTCATCGAAACTGACATAATTTTTCCCCACTCTCTTTCTTTCCAAAGGCGGATCGTTCTTTATCACTTTCATACCAAGTGATTCAGCTAACAGGACTACTCTGCTTCCAATATTCCCGATTCCAACAACTCCAATAGTTTTTCCGTTAAGAGAAATATTTTTTTCTGAGGTAATTTTCAGCAAAGCCGTGAAAACATATTCGGCAACTGAATCGGCATTGCAGCCTTTTGCGTCAGCAAAAGAAATGTTTTTGCTTTTAAGATAATCCAGATCAATGTGATCTGTTCCTATTGTAGCAGTTCCAACAAATTGAACTTTACTTTCTCTGAGCAATTCTGCATCAACTTTCGTGATTGAACGAATAAGTAGCACATCAGCATCTTTAACATTTTTATTTGTTAAGGTTCTCCCATCAACTAAAATTGCATTTCCAAAACGTGAAAATGCTTCTTGAGCAAATGCAATATTTTCATCAACTATCAGATTCATATCTTGCTTAATATTTCCTTACAAATTTAAGTAATAACATTTCAAAATTTTTAATTACTGAATATTTAGTAGCATTGTTTTTGCCTGATTAACAGGCTATTTTTGTCACGAATCAAATCTATTTTTTTAATAGAATGTAGCAATCAACAAATAACAGTCGGGAGGAATTTCCAATGCTCAGCAAATTGCTTATGCCCGAAATAGAATCTCTCATTGCTGAGAGAAAACTAAGCATACTAAAGGAAATCCTCAGCGATTGGACGCCCGCCGACATAGCCGACCTGATCGTTGATCTGCCTGAACAGGATAAAGTAATTGTGTTCCGTGTTCTGCCTGCTGATCTGGCAACGGATACTTTCGAACATCTTGAATTTGATACACAGGAAGAGCTACTTAAAGCAATGGGGAATGAAGAAGTTGCTTCAATACTAAATGATATGTCTCCGGACGACAGAACTGCACTTCTTGAGGAATTGCCCGGAACGTATGCCAAGAGGTTAATTCAATTATTATCTGCTGATGAAAGAAAAGTAGCGCAAACACTGCTCGGCTATCCTGAGAACAGTGTTGGACGATTGATGACTCCTGATTACATAGCAGTAAAGCAAGATTGGTCGGTTGGTGATACTCTTGAATTTATTCGAAAGAACGGCGAAGATAGTGAGACTCTAAATGTAATTTATGTTGTTGACGGCAAAGGAAGATTAATCGATGATATTAGAATAAGAGAAGTTATACTTTCACCTCTTGATAAAATGATCAGTGATTTGATGGATGAAAATTTTTCAGCATTAAACGTTCATGATGATCAGGAGAACGCGGTTGAGTTATTTAAAAAATATGATCGAGTTGCTCTGCCTGTTATAGATAATTATGGAATTTTGATTGGGATAGTAACTGTCGATGACGTGCTCGATGTAGCAGAAGAAGAAGCAACTGAAGATATACAGAAGATTGCTGGTGTTTCTGCTTTAGAAGAACCGTTCCCAACAATTCCTATTTTTTCGATGGTTAGAAAGAGGGCCATCTGGCTGACGATTTTGTTTGTAGCTCAAATTCTTACTGCAATTGCAATGGGATTTTTTGGTGATGAAATCAGCAAAGCAGTGGTGCTTTCCATATTCATTCCTTTGGTAATATCAAGTGGTGGAAACTCCGGTTCTCAGGCAGCAACGCTTGTTATCAGGGCAATGGCTGTTGGTGAAATAGTGCTTGCCGACTGGTGGCTAATTATGAGGCGTGAAATTCTTTCCGGCTTAATGCTGGGAGGTATTCTAGGAGTAATCGGATTTGTACAGGTAGCAATTTTAACGAATGTATTTCACGTTATTTCTTCTCATTGGGTATTAATTGGAATCACTGTGTTTTTCTCATTGATTGGGATAGTACTTTGGGGAACAATTTCAGGTTCAATGCTTCCTTTTATTCTAAAAAAATTAGGTGCAGATCCGGCTACTTCATCGGCACCATTAATTGCTACATTATGTGATGTAACCGGCTTGGTAATTTATTTTTCAGTGGCGCTTCTGGTGTTAAGCGGAACTCTGCTATAAAGAGAAATCCAGCTGCATTTTTACAAAATAAAACTTGAACTTTCTTCTTATATTTGTTACCCAATGATTATTCAAACTACAGAAGGTCTTAATGAATAAAACGAACGTAAAAGGAATAATTCTGGCTGGAGGTTCCGGTTCCAGACTTTATCCAATAACCAAAGTATACAGTAAACAACTTGCAACCATTTATGACAAGCCGCTTATTTATTATCCACTTTCAATTCTAATGCTTGGTGGGATAAAAGATGTTTTAATTATTTCTAACTCAGAAACTATTCCACTATATCAAAAACTTTTTGGTGATGGAAAAAATCTTGGGATGAATTTCGAATACGTTATTCAACCAGAACCCAAAGGAATTGCTCAGGCATTTATTCTCGGAGAAAAGTTCATCGGCTCAGATATGTCTTGCCTTGTACTTGGTGACAACATATTCTACGGAAATCTTGATTTTTTCTACAAAGCCCTTGAAACTAAAAAAGGTGCAACAATATTTGGTTACCAGGTAAATGATCCTGAGAGATACGGAATTGTTGAGTTTGATCAATCAGGGAAAGTACTTTCAATTGAAGAAAAACCTGCCAAGCCAAAATCTCATTACGCAGTTCCCGGTCTTTATGTATATGATAACAGAGTAATTGATATATCTAAAAATCTGAAACCATCAGGAAGAGGTGAACTGGAAATTACCGATGTGAACCAGGCATATCTGGAACTCGGTGAACTTCAGGTAGAAAAAATTGGAAGAGGAGTTGCCTGGCTTGATACAGGAACACCTGAAGCATTACTGGCTGCTTCAAACTTTTTTGGAGTTATTGAAGATAGACAGGGGCTCAAGGTAGCTTGCGTTGAGGAAATTGCCTATTTAAGGGGATTCATTGATAAAAAGCAATTTGAAAAGTTGGTCAATGAAATTCCAAAATCTCTTTACAGGGAATATCTTGAAAAAATATTAGCAGAGAGTTAATTGAAAGTTATAAAAACAGAAATTGGTGGTTTACTCGTTCTTGAGCCGGATGTCTTTAATGATGATCGGGGATTTTTTTTTGAATCCTACAGCAAGCAGCGATATGAAAAATTTGGAATTCCGGATGAGTTTGTTCAGGATAACATATCTAAGTCGAAGAGAGGCACAGTAAGAGGATTACACTACCAGGTAAAAGAAAAAGCTCAAGGCAAACTCTGCCAGGTTTTAGAAGGAGAAGTGCTTGATGTCGCAGTCGATATCCGCTTCAACTCACCAACTTTCGGAAAATATTTCTCACAAGTTTTAAATTCACATAATAAATTACAACTCTGGATCCCTATGGGTTTTGCTCACGGCTTTTCTGTTTTATCTGATGAAGCAATCTTTTCTTATAAATGCACTAACTACTACAGTAAATCTCACGAAAGAAGTATCCTTTTTAACGACACTGATTTAAATATTGATTGGAAGATTGAACATCCAACTGTTTCACAAAAAGATTTAAATGCTGTAAAGTTCAAAGACATTGAAAGAGATTTTATTTATCAACCGGAGTGATCTATTTCAATGGTAATTACTCTTAATTCTCAATAATTTAAACACTAAAAATTCGGAATCTTTATGAAAGTCCCCCTACTCGATTTAAAACCTCAATATCAATCATTAAAAAAAGAACTTGATGACGCTATTCTGCGAGTTGCAGAATCACAATATTTTATTCTCGGTCCTGAAGTGGAAAAAATGGAAAAGGAATTCTGTGAGTACCTGAATTGCAAGCATGCAATAGGAGTTTCGTCAGGAACAGATGCGCTTCTTTTGGCATTAATGGCCATTGATATCGGACCCGGTGATGAAGTAATCGTTCCAACATATTCATTTTTTGCGACTGCAGGAGTTGTATCAAGATTAAATGCCGTTCCGGTTTTGACTGATATCGACCCAGTTACATTTAATATTGATCCCGAAGATGTTAAGAAAAAAATTACATCAAAGACAAAAGCAATTATTCCTGTTCACCTTTATGGACAGAGTGCTGATCTTGAACCGATAGTTAAAATTGCAAAAGAGAAAAATATTTTTGTAATTGAAGATGCGGCGCAGGCAATTGGAACCGATTATAAGGATGGAAGGCGTATTGGAAATATTGGAGATATTGGCTGTTTCTCTTTCTTCCCCAGTAAAAACCTTGGCGGCTATGGTGATGGCGGACTTGTAACGACGAATAATGATGAGCTTGCTTATATGCTTCGGATTAAGAGAGTTCACGGTGGTGAGCAGAAGTATTATCACAAAGTAATTGGCGGAAATTTTAGAATAGATGCTTTACAAGCTGCTGTACTCAGAGTCAAACTTCCGCATCTTGATAAATGGTCAGAGAAAAGAAGATCAAATGCCGAATATTATTATGAACTTTTTAAAAAAGCAGGATTAGCAGAGGAACCAGGTAAAACTAAATTTGATGAGAAGAACAGTGTGTTGCTTCCAAAACCCATTTATAAAGGCAGTTCTGCGGTTAAAAACTATCACATTTACAATCAGTTTATCATCAGAGTCCAGAAAAGGGATGAGTTGAAAAAGTTCCTCGCTGAAAATGAAATTGGAAATGAAATTTATTATCCGGTTCCATTTCATATGCAGGAATGTTTCGCAAATTTAAATTATAATGTTGGAGATTTTACTGAATCTGAAAAAGCAAGTAATACTTCTCTTGCCATACCTATCTATCCTGAATTAACTAAGGAGCAGCAGGAATATGTTGTTCAAAAGATCAGGGAATTCATTCAGGGATAATGCAAGTGTTAGGAAAATTTTCTTTTTTGAAAACGTTTTTACTTTTTGTCATTTTACTTTTGCCCGGTAGTTTTATACAAGCACAAGTTGTTTACGAACCTTTGTATGAAGACGTATATAATTTTCTTCGTAGAGTAAGCCAGAAGGGAATTATTGAGTTTGATGATTTGATAAAACCAGTTCCAAGATCGTATATAAGTCAGAAATTACTTGAAGCTGATTCACTTTCATCACAACTTACTCAACTTGAACGTGAAGAGCTGAAATTCTTTTTAAAAGATTATTACCACGAGCGCTGGTTGAGTGAAGGTAATAGTAAACAAACAGAACATCTCGATTATTTTGGATTCGATCCTGCTGAAAGATGGAGAATGTTTTCTTACGGCGGCGACGGATTTAAATTAAATGCCAGTCTGATACTTGGTGCAGAAATTGGTTATGTTAAGGATGCGAAGCAGACTCATTTCTGGAATGGAATATTTTCTTATGGTTACATCTACGATGCTTTAGGCTTCAGTTTTGATTTCAGGGATAATACAGAAACCGGTACCACTCTTGATAAAATTAAAAGCTTCACTCCGGAAACAGGAGTTGTTGCCCGCACAGATGCAAATTTTTATGAATATCCACCGGATAAAATGGAGTACAGCGAAGCTAAGATGATGCTCGCAACTGATTGGAAGTGGGGAAGTCTTGCTGCTGGCAAAGAATTTATTGAGTGGGGATATGGCGATAACGGACTGCTCGTAATGTCACAAAAAGCTCCGTCATTTCCGTTGATAAGATTGGATATTAATCCTGTCGAGTGGCTCAGCTTTAATTACTTTCATGCATGGTTATCTTCTGATGTCGTTGACACAACCAGTTTTTATTATACGGAGACTGGCAGCTTGGGATATCAATATCGTAATAAATATCTCGCATCGCATACTCTAACTATTAGGCCAACTCGTGGACTTGATATTTCAATCGGTGAATCGATTGTTTATGCAGACCAGTTAGAAATTTTATACCTTATTCCAATTACGTTTTTCAGATTAGCTGACCATTATCTTTCTACACACATCAATGAAGCTGGCAGCAATGCACAATTTTTTGCTTCAGTAAGTTCAAAAGGGCATATCAAGAATACTCATCTTTATGGAACATTATTTATAGATGAATTCACTCTTACTAATGTGTTCGATCCTGAAAAACAAAAAATGCAAATTGGATTTACTCTCGGCAGTTCTGTTACTGATTTACCAATTCATAATCTTACACTTAAACTCGAATATTCAAAAATATATCCTTACGTATATCAGCATTACATCAGTACGACAACATTCGAAAGTGCATCTTATGTTTTGGGACATTGGATGAATAATAATGCAGATCAGATATATGGTTCATTGAAATACAGATTTATCAGAGGATTGGAAGCTGAAATTTGGGCAAGGTATATCCGGCAGGGTGAACGTGCCGATGTAAATAAAATTTTTGAATTGCCCCAGCCGCCATTTCTTTTTGGATTAAGAACAAATTATACATATCTGGGTGCACAGGTCAAGTTTGAGATTCTCCACGAACTTTTTGCTCGTGCACGTTTTCAGTATATGAAGACCTCAAGGCAGCAGGAAGATTTAAGTTTTGTTGATGTATCCAATCACGAGTTTTATTTTGCAGTATATTATGGAATGTAATTGGAAATCGTATGACTAGTCAATCAAAATATTTAAATAAGAAAATTTATGTTGCAGGTCATTCAGGAATGGTTGGTTCTGCAATAACAAATGAATTAAAAAATAGGGGATATAATAAGCTCGTTTTAAAAAATTATCCTGAACTTGATTTAATCAGACAGAAGGATGTTGAAACGTTTTTTGATTTAGAAAAACCAGAAGTTGTAATAGTCGCTGCGGCAAAAGTCGGCGGTATTCTTGCTAATAACACTTACCGTGCTGAATTTATTTATGATAACCTGATGATCGAGGCTAACATAATTCATAATGCTTATAAGTTTGGAGTTGAAAAGCTTATTTTCCTCGGTAGCTCCTGTATTTATCCCAAATTAGCTCCACAGCCGTTGAAGGAAGAATATCTTCTCTCTGATTATCTTGAATTCACAAATGAACCTTATGCAATTGCAAAGATTGCAGGAATAAAACTCTGCGAGAATTATTTCAGACAATATTGTTCCAACTTTTACTCAGTAATGACGACAAATCTTTATGGACCAAATGACAATTTTGATTTGCAGACATCTCACGTTCTTCCTGCATTTATCAGAAAATTTTACGAAGCGAAAGAAAAAAATGACAAGGAAGTTGTAATCTGGGGAACAGGTAAACCTCTTCGTGAATTTTTATATGTAGAAGACCTTGCTGATGCAATTTTATTTTTAATGGAAAATGTAAATGCAGAAGATCTCTATGAAAAGGGAATTACCCATTTAAACA
>JACZKK010000079.1 GCA_014860115.1 Ignavibacteriaceae bacterium
GGAGAATTTGTTTCACTTGAAGTATCAAGTTTTCAATTGGATCTGATAGAAAATTTTAAACCGGCAGCCGCATTGATTCTAAATATTACACCAGATCATTTGAACAGATACGAAAACAGTTTTGATAAATATGCCGAATCAAAGCAAAGAATTTATATAAACCAGGATGGAAAAGATTTTTTAATTCTGAATAAAGATAATCATGCTGTAATGAAATATTTATCAGAACATAATAGTAGATCATTCTTTTTTTCACTAAACGAAGAACAAAATAACGGTTGCTTTTATTCTGATGGTGAAGTGGTTTTCAAGCTAAATGGTAAAGAAAATTTCCGTTGTTCAAGAAATGATATAAATATCAGAGGCGAACACAACCTGGCAAATGCTATGTCGGTGATTTGCGCTGCAAAAGTTTTCAATCTTGAAAATGCAGGAATAGTTAAAGGATTACAAACCTTTGAAAGCGTTGAACACCGTCTGGAATTAGTAAGAGAAATTAAAAGCGTTAAGTACGTGAATGATTCAAAAGCTACAAATGTTGATTCTGTTTGGTATGCACTAAAAAGTTTCGATGAACCAATTTTGCTGATACTGGGTGGACAGGATAAAGGAAATGATTATGAGCAGATAAAAGATCTGGTCATTCAAAAAGTGAAAAAGATTTACGCTATCGGTTCATCAGCAGAAAAAGTTTTTAACTTCTTTCGAAATGATGTAAAAGTTAAAATAGAAAAAACCATGGAAGATGCTGTCAAAAGTGCGAGCAGCGAAGCAGAGAAAGGCGATGTTGTATTACTTTCACCGGCTTGTGCAAGCTTTGATATGTTTAATAATTATGAACATCGTGGTAAAGTTTTTAAAGAGGCAGTAAACAAGCTAAAATGAAAAAACTTGGACTGACAATATTTTTTGATGTGTTTGCACTTATGTTGCTCGGTTTAACCATTGTTATGAGCGCAAGTAGTACATACAGCGTATTCAAGTTTGACAGCGTTTTTTATTTGTTTAACTCGCATCTCTTTAAAGTGGTTCTTGGAATTGGAGCAATTATACTTTTCGCATTAATTCCTTACGAGTACTATAGACGATTAAGCAAGCCGGTGATGATAATTATTACAATACTGCTGGTAGTTACTCTGTTATTTGCTCCTGATATTAAAGGTGCAGGCAGATGGATGAGTTTCGGATTTTTTTCCATTCAACCAGCGGATTTTGCGAGGCTTGCGTTGATTATTCACCTTGCTGTTCTGCTGGAAGCAAAGGCAAATGTTATAGATAATTATCGCGAGGGATTTCTTTATTTCTTCATCTGGATAATTATTATCTCAGGATTGATCATGCTGCAGCCAAATATAAGCAGTGGTGTTATGTTGATATTCATTTCGCTGGTTATAATATATGCAGGAGGTGCAAAGTTCAGACATATTCTTGTTTCGATGGCTATAAGCGGATTAGTAATTGGATCAGCTGCTATGATTTTTCCTCATTCAAGATCAAGAATTTTTTCTTATATAAATTCTATTACGAGCGGCGGCGATTTGAATTTTCAGGTTAAGCAGGCACTTTATAGTCTTGGAAGCGGAGGAATATTCGGAGTTGGAATAGGCAACAGTATGCAAAGCAATCTTTTTCTTCCTGAAGCTTATGGCGATTTTATTTTTGCAATTCTTGGTGAGGAGTTTGGGTTAATTGGTTCAATAATAGTTCTGCTCGCGTATCTAGTTCTTTTAGTCTGCGGAATATTGGTCGCCAAAAAAACAAAAGATCAGTTTGGTCAACTTCTTGCTTTTGGAATAACAATCTCGATCGTATTCTATGCATTTGTAAATGTTGCTGTTACAACGGGTGTTCTTCCAACAACAGGCCTTCCGCTGCCATTTATAAGTTATGGTGGAACTTCTCTCATATTTCTGTGCATCAGTGTTGGCATATTGATCAACATTGCCTTTACAAATCATTTGCGGCAGAATGGTGTTGTTTATGTGCCTGATGAAAATTCTTTTAAAGGCACTAACAGATGAGTAATGCGCAAAGTAAATACCGATTTTTATTTGCCGGCGGAGGAACCGGTGGTCATCTTTTCCCAGCAGTAGCAGTTGCTGAGCAGATCAGAGAAATGAAACCGGAAGCCGATATTTTGTTCATTGGTACTAAAGACAGAATTGAGGGAAGAGTTGTTCCAAAACTTGGATTTAAGTTTAAGTCAATATGGATTAAAGGATTCTCAAGAAAAATTAATTTTGAAAACTTACTGTTCCCTATAAAATTATTTGTTTCTGTGATTCAGTCGTTAGTAATAAATATATCCTTCAGACCAAAAGTTGCAATCGGTTCAGGAGGATATGTTGCAGGCCCCGCAATATGGGCGGCATCAGTAATGGGATCAAAGATTATTCTCATTGAACAAAACAGTTATCCTGGCGTGACAACAAGATTGTTGGAAAGGTATGCAAGCGAGGTTCATCTGAGCTTTCAGGAATCAAAAAAATACTTGAGAAGAGAAAAGATTCATCACCTTACCGGAAATCCTGTAAGAAAAGATCTTGGCAGGATGGAGAAGACAGAAGCGTTGAAAAAATTTGGACTATCGGGTGAAAAAAAAACTCTTCTCGTGCTCGGTGGAAGTCTTGGAGCTAAAACGATAAATGAAGCTATGTCAGAGAGCATAAAAATATTGGAAGAAAATAAAGTGCACGTGATCTGGCAGACTGGAAAAAATTATTTTGAACAGTTTAATCAAATGAATTCAGCTTACATAAAAGTTTTTGATTTTATTGAAGATATGAATGCAGCTTACTCAGCTTGTGATTTGCTTTTAGCAAGAGCCGGCGCAACTACAATCGCTGAACTGCTGAACCTTGCCCTTCCTGCGATACTGGTTCCATCGCCTAACGTTGCAGAGAATCATCAGTACTACAATGCAAAGTCTCTATCAGATAATGATGCTGCAATCCTGATTGAAGATAAAGAATTGAAAAAAGAATTAGTGAAAAGTGTTTTAAATATATTGAATTCAAAGAATAAGCTTTCTGAATTAAAAAAGAATGCTCTGGCAATGGCTAAACCTGATGCTGCAAAAGTAATTGCACAGAACGCAATAAAATTTGCGGAGGCTGTATGAATAATGGTGAACAGAAAAGAAGAATTTTCAAATACAATCTATCATTCTATTATAAATCAACGATTATATACTTCATCGTATTAATCCTTTATGGAGTTATAAGAGGTGAATTTGTTGAAGATTCATTTACATTAATTACTCGTGATCCGATTTTATATTTTCTCGCGATAATATTGATCGTATCAGTAGCATCTTTACTCTACAATCTTATCAGGAATATGTACATCGAAGTTTCTGATGAAGGAATTGTTTTTGCAGATCGCTTCAAATCAAAAGCATATAAAATCGACCAGATAAAAAAAATAAAATTCTCCCGGCAGGTAAGAACAAGCAACTCACCAGCATTCAGGACAGTGAGGATAAAAGTTAATTCTAAAGTCACGCCTGTGATGATAAGATTTTCTGATTATGAAAACCAGGATGAATTGTTGCTTCGCATTGAAGAATTAAAATCTAAAATTGATAAGAGCAGTGTTTAAGAGTATTAAAAAAATACACTTTGTTGGAATTGGCGGCATCGGGATGAGCGGCATCGCTGAAATACTTTTAAATAAAGGTTTTGAAGTATCAGGATCAGACTTGAATCTTACTGAGGTCACAAATCGGTTAGCAGAACTCGGTGCAAAAATTTATGAAGGCCATTCTGCTGATAATGTGAAAGATGCTGATGTGCTTGTGTATTCTTCTGCAGTAATTCCTGATAATCCTGAAGTTAAAGCTGCGGCTGACAGAAACATTCCAATTATCAAGCGTGCTGAAATGCTTGCTGAAACAATGCGCATGCAGTATGGAATTGGGATAGCTGGTACTCACGGAAAGACCACAACGACTTCAATGGTTGGATTAACCCTCACAGAAGGTGGAGTAGATCCAACAATTATTGTTGGCGGTAAGTTGAGCGGACTCGGCGGTACAAATGCTCGTCTTGGCAATGGTGAGTTCATTGTGGTTGAGGCTGATGAGTTTGACAGAACATTCCTGAAACTCACTCCAACAATTGCAGCTATAACAACTCTTGAAAAAGAGCATCTTGATACATACAAAGATCTTGATGACATTAAAGCAGCTTTCATTGAATTTGCAAACAAAGTCCCGTTCTATGGATTTGTTGTTATCTGTCTTGATGAACCGGCACTTCAGGATATTATTCCATTGATTAATAAAACAGTATTCACTTATGGAACAACTGCACAGGCTGATGTAAGAGCAATAGATATTGAGTATGAAGGATTCAGCAGCCATTACACTGCGATTTATAAAGGTAAAGAACTTGGAAGAATAAAACTGAATATTCCGGGTGAGCATTATGTGAAAAATTCTTTAGTCTCAGTTACAATCGGAATGGAGCTGGGAATTGACTTTACCATTATCAAAAAAGCATTGGAAAAATTCACTGGTGTTTACAGAAGATTCGAAACAAAATATAAGAATGATATTCTGGTTCTTGATGATTATGCTCATCATCCAACAGAAACTGCAGCAACTCTTGCAGGAATAAGAGCAGCATGGGATAGAAGATTAGTGGTGGTGTTTCAACCTCATCTTTTTTCAAGAACAAAAGATTTTTATCAGGATTTCGGAAGATCATTTTTGAACTCTGATGTATTTATTTGTACTGATATCTATCCTGCAAGAGAAAAACCTATTGAAGGCGTGACAGGTGAAATGATAGCAAACATCACGAAAAAGTATGGACATAAGAATGTGCATTACATCGCGGATAAAAAAGATGTTCCTAAAAAATTGATGGAGCTTAAAAAGAAAGATGATATAATAATTACAATGGGTGCCGGGGATATCTGGAAATTCGGTGAAAAATTTGTTGAACTGCTTAAGGAGGAAGAACATTGAGCGAACGTAGAAGCAAATTTTTTGGCTTGGCTGTCTTTTTAATTTTGATCATTGGATTCAGTTACCTAATGATTACCGGATCCAAAGCAAGCCATAAAGAAGTTTATAATCAAATAGAAGTAATAGAAAACACATTGCTTCCGGCAAAGGAGTATTTACGTTATGCCGGTTTGAGCGATTCTACAAAATATGCTGACTTAACTTTATTAGAAGTAAAAACAAGAATTGAAAAGCATCCCTACCTGAGAAAAGCGGAAGTTGAATTCGATGGTGTAAACACAATCATGGTTGAGGTTCAAGAGAAAGAGATAAAAGCTACCCTGCTTCAAAAGAATGAATTAAAGCTTTTAACCAATGATTTGGAAACGCTTCCGCTTTTCCCCCCCGCTGCTATCAATGATTTACCTGTAATATCGAACTTAAATTTTAGTGGGAAAAATTCTTATAGTGAAGAAAATATTTTATTTGCTTTCAGGATAATTGATGCAATTAGTATGAGCGATACAAATGTTAGAAAAAATCTTGCTGAGATTAATTTAAGAAAGGGTGGAAATGTAATTTTAACTTTTTCCGGATTGAAATTTCCAGTGCTGTTCGGTAAAAGTGATGAAGTAAAGAAAGCACTTATCCTGAAGAATATTTGGCAGGAATTAATTGATGAAGAAAATATAAATCAGAATACAGAGTATTTGGACCTTCGTTACAAAAACAAAGTATTTATAGGTAAAAGAAAAACAGAGTTGGCAAGCGGATGAAAAAAGAAATCATAGCAGGGATTGACTTAGGCACAACCAAGGTTTGTGCTGTTATAGCTGAAAGAGAAGAAGGAAAGCAATCCTTCAACATTCTCGGATTCGGGATAGCACCTTCTGAAGGATTGCACAAAGGTCTGGTTGCCAACATCGGAAAAACGGCAGAAGCAATTAAAGAAGCAATGTCAATTGCATCTAACCGTGCAGGTTTAACGATTAACCTTGTTAATGTTGGAGTTGCAGGTGAGCACATTACAAGCCTCCTGCATAGAAACTATGTTACCATCAGCAGTGATGAAAAGGAAATAACGAAGAAGGATCTCGAAAGATTAGAGGCTGATGTTCGCACAATAAGAATTCCATCAGACAGACAAATACTTCATATCATTCCAATTGAATTTTCTGTTGATCATCAACCAGGAATTGAAAACCCTATTGGGATGTCAGGCTCAAGATTGGAAGCCAGCAATCATGTTGTGCTTGCATCAATTCCTGCAATACAGAACATTAAAAAATCTGTCGAGCGTGCCGGATTAAAGGTTAAAGATTATATACTCCAGCCAATCGCATCAAGCACATCTGTTCTTGAAGAAAGTGAAAAAGATCTCGGTGTGATTCTTCTGGATATTGGTGGTGGAACAACAGATATAGCTATCTATCACAAAAAGGCAATCAAGCATACCAAAGTAATTGGAATAGCTGGTAACCAGGTAACAAATGATATCAGAGAGTCGCTTGGTGTAGTTACTGAAGAAGCAGAAAAATTGAAAAAAGAATATGGATATGCAATTGAAACTGCGATAATAAAAGATGAAGATATACTTATACGAGGAGTTGGTGCAAGAGGAAACACAAAAATTCCAATTAGTCTGCTCACTCAAATCATCAGCCTGAGGATGAGAGAATTGTTTACGTTGATTGATAATGAGTTGAGGAGTGCAGGTTACAAGAATAAAGTAAAAGCAGGTATTGTTCTCACTGGAGGAGGTTCACTATTGCGCGGCTGTCCGGAACTTGCAGAAGAAGTTTTTGGTTTACCGGCACGTATTGGTGTTCCTCAGGAATTGGGAGAAGGTTTGTCCAACGAAATCGAAAGTCCCGAGTTTGCTACAGTTGCAGGATTAATAAGAGGAATACCCGGAAGCAAATCAAGTGATTATCAAATAATGAAAAAGAAAAAAGAAGCTAAAAACACAATTAAACTATTTGTAAAAAGAGTTCAGGAATTTTTTGATGAATTATAAAAAATCTAATACAGGAGGGTCCATGATAAAGTTCGCCACTCTCGATCGAGAAAAACCAATGTCTGCTGTTCTCAAAGTAATTGGAGTCGGCGGCGGAGGCTGCAATGCTCTGGGAAGTATGATTGCCAGAGGTTTAAATGGTGTTGAGTATGTTGCCGTTAATACCGATGCACAGGTATTGGAAAGCAGCAAGTCTCATCATAAAATACAAGTCGGAACAAATATTACCCGTGGACTGGGTGCAGGCGCCGATCCTAACATCGGCAGAAAAGCAGTTGAAGAAGACCGTGAAAAGATTGCTGAAGTTCTTGCTGGAAGTGACATGGTTTTCATTACAGCAGGGATGGGAGGAGGTACCGGAACCGGTGGTGCACCAATTATTGCTTCAGTTGCACAAAGCATTGGGGCATTGGTAGTTGGTATTGTTACCAAACCATTTAAGTGGGAAGGTAAAACCCGTATGATGAATGCAGAGCAGGGTATTCAGGATTTACGAAAACACGTTGACAGCTTAATCGTAATTCCTAACGAAAGAATACTAAGTATTCTTGATGGTAACATTAATGCTTTTGCTGCATTCGATAAGCCTAACGAGGTTCTCTATGAGGCAACAAGAGGCATTGCAGATATTATCACAGTAGAAGGACTGATTAATGTTGACTTTGCGGATGTTAGAGCAGTGATGAATCAAAGTGGAGAAGCTTTGATGGGTTGTGGAATTGCAAGCGGTGAAAATCGTGCTATCGAAGCAGCACAGAAAGCAATTTCTAGCCCTCTCCTCGAAGGAGTGAACATAAGAGGAGCAAAGAGTGTGCTGCTGAATATTTCCGGATCGAGTAATCTCACACTTCAGGAAATCAATGAAGGCAACAACGTAATATTCGAAGCAGCAGGTGAAGAAGCAAATGTAATCTTTGGATGTGTAAGAAAAGAAGACATGAACGATTACGTTTCCTACACTGTGATCGCGACTGGATTTGACAGCGCAAGAAAATCTTTCGCAGCGAGCACTTTTAAGTCCCATTCTAAGAAACCCGGAGAGCAGCTAAGTTTGAGAGGCGGATTTAATTTCCTGGATACTACTAATATCGATAAAGAAGATCTGGATGTTCCTACAATACTCAGAGTAAAAAGTCCATCTTCACAAATGGAAGAACCGGAGGATGAGGAACCGGAAAATTCATTTACAGAAAAAGCATCCCGATATAGCTGGGCAAAAGAGAAGATGGAACAGAAAGATCCAAATAGAAAATCGAATGATGATGATGATGAAAGTTCATCCTTTTTAAGAATGATTATGGACTAGTATTGAATTGAATTAAAGAATTGCATATTTTTGGGTTGAGGAGGTTGCGGATAGTTAACTATTTATAATTGTCAACCCTGGAGGGTTATATGATGCTGTTGGTAATCCTGCTGTTTCTTTCGGTTGTGTTAAATCTGGTTCTTGTATTCGGAATAGTGCGAAAATGCGATGAAGAAGACCTAGCAATTATAAGGTTTAGGAAAAACTTAAAAATAGAAAGCCTAAACTAAATAGTATTCAGGTTTCGCGTTCGCTACTCAAAATCAAAATTTAAATTTTATTTTGGTTTTGATTTTTGGAATTTCAGAAAACTATTCATCCGTAATACGTGACTCAACAAATACGTACTCTTCATCCTCTTTATTGTGCTTGATAAGTATCCTGTTTGGTCTGCAGCATACTTCACAGTCCTCTATAAAGTCCTGATCTCCCTTAACAGTAAGATCGACCCAGATATCATTCTCCTCTCCGCAATACTGACAAACCCAGTTTAACACATCATCTGTTTGCATAGTTTCACCTTACAAATTGTTAACTCCTCCCTAAACTAAAATAATTTTAAAATGAAACGCAATACTTTATTTAAAAAAAAGTAAATCAACAATTGTTAAGCGTGAACTGTATTAAATTTATTGCAAAAAAAATGGCTGCCTGGATAATTTACCAGACAGCCAGTCGTCGTTGTATGATCACAATTCTATTCTCAAAAGAAGTTGTGTTAAAGTAAATATGCAATTCTTAGACCATAGTAAAAGTGGTTGAAATCTTAACTCAAATAATCTTTTTGTTGTTGAACACTGTTTCAAAATAAAATTTGATGGATCAAAAGGGGGCTGATTAATGAGTGTTCATCACTATTTGAAATCCGCAATTCGAAATTAAAATCCCTCTTGCATTTAAGTTTTAAAAGATTATATTTTAGTGTGCAAATGTTCACTATATTATGTTTGAAAACAGCTCAAAAACAGAAGATTTATTAATTTACCAGGTTCCGCCTGAATGGCGCGGACAGGCAAAGATACACACACTCTATCCGCCGATACCAAAACACACCGGCAGTATTGATTTCGACATCTTCGATTTTGATATGCTCTTCAACGATCGTGCAACAAAAAAATTAATTCGTTCGGGGAAAACTATCGGCTGCTTTTATATTGAATCGCCGGGAATGCGTTCGCTTCTTCGCAGACTCGATGTTGAAACTTTTGAGATGCTCACTGCGGCAAGTTCAGTTATTCGTCCCGGTGTTGCAGAAAGCGGAATGATGCAGGAGTTTATCGCACGGCATAAAGATCCTTCACGAAGAAAATATCTTGTGCCTGAAATGGAAATTTATCTCGGCGAAACTTACGGAGTGATGATCTACCAGGAAGATGTAATTAAAGTTGCACATCACATTGCAGGGTTGAGTCTTGAAGATGCCGATCTTTTACGCAGAGCAATGAGCGGAAAGATGCGTTCACATCACGCAATGCAGAGGATTGTTGATAAGTTTTTCGTTTCCTGCAAAGAAAAAGGATTAACCGATTACCAGAGCAAAGAACTCTGGCGTCAGATTGAATCGTTTGCAGGTTATTCTTTCTGCAAAGCACACAGTGCATCGTTTGCATTACTTTCTTACCAGGTTGCATTTCTCAAAGCACATTATCCGGCGGAGTTTATGGCAAGCGTACTGAACAACGGCGGCGGATTTTATTCAGCAGCAGTTTACATTGAAGAATCAAAACGTTTGGGCTTGAAGATTGAGCTTCCTTCAATCAATGAAAGTGAAAAGGAATATGTGGGAAAAGGAAGAAGCATTCGCATTGGTTTAAAAGCAATAAAGAATCTTTCTTACAATGCAATTGAAAAAATTATCGAGGAAAGAAAACGCAACGGCAAATATATTTCGCTGGCGGATTTTCTTGTCCGTACAAAACTTGCTTATGAAGAAACTGCTTTACTGATTAAATGCGGTGCAATGGGATGTTTCAAGCAAACGAGACCGACGTTGCTTCGCCTGTTGGATATTTATATCCATCGAAGAAAAATAATTGAAGAAAGTTACAACGACCTTTTTCTTAGGGAAACTTTTGCTCTTGAGGAAGAAGTTAAAACGGATTTGAACTACACTCTCGCCGGAATTTGCAAAGAAGAATACGAGGCTTTCGGCTATATGATTACGCGACATCCGCTTCACTTTTTTAAAGAATGGATTGAACAGAAGGGAGTTGTTCCTGCAAAGGATATGCTTCGGAACAAAGGACGGCGAGTGAAGATGATCGGCTGGTATATGACTTCCAAGAGAATAAAAACAAAAAGCGGTGAGATAATGAAATTCCTCTCGCTTGAAGATCTCACGGGAACTTTTGAAGCAGTTATCTTCCCGAAAGTTTATTACCGTGTTGCTGAACTTACGTTGTCAATGGGACCATACTTCGTTACAGGCAAAGTGGATATGAACGATCACACAAATCTTGTTGTTGAAGATCTGAAAGTTCTTTCTTCAACAGCTCTGCAATCAAGCCTGATGAAAGACAGTGTTGAGCACAACTACTATGGTGATGAAGAAAAAATAACTGAGGAAGATTTTGCTCTGGCAAAAGCCTTGGATCATAAAAAGCTTAAAGTTGCTTACGCCGGTTGAGAAACAATATTATTATATTAACTGCCAACAAAATTTTATTGAGGAAAAATGGCCTGGATATATCTTTTCATTGCAGGATTTTTTGAAATCGGCTGGGCAGTCGGACTTAAATACACCGAAGGTTTTACCAGGCTGTGGCCGAGTGTTATAACGATCGCAACCATGATTCTTAGTTTCTATTTTTTATCAACAGCAGTAAAGACAATTCCCATTGGAACAGCTTATGCAATCTGGACAGGAATCGGTGCTGTGGGAACAGCTATTCTTGGAATAATTCTATTTGGTGAATCCAAAGAATTTATGAGAATGTTTTTTATACTTCTGATAATAGTCGGTATAGTAGGATTAAAATTTTTTTCGAAAATTCCTGTTCAATAACGAAAGGTCAAAATTTAAAATGAATAATCTTATAAAATTATTTTCAGGTTTTCTATTAGTCATAGTTATCTATTCCTGCAGCCCATCCACTGAGATGACAGACATATACGTTGATGAAACTTTTACTAGTAAAGGTTTTAATAAAATTTTAGTTCTGGGACTTGCCAAAGACGAATGGAAAAGAAAAGTTTATGAAAATGAATTCCGTTCTCAACTAATAACATATAACGTTGAGGTACTAATGGCCTGGCAGGAACTTCCCAAAGGCGAACAGCTGAACAGGGAAACCTTTGAAAAGTATTTCAGAGAGAAGAATGTTGATGCAATATTAGTCGCAATTGAAGGTGGTGAAAGCATGGATAAAACTTTATATAGCGGCGGCGGATCTTCTCATGTTTATGTCGGCTTCTATGGCTTCTATGCTTCAACAGCATCATATTATTTTAATTCGGAATTTTTAGCTGAAGAAAAAATAGTTCATATGAGAACAAATCTCTATGAAACAACTGAAGGCAAAATTATCTGGAGTGCAAAGTCACAATCTTTTGAGCCATCCAGTACAGGAGAAGTCGTCAAAGCTGTAAGCAATAAAGTGGTCGGTGAGATTTTCCGGCAAGGTTATATTAATTAATAATATTTAATTGAAAGACAGATGGTAAAGAAAATATTAAAACTTCTTTCTAGTCATTCACAGATTACTCTGATTGTCAGCATATTGCTTCTGATACTTTTTTCTCCTTTCTATTGGGATTCACCTTTCGCAAATTATTTTAACTTTCTGTTCCTTAGCTTAATATTACTTTCATCTATTCTTACACTTAAGAAAAGCGGTTTTAAATTTAAAAGAGTACAATCAATTGGATATTTAATTTTAGCCTTGACCTTACTCACTGCAATCTTGCACAATGATTATCTGGAACTTGTAAACAAGATAGTGTTTGTCCTGTTTTACATTCTTGTAGCTATCAACCTGCTTGTTGGGATAGTTAAAAGCAAAGAAGTTGATTCTAATGTTATCTTCAGTGCGGTAGCAGTTTACCTTTTATTTGGATTTTGCGGTGCACTTCTGGCGGCGGTAGTTCATTTCTTCAATCCTGCTGCATTCTCATTAGAAAGTACATATTCCAGTCAGTTTCATCAGTACTTATATTTCAGCTTCATAACATTTACCACAACCGGATACGGTGACGTTCTCCCAATTTCTCCAATGGCAAGAACTTTGGCAATTTTTCTGGCGGTATTTGGTCAGATATATCTAACTGTTATAATAGGTATCCTAATAGGAAAATATTTATCGGGTAGTAAAAAGTCCTAGTTATCTAGTCATATTGAAATACTTACAATTGATTTTTCCTCAAAATTTTCCCCTAAAAATTCTTATTTTTCAGCATCAAGTGTTTATATGTGTCATAATTTGTTTAACATCATTAGGTTAAATGTATAAAACTTTCTTATCATCTTTCATTGTTTTTCTATTACTTACCAGCGCATCGGAAGTGAATGCCCAACAAAATAAACAAACAAAAACCATACTTATCATTTTTGGGCTTGCCCCTAACCAACCGGCATACATTCCTCTCTTAAAGGGGATAAGAGAAAAGCTTGATGAAGAGTTTTATGAAAACTATAACTTTCATATGGAATACTTAAACCTTAGACGTTATGAGAATGACAATTTTCCAAATGAATTATTTGAATCGTTAAATAAAAAATACAGAGAGATACATATAGATTTATTAATATGTATAGGAATAAATCCGGTCCCTACGATTAAAAAATTTGCCGAAAGATATCTGCTTGAATTACCAACGATTTCAATGGATCTGGATTTTTCAGATTATGGATTTGTTCAAGATATGAGGTTGAATAATGTTACAACAATTGTAAATATGAATATTGATCCTGCAAAATCAATTGCATTTGGCATTAAATTATTTCCGGAAACTTCTTCAGTTTATTTTATTTCCGGCGTTATGCAGCTTGATAAGTTTTACCTTTCTAGTAGTAGAGAGTGGGCAGAAAAAAATCTCTTAGACAAAAAGATTACATATGTTACCGATCTTAAAATGCAGGATATTCTTGATAAGGTTAGACGATTACCAAAGAAGAGTATTGTATTTGTCGGATCATTTAGTTTAGATGCTGATTCCATTGAATACAACAACCCTGAAGCGATCCGGCTAATTTCTTCTCAATCTAACGCTCCAGTATTTGGTTACAGTGATCTGGGCTTTGGTGAAGGACCAATCGGAGGTTATATAGCAAGCTTTGAGAAAGTTGGTCAATTCATGGGTAAGGCGGCTGTGAAGATTCTAAATGGTGCAGATCCTAATTCCTTTAAAATAACTGAGCAGGACTATTATGAATATGTTTTTGACTGGAGGCAGTTAAAAAGGTGGAATCTCCTCAAATCAGATTTGATTCCAGCCGGAAGCACCATTATGCATGAAAACATTTCGTTCATAGATAGATATAAATGGATTGGCGGAGTTGTTCTGCTGTTTTTAGTATTGCAGACACTTTTAATTGCTAACCTGATACGTTTGAATAGAAATCAAAAACTTATGACAACGAAAATAATCGAATCAGAAAACAGATATAGAGAATTCCTGCACGAAGACAGAAGTTTGAGGCTTGGACAGCTTACTGCTTCACTTTCACACGAACTTAATCAACCACTTACTGCCATACTAAGTAATGCCCAGGCAGGAATTAATTTTATAAATTCAAATGAAGCAACACCTGACCTGTTAAAACAGATCTTCCAGAAAATTGTTGATAATGATAAGAGAGGAGCATCAATACTGAGCAGCATCAGGGGAATGATGAAACTTGAGCACAGGGAAAAAGGCAAAGTAAATCTTAATGATCTGATTAACGAAGTTTTAGTTGTTATACAGGGTGAAGCAAATAGATACAATACCAGACTAAATTCAGAGTTAACCGGTAAAACAGTATATGTATTAGGTGATAGAATACAGATACAGCAGGTGCTGCTAAATTTTCTGTTGAATGCTACACAGTCAATGGAAAAAATAGATGCGTCGAGTAGGGAAATAACTGTATCCAGTACAATTAAGGATTCAGAAGTAATCGTTTCCGTTAGTGACAAGGGTGAAGGAATTGATGAAGCGACAAAAGATAAACTCTTTAAACCTTTCATCACTTCAAAGAAAGAAGGCACAGGCATCGGATTGGTAATTTGCCGCTCGATTATCGAAGACCATGGCGGAAAGATCTGGGCTGAGAATAAACCTGATGGTGGTGCAAAGTTTTCATTCAGCTTAAAAATGTTAGAAGATGGAAAAAGCAGATAGTAAAATATTTATTATTGATGATGACGATGAAATCCTTCAGAGTCTTTCTCTGCTGCTTAAATCTTCCGGATATCAGGTTGAGACCTTCCCGAGTACAGCACAATTCTTAGAAACTGAAAACATTAATTGCCCGGGATGCATTTTACTTGATGTATTTCTCGGTGGCAAAACAGGACTGGAATTGCAGGTAGAAATTGAAACAAAATTTGAATGTCTTCCTATTATTTTTATCACCGGTCAGGGTGATATACCAATGAGTGTTGAAGCAATGAAAAAAGGGGCAGTAAATTTTCTTCAGAAACCCATTGATGAAAAAGAATTATTCAATGCAATTGATGAGGCGCTTCAGAGAAGCATTTCGCTTATCAGTAAACAAACCGAATTAGAAAAATTTAAATCTTTGATTAGCACTCTTACTGCAAGGGAATACGAAATTTTTCGATATGTAATTACCGGAATGCTGAACAAACAAATCGCCTCTGAATTAGGCATTGCTGAACACACCGTTAAAAATCATCGCTTAAAAATAACTGAAAAGCTTGGTGTGAAGTCTGTAGCAGAAATGATATGCATCGCCGATAAGATGAATATAAAAGGCGTCTCCATTAATAATATCTAAGAACGTTTCACTCACCTTTTAAGATATAAAAGTATTTTAATCCCGCAAAAGCCTGTGTCATAGGACTAAGTACCTATTTACTCCGGTTACCAAAAGAAATAGATTTCATCACAAATTATTTAAGGAGATAAAAATGAAACACTTTGCACTGATTCTTTTATTTGCTTTTTCTTCTTTATCAATTGCTCAGGAGATTGATTCCTCTATTGTTGAAAAAGATTCCATAATTGTTGAAGAACAAACTCCACCCGAAACACAACCCACATCACCCACAGCGAGCAAATGGTATTATGGTGGTACCGTCGGTTTCAGCTTTTGGAATGATTACACGTATATAGGACTTTATCCACAGGTGGGATATAAAGTTACGCCCCAGTTTTCAGTAGGTGGAAAAATCGGATACTCATATTACAATTATCATGATACAGATTTGAGTACTGATAATTATGGTGGAAGCATATTCACAAGATATAGAGTTATTCCGCAGTTTTACCTTCACGGTGAATTTGTCTACTTCAGTTATGAGCAGCAAACTTACGATTTACAGACGAGGGAATATGGGACAGAACGAAATTGGGTTCCTTTTATATTACTCGGAGGCGGATTAAGTCAAAACATTGGACAAAATGTATGGGCATATGTTGAGATATTGTTCGACGTTTTACAAGATGAAAATTCACCCTATGATGAATGGGAACCATTTATAAGCATTGGTGTTGGAGTAGGCTTTTAATCAGTTTTAATAATAAAAAATTAATCTATGCAAATGATTCATATTATTGACGATGACCCGAATGTTAGAGATGGATTTATGATGCTGCTTAAATCTGCGGGCTACGTTTGTGATGCTTTTGAAAGTGCTGAGAAATTTTTAGAAAATTATAATGCAGAATCGTTCGATCTGCTTATCCTTGATATTCATTTACCGGGGATGAGCGGTTGTTCATTATTGGAATATTTAAGAACAAAAAAAATGCGATTGCCGGTAATTATCATTACTGGTTATGATGAAAAATCTACTCGTACTGCTGCCAAAGATTATGGTGCAATCGCTTACTTAAGAAAACCGGTAGACAGTACAGCATTATTGGACCTGATAAAATTCAATTATGCAAAGGCATAAAACTGAAAAAAATTTATTCAATCGTGATTTTGAATGTACAGAATTATTACTAAACAAAATTCACTTAACTATAAACAGAAAGGAAGAACTATGAAACACTCACGACTTATTCTTGTATCTTTTTTCATCGCACTCTTCGCAATAAGTCTGAACGCACAGGACAAAAACTGGTTCCAGGTTTACGGCTTTGCAATGACCGATATCGGTTACAATGCAAAACAAATCCAACCTGATTGGTACGATGTTGTAAGACCGACAAAACTTCCAACCATAGAAAATGAATATGGCTCTGATGGAAACGTATTTTTCAGCGTACGTCAAACTCGTTTTGGTGTAAAAAGTGGAACACCAACTGCTCTCGGTGAACTCTTCACCCAGTTTGAATTTGAAATGTTTGGAACCGGCAGCGATGCTGGCCAGACAACTATTCGTCTCCGACATGCTTATGGTGAACTTGGACAATTTGGTGCTGGTCAATACTGGTCACCGTTTATGGATATAGATGTGTTCCCGAATTCAGTTGAGTATTGGGGACCTAACGGTATGGTATTTTTCCGCAATATCCAATTTCGATATATGCCGATTAAAGGAGATACACGATTAACATTTGCTCTCGAAAGACCGGGTGCAAGTGCTGATGGAGGTGTTTATAGTGAAATACTTCAGGAACAAAATATCAGCGGTCAATTCCCTCTACCTGACTTATCAGCGGAGTATCGTTACGGTCAGGATTGGGGTTATGTAGAACTGGCTGGCATTGTTCGTTATATAAAATGGGTAGATCAGAGTGATAATGAATATGATTTGAGTGATGAAGCATTAGGATGGGGCCTTAACTTGAGTTCAAATTTAAAGATAACTAAGAATGATGTTTTAAGACTTGCGTTTGTTTACGGTGAAGGAATTCAGAACTATATGAACGATGCCCCGGTTGATATCGGAATTCAGGATAATTCAAGTGATCCTGAGAAACCAATTAAGGGAGTTCCAATTCCAATGATGTCAGCCGTTGCTTTTCTGGATCATAACTGGAGCGAAAAATTCTCAACTTCAGTTGGTTATTCTTTCCTGGATATGGATAACACCGACCTTCAAAGTTATGATGCCTTTAACAGAGGTCAGTATGCTCTGATAAACTTGCTTTATTACCCGGTAGCGAATGTAATGATGGGAGCTGAAATACAGTGGGCTGACAGAGAAAACTTTAATAACCTTGTAGAGGAAGGAGAAGTTCAATATCCGGAGAATTATTTGAAGACTGCTGACATTTTAAAGGTTCAGTTCTCATTCAAATATAATTTTTCACATAAAGTATTGTTCTAAATTTTTTAATACTTAACTAAAGGAGTTAAATAAAATGAAACTATTATTAGTCAATACAAGATTGGTAGTAATAATGCTTGTTGCTTTATTGCTATCGAGTCCTGTTACTTTGTTTGCACAGGATCTTTCAAAAGCAAACGTAGAAAAAGTCCTTAGCGACGCATACAACAAATTCAAAGATGTAAAAGAAGGTGCAAATGCTGATTACATCAAAGAGCTTGCTACTGTTGATCCGAATATCTTTGGAATTGCTCTGGTAACAGTAGATGGTCAGGTTTACACTGCTGGCGATATTCAATCAATGGTCTCAATCCAGAGTGTATCTAAAGTCTTTACAATGGCTAAGGTTATTGAGGAACAAGGTCATCAATCCGTTCAGGATAAAATTGGAGTTGATGCAACCGGTGAAGTATTCAACTCAATTACAGCAGTAGAAAGAATGAGAGGAAAGGAAATTAATCCTCTTGTTAATCCCGGTGCAATTGCTTCAACAAGCTTGATTAGCGGTGCAGATTCTTCTGCTAAATGGAAAAATGTATTACAGGTTCACAGTGATTTTGCAGGTCGTCAGTTAAGTCTGAATGTTCCTGTTTACATCAGTGAAGCCGGAGACAATTTACGTAACCAGGCTATCGCACATCTTCTTCTTGCTTACGGCAGAATGTATTTCGATCCGGTTGAAGCAACAGACATTTACACAAAGCAATGTGCAATAAACGTTAGTGCAAAAGATGCTGGGATTATGGCTGCGACTTTAGCAAACGGTGGAGTTAATCCTGTAACAAAGAAAAAAGTTGTGTCACCTGAAACAGTTATGTACACTCTTCCCGTTATGTCAACAGCAGGACTATATGATGACTCAGGTATCTGGTTTTACAATGCCGGTGTTCCAGCAAAAAGCGGAGTTGGCGGATGCTTGATTGCAGTTGTTCCGGGAAAATTCGGAATTGCAGTAGTATCACCGCCACTTGATAAAGCTGGGAACAGTGTTAAAGGTCAGTATGCTATTAAATATGTTATCGAACAGCTTAAGGCTAATCCGTATTTGATTCAGCCAAAGCAGTAATTGTTTTTTGAAATAAAATTTTAATGGGGCTATTCTAAAACTGTTTATTTATGTTAAGTTGAGTAAGCCTCCTCCCGCCAAGCGGGACTCAGTTTTACATAAGCAGTTATTTAGGTAGCCTCATTCATTTTGAACTATAAAATGTGTTGATATGAGGCTGTCTTAAAATTAATTGTTCTTATCCAGTTGGGCAAATTGTTCCTGCAATCAGAGCAGGCTCAGAATTAATGGTGACTGTGTCAGTCTTTTAATTCTCTCCTAAAAGACTACGAAATGACAAGCAAGGCTCAGGTTAACATGGTAAGCTTTTTAAGATGGCCTCATTCAATTTGAAACTAAGAAAGGAAGTATATACCATGAAGAGTTTATTTCTATCACTGAACTCAAAAGTAATTACCGTTTTATTTCTCTCATTAAACCTCATCATTTTATTTACTAGTAAAAATTCCGCTCAGGATTTGGAAGCAAAGGTTGACACGGTAACTGCTTCTGATATTGTTCTTGAGAACACGACTGCGGGAGAATTTACTCCCTCAAAAGGATTTACAATTGTAAAAACTCGCTTAGGAAGCCTGAACATCAGTGCGTATGGATTAGCAAGATATGTCAACCAGGTTGACAATGATACAAAATATCTGGATCACCTTGGCCGTGAAAGAACCGTTGATCCAAGACAGGATATAACGTGGCACAGAGGTATGTTATGGTTTTCCGGTTTCTTTCTAACACCTAAATTTCGTTATTGTGTAACAGTCTGGGCACTTGCATCCACTAATCAGACGTTGTTATTCGGATATATGCAGTACTCATTCCAGAAAGAAATTAATGTTGCAGTAGGTATTGTTCCTAATCTTAGCACCCGTTCAATGCAGGGAGCCTGGCCGTTTTTCCTTTCAAGTGACCGTGTCTTAGCTGAAGAATTTTTCAGAGCCGGATTTACAATGGGCGCTTTTGTAACCGGAGAAGTGCTGCCAAAATTCTACTATAATTTTACAGTTGGTAATAACCTTAGCATACTTGGCACAACTGTAAGTCAATTAACAAGAGACTTGTCCACTAGCGCAAGCATCTGGTGGATGCCTACAACCGGTGAATTCGGACCGAGAGGTGGATATGGTGATTTTGAAATTCACAAAGAAATGGCTACCCGATTTGGAGCATCGTATACACATATGCGAGAGAATAGACAAACACCTGATGATGTTTCTGCACCTAATGAAACTCAGGTAAAACTTTCAGATGGAGTATTGTTTTTTGAAACAGGCGCTCTTGCCGATGGTGTTACTGTAAGAACAGCAGATTTTGATCTATTAGCTGTTGATGCCGGAGTAAAATATAACGGATTGCATTTACAGGTTGAATATTATTTCAGAAATCTTTCCAAACTTGATTTAATAGGTCCTGCTGAGGGATTTGAATCAGTTCCAAATTCAATCTATGATCATGGTTTTTACGCTACTATTTCTTATGAAGCAATTCCTAAAGCGCTTCAGGTCTATGCTTCTACAACTCAGATATTTGATCAGTTTAAAATGAAACCCTGGGAAATAGTTGGGGGAATGAATTTTTACCCTGCCGGGACTCGTAGCTTGCGCTTAAACCTTAATGTTATTTATGTAGAAAAATCAGCGGCATCCTCGTCATTTGGTTTTTATTTAGGCGGGCTTAACGGAATGTCTTTATCAACCGGAATTGACATCCTTATTTGATAGTAAAATGTAATTGAAAAAAATATTGGAGATATAGAAATGAAAAATAAATTTATGTTAAACTTTTTTAGATCAACATACTTATCACTTTTTCTCTTTTTAGCATTGAGTACTCTGGTAATAACCAAAGCACAATCCAATGATAAAATTTTATTTCACGATTCTCATTTCCACATAACAAACTACATACAGGAAGGTATTGAGCTGGAGTTTTATGTGGATTCAATTATGGGAGATAAAGTAGGCAGGTCAACTGTCTTTGGACTTCCATTGCAGCAGCAGTGGTCATACCGCGTAACTGGTGAGGCTGCACCAACTTACTATCTCGATACGGATGCACCACTTTACTATTACTCATTTTGCGATGCATGGATTGCAGCGCAATATTTATCTCTTCCCAAAGAAAAGCAGGAACGCCTCGATCCGATGATAATCGGTTTCAATGTTACAGATATGTATGCTGCCGATCATATTAAAAGAGTTCTCACAACTTTTCCCGGAGTATTCACCGGGATTGGTGAGTTCAGTATTCATAAAGAATTTGTTTCTGCTAAAATTTCGGGCGATGTAGCAAGTCTCACTGATCCTGCACTCGATAGAATTTTTGATTTTTGTGCTGAAACCGGACTGATCTCTATAATTCATAACGATATTGATAATCCATTTCCTAAACCAAATAAACCAAATTATGTAAAAGGATTCCAGGAATTAATAAAAAGACATCCCGATGCAATTATAATCTGGGCACATCTTGGGTTGGGAAGAATTATTAAACCAATCGAAGATATGGGAACGCTCTTCGAAGAAATGCTCGCAGACCCGGCATACAATCATCTTTACTTCGATCTATCCTGGGACGAAACAGCTAAGTGGCTTGACTACAACGATAAATCATTGGAAAATACTGCAAGAATAATCGGCAAGTATCCTGACAGATTTTTATTTGGTACTGACAACGTTGCACCTGATAAGCAGGAAAAGCAGCTTTATGTTTATCATCTATATGACAGACTCTGGAAACTCGTCGGTGAAGAAGTTACTTACAAAGTATGTATAGGTAATTACGAAAAATTATTTAATGATGCTCGTAAAAAAGTAAGAGCCTGGGAGAAAGCGAACGTAAAATGAAAATTGAATTAGTCCGTTTAACAAAAAAAATATTATTCGGTTTGGTTATCCTTACCAGTATTCCACTTTATAGTCAGCAATTTAATTCGGATAATTATCTATCTAAACCACATGGTGTTTCAACAATTATTCTTACGTACGGTGAGCGAAATACAATGATGATGACAACATTCTCATTGCTGCCCAGATGGGAATTTACGGTTGCAGGATACTTGTATAATGATGATGATGATCCCACAACCGATGATGGACACTCGACATCACTTTATGCAAAATATATGATTTATGAAAATGATTCTAAAACCGGAGGTGTTGCAGTTAAAGCTGGAACAGGCTTAGATCCCGGTTATCTGGATGGCAACGACAGAGTTAATGATGCATTTAAAACTTATTGGACAAATGTACCAATCACATTTGGTTTCTTAGAAAACACTCTTTCGTGGGACATAATGCCCGGTGCAAGTGTTACCAGAAACTATGGAGAGGAGAATTCCACTGTCTGGTATGTTACATATTCAACCAGATTGGCCTGGTATCCTGCCAGCCCCAACTGGGCTGTGGTTGGAGAAATTTATGGTTCAGCCGGAGATTTAAATGTTGATACTGAGTTCAGAGTTGGTTTACGCTGGGAACCAGACCAGCATACTAATATTGCAATAACGTACGATGAAGAATTTGGAGGTAATCAAGGCGGAGGATTTGAAATTGGTCTGATGCTTTTTACACCGCCATTTTTTAAGCTGTGATTAGAAGGAATTTTCTTATGAATGACTTAATAAAAATTTTAATCTTTCTTCTGATAATTAATATTGAATCATTTTCGGAAGAATGGCCGAAGATAATTACTCATTCATCCGGGACAGAAGTTACATTTTATCAGCCGCAGATTGAATCCTTTGACAATATTATTCTGCAGTCACGCGCAGCAATAATGATTAAATCTCAGAAGCAAACAGAACCAATCTTTGGTGCGGTTTGGATCCAAGCCAAAGTTTTAACTGATCGCGATACAAGGTTGATTACACTTGATGAAGTTGTGGTTACAGATGCAAAGTTTCCAAACCAGGATTCAACAAAAATTGAAGAGCTGAAGAAATTTCTATCTGAAGAAATTCCGAAGTGGGAGTTGGATATCACAATCGATCAGTTGATTGCCAGTTTGGAAGATGATAAAAGTAACACAAAAGAAAATTTCAAAACGGATCCGCCTGAAATTATCCACGTAACAACTCCGTCAGTTTTAATTACCATTGATGGTGAAGCAAAACTCAAAAAGCTGGAGGACACTGATTTCGAAATGGTGATCAACACTCCATTCTTTATTGTGAAAGACAACTGGGATGAAGTTTATTACCTGAAAGGCGGAGTGCTGTGGTACAAATCAGAAAATATTTACGATGAATATGAATTCACTGAAGAAATTCCGGATGAGCTTATCGAATTCATCCTCAAAAAAAATCCTGATGAATATAAGGATATTGATCCTGATACGATCAAAGTTAAACCTGAGATAATTGTAAGAACCAAACCAGCCGAGTTAATCGTAACCACCGGCGAACCAAAATTAGCTTCGATAGAAGGAACATCGTTGTTATTTGTTGAGAATACTGACAGCGACATAATCTTTGATATCAAATCACAATCTTATTTCATACTTATTTCAGGCAGATGGTTCCAATCAAAATCCCTTGAAGGACCCTGGAGTTTTATTGAACCAGAAAACCTGCCAGCAGACTTCGTAAAAATTCCAGGTGACTCAGATATGAGCAATGTACTTGCGAACGTTCCGGGAACTCAGGAATCAAAAGATGCAATACTTGATACACAAATTCCTCAAACTGCAAAAGTTGAGCGCAGCACAAAGCTCGAAGTCAATTATGATGGCGAACCTAAGTTCGAAGCATTATCAACTACTGATCTTTATTATGCAACAAACACAGACAAGAATGTAATCAAGTATTATGATAAATATTACTGCTGCGATAATGCAATTTGGTTTATTGCTGATAGCCCGAAAGGTCCCTGGAAAGTTACAGATCGGGTGCCGGATAAAATATATGAAATGACTCCCGACTCCCCGGTTTATAATACCAAATATGTTTATGTGTACGATTCAACTCCCGAATATGTTTACACAGGATATTACCCTGGCTATACTGGTTGTTATGTTTATGGTGGAACAGTTATTTACGGAACAGGATATTATTATCAACCGTGGTATGGTACTTATTATTATCCACGTCCGGTCACTTACGGATTTTCTGTTCATTACAATCCTTATATGGGATGGAGCTTTGGATTTGGAATGAGCTATGGAGGTCCTTATGGCTGGATGTCTTTCAGCTATCATTCATATCCATATTATGGAGGCTATTGGGGTGCTGGCAGATATCATTCAGGCTATCATCACGGATATTATCAGGGAAGAAGAAACGGATTTTATGCGGGTTACCATTATGCACAGAATAACCCGCGGATCAATCCTTATGGAGATGGAAACAGAAACGTTTACAATCGTGAGAATCGTGGAAATATTAATACGAATGACAGGCAGCGAAACAATGTTTCTACAATGGATAGACAGAGAAATAATGTTTCTACTGGGGATGTCCAGAGAAACAGAGTAAATACAAATAATAATGTTTATGCAGATAAACAGGGTAACGTTTATAAAAAAGAAAACAATCAGTGGCAATCGAGGGAAGGAAATAATTGGTCAGGTGTTGATCAGAGTAAAAACAAATCTAATTATGAAGGAAATAAGCAGGACTTAAACCGTCAGCAAACTTCAAGAGATAGAGGGAATCAGAGGACACAAACCTATAATCAGCAAAGGACTAATACGTCGAGAAGTATGAACAGAGGTGGTGGAAGAAGAAGGTAATGTGGATGAATAATATTCAGATAAGCCGTATGAGAAAAAATAATTTACTAATACTGGTGCTTTTTAGCCTAGCACTGAGCAACATTGCCCTCGCCCAAGTTCAAATGTCAGTTTGGGGCGGTGTAAACCAAACCAGCTTTGGAGGTAATCCACCCGAGGATGCTGGATATGGAGATATTCGTGGTTTAGCCGTTGGTGCTAATTTAGATTTCCAGCCAACAGAAGATTTTGTTATTTCTCTCGAACCAACCTTTGAACAAAAAGGTTCAACAATCGACATACACCTTGAAGAAGGTAGAGAGGATACGACTTTAAAATTCAAGGTTAAGCAAAACTATTTTGGACTTGGACTTATGTTCAAAATAAATGCTGGAAATTTTTTTGTTGGCAGCGGCATCAGCGCTAAGCTTCTGAGCTCAGCAACTCTGGAATTTGAATCTGAAGAAACTGATGTTAAGGATGCATTTATAAATTATGATGCTCTTGCATTTTTTAATATAGGCTATAAAATACCAATTGGCGGACCATCACTCTTTATTGAACTAAGATACATTCAGGGACTGATAAATATTCGCTCAGAGGAAAGTGAATCGGATACAGAAATTTATTTATCAAACTTTAAGACTACCGGTTTGAGACTAAGTACAGGAATAATGATTCCACTTTAAACTATTCATCAATATGAAAAAAATAAAAAAGTTGTTGCTGGTTCTGTTGACGTTAAGTGGTTTTTCACCACCTTCATTTATTTTAGCACAAGAACCAGACTCAACAATCAGCTTAGAGCAGAACTCAGATACGACTTATCTGCCATCACGAGGCAATCACGTTTTTACTTCAATATCATCCGTTGATGATCCATTCGTGAGCACAAAATTTTATTTAGGATTCGGTATTGCAGAAATAGTTGAAACTGAAATCCCAATTACTATCGGTGAGTATAGCAAAACGATAAAATTTGAACCTGATATATTTTATTCAACCGGAGGAATTGAATTTCAGTACGCGATAAGAAATTGGGCTGCTGTTAATATCAAGGCTTACGGTCTCGCACGGCTTGGAAATAATTTTCTTTCGCTCGCTTCCGAGGGAGTATCAGCAGCTTCAGTTTATAGTATCGGGTGGCTATTCAGAATTGCTGAAAATGAAGATCTCATGTTCTCAGGTTCTATTGCTTTGCAAACCACTGATTTAACATTTATTGATCTTTTGGCACAAACAGATACAACAATTACTCCAATAGATACGCTGATCGGGAGGCAAGTCGTCACCGACTATCAGAGCTTAACAACTCAAGCTGATTTGAGATTTGCAGTAAGGTTTAGTGATGTATTCGGATTACTTACAAAGTTATCCGGAGGATTTGGAGAAGTTTATGCCGCTGAAAACAGAAGCCAATTCCAATACAACTTTGGATTCGCATTAAGTGTTGACTTAAGAAACTGGATTCATATTCCGTTTGGACTGGGACTCGGAGGCACAATTATTTCAAATGACTGGAGATTTAATGATGCCAAACCACCCGTCTTTACCGGAAATATTAATATAGCATTTTACAACCGGAATGATTTTACTCTTGGAATTGAAAATTATGTGCAGATTATTGAACCGCAACAGTATGAGCAAACTTTGAATATAATGTACTCAAGAATTTATATAAGCTATTACTTTTAATAATGATAATGAAATAAAAATATTTTATGAACAGTTTCATCGAAATACTTCAGCAATATCCAGAGTTAGCACTATTCCTTGTAATTGCTCTCGGATTTGCTTTCGGAAAAATCAGTATTGGTAATTTCAAAGTTGGTTCAGCACTTGGGACTTTGTTTGCCGGAGTTTTGGTCGGTCAGTTTCATATCGAGGTTGATCCGATTGTGAAAGTAATATTCTTTGATTTGTTCCTCTTTGCAACAGGTTACAAGGTTGGTCCGCAGTTTTTCCAGGGATTAAAGAAAGATGCAGGACCTCAATTGATACTAACTATCATTCTCTCTTTAGTCAGTTTGTTTTCAGCATATGCTATCGGCAGGATTATGAATTTTGATGTTGGAACAACTGCCGGTATGCTGGCTGGTGCATTTTCCCAGTCAACAATAATCGGTACTGCGAGTGAATCTATACAACGTCTTCCACTACCCGAAGCAGAGAGAAACATTCTGCTCAATAACATAGCTGTTGCTTATGCTGTTACTTACCTTGTCGGAACGATTTCTCTTGTCTGGTTCCTTTCTTCATTGGCACCAAAACTTATCAAAGTTGATTTGAAATCTGCCAGCAAGGATCTTGAGAAAAAATTATTTGGAAAGAGTGAGGATGAAGAGGGAATCGAATCGGCTTTTGAGGATTGGAAATTGCGTGCGTTCAAATTAACAAATGAAAAATGGATTGGGAAGAGTATAGGAGATATTGAGCAAAGTGTTCCGGGCTTCAGAATATTTATTCACAGGTTTCGCAGAGAAGGGAAGGTTGTTGAATCAAACTCAAACACCATTTTAAAATCAGGTGATGTTATAGCTTTAATGGCCAGATACAGAGCATTATTTGAAAAGTTAAATGATATCGGTCCGGAAGTTATGGATCAGGAATTATTGGACTATCCAGTTGCATACAGAGACGTGATAATCACCAGTAAAAAATTAGCCGGCAAAACACTAAAAGAATTAGGCTTAAAATATGGGCAGGGTATAAAGCTTCATAAACTGATAAGAACCGGTCAGGAAATCCCATTTACTCCTGAAACTATCGTTAACCGTGGAGATCTTTTAAAAGTATCAGGTCTTTTACCTGATGTCGAACGTGCAGCAAAACTTATTGGTTATGTTGATAAGACTTCTGCTGAAACAGATATGATATTTGTCGGTCTCGGAATTTTGCTGGGAGGATTGGTTGGACTATTAGCGGTAACTGTTGGTGGTGTATCTATTACATTAACAACAAGTGGTGGCGCACTTGTAATGGGATTAATATTCGGATGGCTGCGTTCCAGGACACCTAAAGTTGGTCGTATTCCTGATGCGGCACTTTGGATCTTCGACTCTGTTGGGCTTGCAGTATTCATAGGTATTATTGGATTGTCAGCAGGACCGAGTTTCATTTCAGGTATTTCTCAAACAGGCCCGGTTTTACTTTTAGCCGGGGTAATTATCGCATTATTACCTCACGTAGTCGGGCTGTATGTGGGACATCGTTTATTAAAAATTAATCCTGTCATTCTACTTGGGGCTCAGGCAGGTGCAGGTACAACAACTCCGGGATTAAAAGCAATTCAGGATACTGCAGAAAGTAAGATGCCTGTGCTTGGTTATACTGTACCTTACGCACTTGGAAGTATTTTACTTACTGCCTGGGGACCTGTAATAGTTGGAATGATGAGTTAAAATTAATGAGATTCATAGAATGACAAAGAACATTTTATAAAATATTAAAAGTAAAAAAGTTATTCACTCAAAAAAGTTTGAGCAGTAAATGAAAAAATCAACAGGATATTTAATGCTTCGGGATCCCAGAAATACTAAAGGGACTGTCTTCAATAAATCAGAAAGACGAAAATACAAATTGGAAGGTCTGTTGCCTGATGGAATTGAAACAATTGATAAACAGATCCAGCGCGTTCAGGGACAGTTGAAACAAATTGAACTTCCAATTCATAAATATATTTATTTGTCAAATCTTCTTGATATAAATGAGACTTTATTCTTTCACACAATAATCAGTGACCCGGCAACATTTTTACCTTTGGTTTACACACCAACCGTCGGTGAAGCCTGTGAAAAATTCGGCCACATTGCCAGAAGACCACGTGGACTATTTATATCAATAAAAAATAAAAACAGGATTGAAACTCTGCTTAAAAACTGGCCGGTAAAAGACATAAGATTTATTGTTGTAACAGATGGTCAGAGAATTTTAGGATTGGGTGATCTGGGTATCTGCGGAATCGGTATCCCAATTGGAAAATTAGCTTTATACACAAGTTGTGCTGGCGTTCCACCTGAATATACACTTCCGATTGTTCTCGATGCGGGAACTGATAATGAAAAGTTTTTGAATGATCCTCTTTATCCGGGACTCAGGCAGAAAAGGCTTAAAGGAAAAGCATATGATGATTTTATTGGTGCATTTGTAAAAGCTGTTACAAAAGTATTTCCAAAAGTTTGCATCCAGTGGGAAGATTTTGCTGGTGTAAATGCAATTCGAATTTTAGAAAAGTATCGGGATAAGGTTTGCACATTCAATGATGATGTGCAAGGTACTGCAGCAATAGCTGTTGCAGGATTCATCGCAGTAAGTCGGTTGCTGAACAAACCTTTTAAAGAACAGCGTTTTCTTTTCCTTGGTGCAGGTGCTGCGGCATTCGGTATTGCCGATATGCTTGTAAAGAAATTTCAGAAAGATGGCTTAAGCAAAGAAGAAGCGTACAAACGATGCTGGATGTTCGATGTTAATGGATTGCTTGTTAAATCGAGAACAGATCTTGCTGATCATCAACTACCATTTGCTCATGATAGTGAGCCATCAAATGATTTTGCATCAAGTATTTTGAAAATAAAACCAACGGCTATTATTGGTGTTAGTACAGTTGGCGGAGCTTTTACTCAACAGGTAATTGAAAATATGAGTTCAATAAATGAACGCCCGATTATTTTTCCTTATTCAAATCCAACCTCCCATTCGGAATGCACAGCAGAACAGGCTTATAGCTGGAGTAAAGGCAAAGCAATATTTGCTAGTGGAAGTCCATTTGCACCTTTAACCTACAATGGTAAAACATTCACCCCCGGACAAGGGAACAATGTATTCATCTTCCCGGCACTTGGTTTAGCAATCTATTCAACGGAAGCAAAAAGAGTAACCGATGAAATGCTGCTTACTGCTTCAGAAGCTGTAGCTGAGCAGATCACTGAAGAAGACTTTGCGAAAGGATTAATCTATCCTCCGGTTAAAAATATTAGAGAAGTATCTATCAATGTAGCAGTTAAAGTTGCTGAAGAAATTTTCAGAAGCGGTTTAGCTCGTATTAAAAAACCGAAGAATATCAGGAAGTTTATAAAAAGTAAAATGTATGAACCTGTTTATAAATAATAAATAACATTTATTAATAATTAAAAGGAGTGGTGTTATGAAAAAGTTACTAAGTCTCTTTGTTGTTTTTGCAGTTGTGCTTTCTGTAAATGCACAGGAACTGCCAAACGTTGTTATTCTTGCAACCGGTGGAACTATTGCCGGTGCCGCACCGACTGAAGTGCAGTCAGGATATCAATCCGGACAGGTTGGTGTTGATATTTTAATTAATGCAGTCCCTCAGCTAAAGGAAATTGCAAATGTTTCCGGAGAACAGATTTCAAACATCGGCAGCCAGAATATGAGTGATGTTGTCTGGTTGAAATTAGCAAAACGATGCAATGAGTTATTAGCTCAGGATGATGTTGATGGAATAGTAATAACTCACGGCACAGATACCATGGAAGAAACAGCTTACTTCCTGAATCTTGTAATCAAATCGAAGAAGCCGGTTGTGCTTACTTGTTCAATGCGTCCTTCAACTGCTTTAAGCGCTGATGGTCCGTTAAACATTTTCAATGCCGTTGCTGTAGCAGGAAACAAAGAATCATGGGATCGTGGAGTATTGGTAGTTACTAATGATCTCATTCATTCAGGTCGTGCAGCAATCAAAGGAAACACAACGGCTGTTGAAACATTCTTTTCACCTTTAGTTGGCCCATTAGGAACTGTTAACTACGGAGATATTAATTATGTAGATGTACCGGACAAGAAACATACATATCAAACTGAATTCAAAGTTGACGACTTAACCAGCTTACCACGAGTTGATGTAATTGCAATCTATGAAGATGCGCCCGGCGATTTAATTAAAGCTTCAGTTGATCTTGGTGCTAAAGGAATTGTAACAAGCGGTCTTGGAAATGGCAACTTAACAGATGCTTGTGTTGAAGCATTGAAGTATGCAAGAAGCAAAGGTGTTGTTGTTGTTCGTGGTTCACGCGTAATTACAGGATTTGTTGGAAGAAATATAGAATTGGATGATGATGCACTTGGTTTTGTTGCTTCTTACGAACTTATTCCTTCTAAAGCAAGAGTGTTGTTAAGACTTGCATTATTACAGACTCAGGATCCAACAAAGATTCAGGAATATTATGAATTGTATTAATTAGGAATGTAAAGGAGTCATTCCGGCGAATGAAATGAGTCCGGAATCTGACCACTGTTATGCTACTCGGATTCTGGACAAGCCAGAATGACTACGACTTTGACATAAGTATTCGTTTATGAATTAAAAAAATATTTAAAACCATTTCTCTAAAGGTGCAATAATGATGTGGATTGAACTTCTCATTCTCTTTGCGTGCATTGTGATAGGTGCGCGGCTTGGAGGAATCGGATTAGGTACAATGGGTGGGATCGGGTTAGTGATTCTGGTTTTTGTCTTTGGACTTCCACCAGGTTCACCACCCGGAATTGTACTTGGGATGATAATCGCAGTTATTACCGCATTAGCATCAATGCAATCAGCGGGTGGGCTGGATTATCTGATATCCCTCGCGACAAAAGTGATGAGAAAAAACCCTCGCAATATCACATTCGTTGCACCTTTTATTACTTATTTTTTGATTTTAGCCAGCGGTACACAGCATGTAATTTACGCACTGCTTCCTGTTATTGCTGAGGTAGCAACGAAAGCAGGTGTTCGTCCGGAACGAGCAATGTCAATGAGTGTTACAGCTTCAATGTATGGAGTTATTTCTTCACCAATTAGCGCTGCTACTGTTGCGTTATTAGCTGCACTCGTTTCTTATAATGTAAGCTTACTTCAAATTATGATGGTAATTATTCCTGCATCAATATTAGGTGTACTTGTAGGAACTTTATCAGTTGCATGGAAGGGTAAAGAACTTAAAGACGATCCTGAATATCAGGAAAAATTGAAATCAGGAAAAATTCAAGTGGCTGCCGAAGCTGTTGAAATGGCAAAAGAAAAAATAGGCTATGCACGTAATTCATTGTTTATTTTTTTAGTTGCGATTGTGGCAGTCGTATTCATAGGAATATTCCCTGAACTCCGTCCAACTTATGAAATGTTTACCGGGAAGGGATCAATAACAGAACAATTAGAAATGGGCGATGCAATAATGATAATTATGCTTGCAACAGCAGGAATAATGATGGTCTTCTTTAAAGCCAAGCCAGCCGAAGCAGTTAAAGGCAGCATAATGAACGGAGGTGTTGTTGCTGTCATTTCGATACTCGGTGTATCGTGGATGGGTTCATCTTTTTTTGAAGGAAACAGAATTGAAATAGTTGGAGGTATATCAGATATTATTCAACAAGCTCCGTGGGTTCTGGTGATTGGTTTGTTTGTTCTTTCAATGCTTTTATTTAGCCAGGCAGCAACGGTAGTTACCTTGATGCCGGTTGCAGTTGCACTTGGAATGCCGTTATGGATATTGATTGCAGTCTATCCTGCAGTGAATGGATTTTTCTTTTTACCAACATATGGAACCGTGCTGGCAGCCGTTTCATTTGATCGGACAGGAACAACTAAAATCGGTAAATATCTGTTAAACCACAGCTTTATGCTTCCGGGTTTTGTAACGCTAATTGCTACAACAATTTTTGCGTTTATTATTAGTTCATTTATTCTATAAATATTATTGGAGTTAGTCATGTTATCAATGAAAAAAATATTTTTATCATTCATCGTTGGATTTATGTTTTTACCAGCAGTCCTATTTGCACAGGATGGTGGATTCAGAATAGAAAAAGACCTGTTGGGAGAAAAGCAGATACCAAACGATGCATACTATGGCGTACAAACTTTACGCGCATTAGAAAATTTTCAAATCAGTGGTGTTACTACCAAAGATTATCCCGAATTAGTAAATGCTTTTGTGTTGGTTAAACTTGCTGCGATCAGAGCGAATTATGAATCCGGTGCTCTTCCGAAATATGTTCTTGATGCAGTTGAAAAAGCCTGCGCTGAAGTGCTTGCAGGAAAATATCACGACCAGTTTTTAGTTGATCTTTATCAGGGCGGTGCAGGTACATCAGCTAATATGAATGTCAATGAAGTACTTGCTAACATTGCTTTGGAAATGAGCGGAAAGCAAAAAGGTGATTATGCTTACATAGAGCCTCACGATCACCTGAATATGTCGCAGTCAACAAACGATTCCTATCCAACTTCACTTCACGTTGCAATAATTCTGATGAATCAAAAACTTCTTCCTGAACTTGAAGCATTAGTAAAATCATTTGAATCTAAAGGAAAAGAGTTTGAAAACATTCTGAAGATGGGAAGAACAGAATTACAAGACGCAGTTCCTATGACACTGGGTCAGGAGTTCTATGCTTTTGCATCTCAGCTCAAAGCTTCGATAGAAGAACTTAAACAAGCCGAAGCACATCTTTATGTAATTAATATGGGCGGTACTGCAATTGGCACAAAGCTGACTGCTCAAAAAGGTTTTGTAGAAAATTGTGCAAAGCATCTAGGCGATATCCTGAAAAAGAAAATAGTTTCCGCAGATGATTTAATCGCGGCAACTTCAGATCTCTCTGGTTTTGCTAATTATTCAAACGCATTAAACACACTTTCAATAAGACTCTCAAAGATTGCAAGCGATTTAATTTTATTAGCTTCTGGTCCGAGAACAGCATTATTTGAAATAAATCTTCCTCCACTTCAGCCGGGTTCTTCAATTATGCCGGGGAAAGTTAATCCGGTAATGCCGGAACTTATGAATCTTGTTACATTCAAAGTGATGGGTAATAATGTGGCTGTTACTATAGCGTCAAAGACCGGTCAACTTCAATTGAATGCATATGAGCCGCTGGCAATTTCCTGCATACTTGAATCGCAGAAACTGCTCACAAATACAATGAAAGCTTTCAGAACAAGCTGCATCGATGGTATTACAGCAAATGAAGATGTGATGACAAAGTATATTAATCAAAGTGTTGGAATCGTAACTGCTCTTAATCCTGTTTTAGGTTATGAGAAAACAACCGAGCTTGCAAAAGAAGCTTTGGAAACAGGAAAAGGAATTCTTGAGCTCATTCGTGAGCAAAAATTATTAACTGAAGAGCAAATAAAAGAATTGCTCGATCCAAAGAAGATGACCGGGCAATAGAGAATTTATTTTTTGTAGAGATTACAATTTTGGTTATTTAATAATTTATAATTAGTGAGGTAAAGCGATGGATTCAGACCTTTCAAAAAGAGATTTAACTCAAATTACAATCGGAGTCGTTTTTATTCTATTGATGATTGTAGGAAGCATCTGGGTATTTATGCCTTTTGTCGCTGCTTTGCTCTGGGCAACGATCATTGTGATCTCTACTTATAATTTTATGCTAAACTTACAAAAAAGACTCTGGAATAAGCGAGGGCTTGCAATAACTGTAATGCTTCTTTTGATTCTTGCCGTAATTATAATTCCTATTATGGTAGTTGTTGGAGCCATAATAGTTAATGCTTCTGATATTAGAGGCTGGTTTAGCACATTATCCGATTTGCGGGTCCAGCCGGCTCCCGAATGGTTTAGTGAAGTACCAATAGTTGGTTCACAATTAGTCGATGGCTGGAATCAAATATCATCAATGCATAATGAGGAAATAATTAAGAGAATAATCCCTTTTCTGGATGATGTAGTGAAATGGTTTGTAGCTCAAGCCGGAGGATTTGGATTGTTCATGATTCACTTTCTTATTACGGTAATTATCTGCGGAATTCTTTATTCAAAAGGTGAAGTTGCAGTAACCGGAATCAGAAAATTTGCAGTTCGGCTAGCCGGACAAAGAGGTGACGAAATAGTGACGTTGGCTGGTCAAGCAATTAAAGCTGTTACAATGGGTGTTGTCATAACAGCACTCATTCAATCTATTTTGGGAGGACTTGCGCTCTGGATATGCGGTGTTCCGAGACCAGGTTTACTAACAGCTATTATGTTTATTCTTGGATTAACTCAAATAGGTGCTGGTCCAGTTCTAATACCGGCTGTTATTTGGAAGTTTGTATCAGGCGATCCTGTTTGGGGAGCTGTACTACTTGTTCTTACTATAATTGTTGGTGGTTCCGATAATTTCATACGACCGTTTTTAATAAAAAGAGGAGCTGATCTCCCAATTTTATTAATCTTTGCGGGAGTTATCGGAGGACTAATTGCATTCGGAATAGTTGGATTGTTTATTGGTCCTGTTATTCTTGCGGTGACTTATACATTGTTGAAAGCCTGGGTGAATGAAAGGAAAAATGATACCGGACTTGATGCTGTTACGGGCCAATAATAAAAAATATTAAATTTTTATAGTTAAATTTTGTCAGGGCATAAATTTAATTCTCAATAAAATCAAAAATTACTTTTTCATTGAAGGAGTCATAAAATGGTGAAATTAAAAATACCGAAAGATTATTTCACTCTATTTCTCTTAATAATACTGGTAACCTTTTTCTTTATTGCTTGTGGTGAAGAAGCAATTGAAATGAAACCTTTTGAAGTCAAGGTAACAAACGTTGTTGCTAAGGACGTTCCGATTACTCGCGAATGGGTTGGTCAAACACTCGGTGCCGTTGATATTGAAATACGTGCAAGAGTGGATGGATGGCTGCAAGGAATTTACTTTACAGAAGGAAGTGAAGTAAGAGAAGGAACTCTGCTTTACAAAATAGATGCAACTGAATATGAGCAGGCGGTTGCTGAAGCCCAAGGTAATGTTGCTTCAATTAGAACACTGCTGACGCAAGCCGAGGATGATGTTAAACGATATACTCCGCTTGCGGAAGTCGGTGCAGTCAGCAAGCGTGATCTTGAAATTGCAGTTTCAACTTACGAAGCAAGAAAAGGTGAATTAGATGCTGCTCTTGCTGCACTAAATATTTCTCAAATCAATCTTGGTTATGCAACTGTTACAGCTCCTATATCAGGATTGATTGGTATATCTGCTGCCAGAGTCGGGGATTTTGTAGGTCGTCCGCCAAATCCGGTAATTCTCAATACTATTTCAAGAATTGATTCTATCCACGTTCGCTTCTCAATATCTGAACAAGAATATCTTTATCTCGCTAAGCAGTTTAGTCAGAAAGAAAATTCCAAATCAACACAAAAACGTGAACTCGAAATGATTCTTGCTGACGGATCAGTCTATCCTGAAAAGGGATTTGTAGTATTTACACAAAGGCAAATTGATCCTACAACAGGCACACTACAGTTCGAAGCTTCTTTCCCAAATAAGCAAAAATTTTTAAGACCCGGACAGTTTGCAAAGATCCGTACTGTGGTTGAAGAACGAAAAGGTGCTTTGGTAATTCCGACGCGTGCAATGATAGAACTTCAGGGACAATTTACAGTTTTTGTTGTTGACGAAAACAACAAAGTACAGCTTAGGGTTGTAAAAACTTCAACAACATTCGGTCAATTTACAGTTGTTGATTCCGGATTACAGGAAGGGGACAGAGTCATCGTTGAGGGAATGATGAAAGTAAAACCTGATATGGTTGTAGCACCTGTCGATTTTATAATGAACGAAAAAACTGATAAGAATCCCGGGGAGAATAAATAATGGCAAATTTTTTCATTAACCGACCAATCGTCGCGATGGTAATCTCCATCGTGATGGTTCTTGTTGGAATAATTGTAATGAGGGGACTGCCAATATCACAATTTCCTGATATTGTTCCTCCCATGATAAATGTTACTACAACTTATATTGGCGCATCATCTGTTGACGTTGAACAATCTGTGGCAACACCACTCGAACAGCAGATCAACGGGGTTGAAAACATGATTTATATGAAGTCCATCAATGCAAATGACGGTACTCTCACTTTACAAGTCTCGTTTGATGTCGGCTCTGATCTGGATATGTCAAACGTTCTTACTCAGAATCGTGTAAATCAGGCAAATGCATTTCTTCCGGCTTCTGTAAAAAATTACGGTGTAACTGTTAAAAAATCTCTTGTGTTTCCTTTACTTCTTGTAACATTAAAATCACCCGAAGGACAATTTGATAATAACTTTCTCAGTAACTATGCCTCAATAAATATTAATGACTACCTCAGCAGAACAAAAGGTGTTGGAGACGTTAAACTATTTGGTGGAAGTGATTATGCGATGCGTATCTGGGTAAAACCGGATGTTCTTGGAAAACTTGGACTCACAGTACCTGAAATCGTAAAAGCAGTTCAGGATCAAAATGTTATCACACCTGCAGGACAGATTGGCGGTCCACCTGCACCGGAAGGAACAGACTTTACTTATACTGTCAGGACTCAAGGAAGATTACTTAATGAAGAAGAGTTTGGTCAGATAATTATCAGGACAAATCCTGATGGTTCACAACTACGAATGAAAGATATTGCCAGAATAGAGCTCGGTTCCCTTTTATACAATATGATTGGTAGAAATAATGGTAACCCGGCTGCGGTAATTGCAGTTTATCAGCTTCCCGGTTCAAATGCAATTGAAGTCGCTGAGAAAATTAAGGAGACGGTGAATGAGCTATCGAAAAATTTCCCCCCGGGAATGGTTCACGAAATATCTCTTGATACTACTCTGCCAATCGAGGAAGGAATAACAGAAATTGTTCATACTTTGTTCGAAGCTGTGCTGCTTGTAATACTTGTTGTGTTTCTTTTCCTTCAAAATTGGAGAGCAACATTAATTCCATTGCTTACTGTTCCGGTATCATTGATTTCAACTTTTATTGTTTTCCCGATGCTTGGATTTACAATCAATACCTTGTCTTTGCTTGGTCTTGTTCTTGCAATCGGAATTGTTGTTGACGATGCAATAGTAGTTGTCGAAGCAGTAATGCACCACATAGAACAAGGTATGACACCTAAAGATGCAACAGTTCAGGCAATGAAGGAAGTATCGGGTCCTGTTGTTGCTATTGCACTCATACTTGCTGCAGTGTTTGTACCAGTTGCTTTCATGGGTGGAATTACGGGAATGTTATATCAGCAGTTTGCAATAACTATTGCAATCTCAGTTTTGTTTTCAGCTTTCAATGCACTTACTTTAAGTCCTGCATTAGCTGCTAAGCTGTTAAAGCCAAAAGGTGGGAAAAAATCTCCACTTGAAAAATTTTATGTATGGTTCAATAAAAAGTTTGATAGGTTCACCGGAAGCTATCTTTCATTAACAAGCATACTGGTTAGAAAAATTTCCAGGAGCGTGATCTTTATAGCAATTATTTTAGTCCTGACTCTTCTGTTATTTAAAGCTGTTCCCGGAGGATTTGTTCCGGAGGAAGATAATGGCTACTTCCTTATAAATGTTCAATTGCCTGATGCAAGCTCACTTCAAAGGACTGATTTAGTTTGTAAAAAAGTTGAACAAATACTTGCTGAAACTCCCGGTATCGATAACTATACTACAATTTCAGGATACAGTATTATCACTCAGGTGGTAAGTCCAAACGTCGGAGGTTTCTTCATATCAATGAAACCCTGGGGTGAAAGGACGGAATCATCTGAAAGATCTTTTGAAACTATACAAGCCTTAAACAAAAGATTTGCCGAAGAAATTCCTGAAGCTTTTATTTATGTATTCGGACCACCGGCTATTCAAGGGTTGGGAACCGGTGCCGGCTTTACATTTTTACTTCAGGATAAAAGCGGAAATACTCCTGTAGATCTTAGTATGGAAGTTCAAAGATTCATAACTGAAGCAAAGAAAAGACCAGAGATTGGAAATATTGCTACGTTTTATAGAGCCACAGTTCCACAAGTTATGGCTTCTGTTGATCGTGATAAAGTTTTAAAGCAGGGAGTTACAATAGCGGATGTGAATACAACACTTGGCTCACTGCTTGGTGCAAATTATATAAATGATTTTAACAGATTTGGCAGAGTGTATAAAGTTTACCTATCTGCCGAGGGCGAGTATCGAAATGAAACCTGGGATCTTAGTCAATATTTTGTAAGAAATAATCAGGGCAGTATGGTACCGCTTAATACACTTGTTAAAATGGAATCAACCAGAGGTCCCGAGTACACAAACCGTTTCAATCTTTTCCGTGCTGCTGAATTAACTGGAGTTCCGGCACCCGGTTATACGTCAACCGATGCGATCAATGCACTTAAAGAAGTTGCTGATCAGACTCTGCCGCAGGGCTGGGGATATGATTGGGCTAATATGTCTTACCAGGAAGTCAAAGCAGCAGGAACCGGTGCAACTGTATTTATCTTCGCACTTCTCTTCGTCTTCCTAATTCTTTCAGCCCAATATGAAAGCTGGTCTTTACCTCTCAGTGTTTTACTTGGAGTTCCGTTTGCGGTATTCGGGGCAATGACTGGACTGTGGATAGCAAGATTTTTGAGTGATAGTTACGTGAACAATGTATTTGCTCAGATTGGTTTTGTAACGCTCATCGGACTAGCAGCGAAGAATGCAATCCTTATTGTGGAATTTGCAAAGATGAAAAAGGAGCAAGGGATGGAAGTTGCGGAAGCAGCACTTGATGCAGCTAAACTTCGTCTGCGCCCGATATTGATGACATCTTTTGCATTCATACTTGGGGTTCTTCCACTTGTGAGGGCAGCAGGTGCTGGTGCTGAAGCAAGAAAAGTTATGGGTCTTGCTGTATTTTCAGGACTGCTGATTGCAACTGCTTTAGCTATTTATATTATACCATCACTCTTTGTTATGGTTGAAAAATATTTTGTGCGTGACAAAAAAACTAAAGAATCGACTCCTGCAATTGCCCACAATCCAGGTTCAGAGGAGAAAGGAGGACATTGATGAAAAAAATATTTTTTGTATTGATGCTTTTAATTTTTGCAGTTAGCTGTTCTATTGGTCCTGATTATGTCAGACCTCCAGTTGAAATTCCTGATAGCACACTTTATGTTCAGGATTATACTGTTGAAGATAGTCTTGCGTTAGCTTTAGCAGACACTACCTGGTGGGAATTGTTTGGAGATACGGTATTAACTTATCTTATCACAACTGCTGTTCAGGAAAATAACGATATAAAAATAGCTGCAGCAAGAGTTGATCAGTATATGGGATTGTATGGTGTTAATCAATCCGATTACTATCCTAAATTTGACGCAGGCGTATCCGGACAGATTGGTGAATCAAATTCTCAGGGAGTTAAATTCCGTGATAATAGATTCAATGTAAGCTTATCTGCATTCTGGGAAATTGATATCTGGGGAAAAATCCGTCGGGCAAATGAAGCAGCTCTTGCCGATTTACTTGCTGCAGAAGAAGTAAGAAGAGGGATTATCCTTTCCATCACTTCACTAATTGCAAATAGTTACTTTGATCTGCTTTCTCTTGACACGCAGCTTGAAATCGCAAAAAGAACAGTAGAATCACGCGCTAAATCATTGGAACTTTTTCAGCTAAGATGGGAGAGAGGTGACATATCACAACTGGAAATAAGTCAGCTGGAATCAGAGTACTGGTATGCAAAATCTCAGATACCTTTGCTTGAAAAAAGTATTGTTCAATTAGAAAATGCAATAAGTGTTTTGCTTGGACGAAATCCCGGTCCAATCCCTCGTGGTCAAATGATAGCCGATTTAATTTTGCCTGAAATTCCTGAAAGTCTGCCATCTACATTGCTTGAGAGAAGACCGGACGTTTTGGAAGCCGAACAGCAGTTGATTGCTGCAAATGCAAGAATAGGTGTTGTTAAATCTTTATACTATCCTTCATTATCATTAACGGGTTTGATTGGATTTTCTAATAATGATATTGCTAAACTTTTTGAACCAAGTTCATTTGTATGGAATGCCGGTGGAAGTTTGCTCGCACCGATTTTTAGAGCTGGAGAAATTTCAAGTCAGGTTGAATCAGCAGAAGCTATTCAGAGGCAAGCGTTCTTCAATTATATAAAATCAGTTCAGACAGCGTTTAGTGATGCGCAGAATGCTTTAGTTGAAAGGAAGAAGACAGAAGAGATTTATTTTTCAGATGGTAAAAGACTGGAAGCAATCACCACATATTATAACTTGTCTAATATGAGGTATGAAGAAGGTGCTACAAGCTACCTTGAAGTTCTCGATGCTGAAAGAAATCTTTTCAATTCGGAGCTCGGTTATGTTCAGTCAAGAGCAACTTTGATGAAAAGTGCTGTTGGAATATTCAGCTCACTTGCAGGAGGATGGCTTGATAAAACGGCTTATGAATCTTATCAGCCGATGAACACTGTTGAGGAACTGCCTGAACCGGATCAGCCTTCTGAAAATGGAAATGAGTAAATTATTACAATAGAAGACGAGAAATTAAATCCCCAATCTTTTCAGAGAACGGGGATTTTTATTAATTTGAAGGAATATTACATGAAGAAAAAAGATTACATCAAGCGGGCAAAAAAAATATCGAAACCTTTCCGGGTTGATGGTGGTAAAGGTTTCAAATTAAAGCACTTCGATCCTGATGATACACTAAATTTAAAATCTGAAGACAAACCTAAAGCCAAAGAAGCTCTTCAAGACGGAATTGAGCTATTGGCAGAATTGCAAGACATGTTGTACGCACAGGATCGATGGTCGGTTCTATTAATTTTTCAGGCAATGGATGCGGCAGGAAAAGACGGTGCTATAAAGCATGTTATGTCAGGAATAAATCCGCAGGGCTGCCAGGTATTCTCATTTAAGGCTCCATCAAGAGAAGAACTTGATCATGATTTTCTATGGCGATGTATGAAAAGCTTACCTGAACGCGGGAGGATAGGTATTTTCAACCGGAGTTATTATGAAGATACTTTGGTTGTTAGAGTGCACAGAGAAATTTTGGTTAACAAGAGACTTCCAAAAGAATTAATTACTAAGAAAATATGGGATGAGCGATTCCAGGACATTCGAAACTTTGAAAAATATTTAAACAGGAACGGAACGATTGTTAGAAAGTTTTTCCTTTATGTATCAAAAGATGAACAGAAAAAAAGATTTCTGGAAAGAATAGACAATCCCGAGAAAAACTGGAAGTTTTCATCAGCAGATGCGAAAGAACGCGGTCATTGGGATGAATATATGAATGCATACGAAGAGATGATTCGCAACACTGCCACAAAAGACTCTCCCTGGTACGTTGTTCCTGCAGATAATAAATGGTTCACACGGCTTGTTGTAGCGGCTGCAGTAATTGATGCACTAGCATCCTTGAATTTAGAATATCCTGAAGTTGGTGAGGATAAACTTAAAGAGCTTTCTGAAGCAAAAAAGTTACTTCAATAGTCTGGGTTAGATGTAATCATTCAATCAACAATATAGAGGGCAACGTAAATGAAAAAGTTTTTCAAACCGGGACCCAACTGGCTGCTTATCTTCATACCCATTTCATTTGCGCTTGAAGCCGCTCATGCTTCGGAGCCATTAATTTTCTTTTCCGCAGCGCTATCAATTATACCAATAGCGAAGTTAATCGTTCATTCAACTGAACAACTTGCTACCTATACAGGTGATGCCATTGGTGGATTACTAAATGCAACTTTCGGGAACTTCCCTGAATTAATTATAGCAGTCGTTGCATTAAAAGCGGGACTTTATACAATGGTATTAGCGTCAGTTGTAGGTGCAATACTTGCAAATCTTCTGCTTGCATTGGGGCTGTCATTTTTTATTGGAGGCACCAAACATCACATTCAGGAATATAATCCAGCCAGTGCACGCGTGTACGCTTCGATGATGTTTATGGCTGTAATAAGTTTAGCTGTGCCCAGTTCTTTTAATACTCTCTTCGGTGCACAGGATGTTCTCAGACAGGAAAGTATGTTGAATATTGGATTGGCAATTGTACTTCTGCTGGGTTATGGACTTTATCTTTTCTTCATGATCAAGACGCATCCCGAGTTCTTTAAAAGTAATAAAGATGAAAAAGACGAACATCACGAAGATCGCTGGTCAAAAGGTCTTTCAATTCTTATGTTGGTAATTGCATCGGTTGGAGCCGCATTTATGAGTGAAGTACTTGTCGGTGCAGCAGAAGGAACCGGTGAAGCGCTTGGTATGTCAGCTACTTTTATTGGAATAGTATTTCTTGCAGTGGTAGGCGGTGCGGCGGAGAGTTTCTCAGCTATTGCAATGGCGCAGAAAAATAAAATGGATCTTAGTGTCGGAATATTATTGGGCAGCTGCATACAGATTGCATTGTTTGTAGCGCCCCTTCTCGTCTTATTGAGTCTGGTGGTAGGACCTCAACCTTTACATCTTTCATTTCCGCGATCACAGATTGGTGCTTTATTTTTTGCAGTAATAATCGGATCTTTGATCTCCGGTGACGGAAGAGCTAACTGGTTCAAAGGAGTTCAATTAATTGCAATTTATATTATAATAGCTTTGATGTTCTTCTTCATACCTGATGCTATTTAAGAGAGAGTCGTATGTTAAATAAAAATCTTTGGCACCGGATCAAAGAAAAAAACGCAAATGCTTTAGATCCTATTGACAGGATTTCCGAAGTATTGTTTGGACTTATAATGGTTCTCTCGTTTACCGGCTCAATTAGTGTTGTTTCAGATGGACGAGCAGAAATCAGTGAGTTACTCTGGGCAGCATTAGGCTGCAATCTTGCCTGGGGAATTATTGATGGAGTATTTTATTTGATGGGTACTATATTCTCAAGAGGACATGGTTTATCAGTTCTAAGAAGATTGAAAGTAACTAAAGATAAAAATACTTCCCGAAATCTTCTGAAAGATGAACTGCCTCTTTATTTGTCTGCAATCTTAAAGCCTGAAGAAATGGACAGTATAAATGAAAGATTAGTTACCCTTGAAAGTCTTCCTACAAAAAATATTATCTCATCTGCTGATTTAAGAGCTGCATTTTTAATTCTACTGCTTGTATTTACCTGTACTTTTCCCGTTGCCCTTCCATTTATATTTCTTACTAATACAGCAATTGCTTTAAGAATATCAAATGGTATTGCCTTATTTATACTCTTCTTTGGTGGAGTCTCAGTCGGAAAGTATGCAGGCTTTCATCCTTATTGGACAGGAACAATAATTATGGTTCTTGGAATTATTTTAGTCGCAATAACTATTGCATTAGGCGGATGAAAAAATATATCTTCATTCTACCATTAATTATCAACGTGTTTTTCTCCTCATTCAATTTTGCTCAAGAAGAAGATACATTAGAAACATCAGAATGGAAATTGAGTGTTGAGACCGATCTTTACTTTACAGATCCGTTTGTATTTCTTCCTATTTTCATTGCAGATAAAGGTAACCTGCATCTTGAAGCCCGGTACAATTATGAAGATTTAAAAACATTTTCGGGCTGGGTTGGATATAATTTTTTTGGCGGAGAAGAATTTGAATATTTTGTAACACCAATGATTGGCGTTGCCGTTGGAAGAACAGACGGAATTGCTCCGGGTCTGGAGTTTACACTTGGCTATGCAGGATTTGAATTATACAGCGAGTCAGAATATTTATTTGATTTTGCGTCGAGTGAATACAACTTTTTTTACAGCTGGACAGATTTAACTTATTCACCTTTAGACTGGCTGTGGTTTGGAATAAGCGGACAGATTACAAAAGTAATTGAATCAGAACTTGAAACAGATCGGGGTCTGATACTTGGCTGTTTTTATAAAAACTTTGAGATCACAGGTTATTTTTATAATGCATTTACTAATGATGATTTTTTCATGTTGGCGCTCTCAACCGAGTTATAATTTTTATTCCAACAAAAATTTTTAATATTTATATAATGAAAATTAAATCTACAGTGAAGGCTGTCATTCGTGCAATTTTATTTTTGCTCTTTGCATCAGCTTCAATATTTTCTCAAACAGAAAATCTTGATTCAGCAATAACTGAAATTCCTGATACTGTTGGAGTTGGCGGAATTGATTGGTTTGCTTATCCGTATATCTTTTATTCTCCTGAAACCAGTTTGGCTTTTGGCGGTGGTGGAATTGTTTACTTCAAATTATCTGATCGCCAGAAAGCAAAATCATCAAGCATTACTCCTTCATTTTACTACACAGTAAATGGGCAATATGATATAACAATCATCCCCGAATTGTTTTTGTTTCATGATAACCTGAGAATTTGGTCTAAAATAAATTATGCTTCGATATTCGATAGGTACTATGGCATTGGAAACAGTACACACAAAATTGAAAACGATAAATACCTTCAGGATAATTTTCAGATACAGGTGAAGCTGCAGCCAAAATTATTTGATGATAGATTGAATATTGGGGTTAACTATGAATTCAGAAATATGTCTGTAGATGATAAACTCGGTAATCCCTATCTCGAAGATTCAACGCTTGTTGGGCGTGATGGGGGGGTGACTTCAGGATTAGGACTAGCAGTTAGCTGGGATACACGAGATAATAATTTCTATCCTTCAAGCGGCGGTTATTATGAAATATATGCGTCCAATTTTTCAGATTTTTTAGGTAGTGATTTTGAATACAGTAAAAGTGTAATCGACCTAAGACATTATTTTAATCCGACGCTGAGTCACGTAATTGCTTTACAAGCTTACTTATTGCGAGAAACAGACTCACCGCCATTTTATGATTTAGGATTACTCGGCGGCAGTAAGTTAATGCGGGGAACTATAATGGGCAGATACAGAGATAAAACATATTACATTCTTCAATCTGAGTACAGAATGCCTAATCTTGTATGGAAATTCGGGTTAATATTATTTGCCGGAATTGGGGATGTAGCACCATCCGTAGGTAGAATAACATTATCAACTGTTAAGCCAACTTATGGTTTTGGAATCCGGTTTAGGATTGATGAATTGGAGAAAGTCGAAATTAGAATGGACGTTGGCTTTGGAAGGGGAAGTAATGGAATATACTTTGATATTAATCAGGCATTTTAAAAAGTTTTACCTGGTTATATTTTCTTAATCCAAATGTCTGTTAAAGTATGTAAGAAGTTCTGAAATTGAAATATCCTGAATCCCAAAAACCAAAATCCCTCTTCAAGATCATCCTCATTTCATTTGCATCACTGTTTACTATGATGATTCTGTTCTTCGCAATTTTATTTGTACTCTTTCTCGTTTACAAAGATGACATCAGCAAAACTCTTTTAACTTCTGTGAATCATAAAATTAATGGGGAGATTACTTTTTCTGATCTGTCCTTTACTCCATTTCGACATTTTCCAAATGCAGCTATAGTTATTGAAAACTTTTCCCTGAAAGAAAGTAAAGATTCAGTTGAAAACTTCAATAAGTTACCAGTATTCGATATAGATGAAACTTACCTGACGCTACACATCATCGATTTGTTTTTATCAAAGATTAATGTTTCAGAAATTACTTTTGATGGCGGAAGCATAAATGTAATTGTTTATCCTGACAGCCAGACAAATCTTGAAAAAGCAATTAAGATAATTTCAGAGAAAACTAAAATTTCAGGAGAAGGAACTGATTCAATATTCTCTAAAAGAAGAGAGATAACTGAACAACCTTCAAATCTTGAACTTCGGATTGACAAATTGGAAATAAATGATCTGATCTTTATTGCATATAATCAAATTACAAATAATAAAGCTCAACTTCAGATAACCGAACTCGAGTCACGCTTTTCTTACA
>JACZKK010000080.1 GCA_014860115.1 Ignavibacteriaceae bacterium
GCAATAGTAAAACATATTATGGATGCACACAACGGACGGATTGAAGTTGAAAGTGAAATCGGGAAGGGAAGTAAATTCACACTTTGGTTCTCATTAGCAAATGAATAAAAAAATACTAATAGTTGAAGACGATCCGGCAATCTTGCTTGGTTTGGAAGATTATCTTCTTGAGCAGAGTTTTGATGTGATTAAAGCCGACGATGGAAAAAAGGGTTATGACATTGCTTTGAAAGAACATCCGGATCTTATTTTACTTGATATAAATCTTCCTTCTTTAGATGGTATCCAGGTTTGCAGAATGCTGAGAGAGCAGGGTTATCACAATCCGATTATAGTGGTGACTTCCAGAGGGGAAAAAATTGATAGAGTTGTCGGACTTGAAGTTGGTGCTGATGATTATGTTACAAAACCTTTTGACACACGCGAGCTTCTTGCAAGAATCAGAACAAACTTACGGCGATCTGAATCGGAAGTCGAAAATAAAACTATTTCAGATTCTGATAAAGAACTGCAGCGGCATTTGCTTGCAATAATGTTCTCGGATATGAAAAATTATTCTAAGAAGATGAACAGAGATGAGAAACTGGGATTGAAACTTCTTCAGGATCATAATAAGATTATGAAAGATTCCATTGAAAAGTTTAAAGGAAGAATCGTTGAAATAATTGGTGATGCTTTTCTCGCTGCTTTTGAAAGTGCTACTGATTGTCTGAACTGCTGCTTAATGATCCAGGAAAAATTCAGAGATTACAATTCTGAAAAACCAAAGCATGAAAAGATAAAAGTAAGAATAGGTGTTCATGTTGGGGACGTTATTGAGTTCGAAGGCAAATTAAAAGGTGATGCGTTGAATATTGCTGCAAGGATACAGCAAATAGCCGAACCGGGAACAATTTATGCATCGGAGAGCTTTTACCTGACAGTTAAAGGAAAGACAGATACAGAATTCAGAAAACTTAAAACATTCGAGCTTAAGAATATTAAAGGTGAGATTGATATTTATATCGTGTGAATTATTATTTTATTGCCAAATGATTTCGAATAATTATTATTTACTGGAGGCAAAATGAAAAAAATATTAATCATCGAAGATGATCCGGCAACTTTAACCGGAATTGAGGAAACTCTAAAAGAAGAACACTTCGATATCGCGACCGTAATGTCTGGACAGATGGGCTATGATAAAGCCAAAGAAGGAAAGTATGATCTTATCATTTTAGATATAATGTTACCTGAAAAGAACGGAATTGATATTTGCAAAGATTTAAGAAGAGATGGAATTAACACACCAATATTAATGCTCACAGGTAAAAAAGAAGAAATTGATAAAATTATCGGTTTGGAGATTGGAGCCGATGATTACGTAACTAAACCATTCAGCCTAAGAGAATTAGTAGCGCGAGTGAAAGCGTTGTTGAGACGTCCGCAGGAAATTCGTCCTGAAGTCGAAGAATATTCATTTAGCAATGTTTATTTAAACTTTAAAAAACAGGAAGCTAGAAAAGGAGCTGAGCAAATCGAACTTTCGGTAATGGAATATAAGGTAATGAGATATTTTATTCAGAGAGAAGGAGAAGTGATAGAAAGGAACAAGCTGCTTGATGAAGTCTGGGGTTATGAAAATTATCCTTCAACCAGAACTGTAGATAATTTTATTCTTAATCTTAGAAAAAAGATTGAAGATGACCATTCAAATCCAAAACATCTTCTCACAATACACGGGGCGGGGTATAAGTTTGTTAAATAATCTCTTCACATACCTTAGTTAGTTGGTAGTGCAGTTAAATGTTCTTCACGATAGCTATTAACTACTTTTTTTGATTTCTCTTTAACCTTCGATTTTTTAGTATTGAAGACTCTCTTCACTGCGTGATGCTTCTGAAATATGGAAAGCTTGAAATAGATAACAGATGAAATTAAAACCTTCATTATGAACTGCGAAATCGATTCCTGAACAGATTGTTTTTTTAAAAACTTAATCCATCTTTTGAAAATATTTTTCCAGGAATAGAATATCTTATTTACTCGTCTGTAAGCCTCATAAATTTCTTCTTCAGAAAGATTATTATGCTTGAAGAGAACATGATCACCTTCATAGTGAGTGATATTTTCATCAATCAATCTGCCTTCAGATTTTATTTTGTGGTAGAGTGGAGTTCCATAAATCGGAATTGAAATCGATGGAAGAATAACGTTACATCCGACTTCGTCCAGTTTTTCAGGAAGAGTTTCGTAATATTCTTTTGTGTCTTCATCAAGAGCAAACATCAAACCGGTGAAAGTTAAAATTCCTTTTCGGTTCAGCTTGTCAAAATATTCTTTGTACTCCTCCACTTTGTTTTGTTTCTTCTGCACACCCCTGAGACTTTCTTCATTCAACGATTCCATCCCCAGAAAAGACATTCTGCAGTTTGCCTTAGCTAATGCTTCTACAAAATCATCATCTCTCAAACACTCAATACTATACTGAGCACCGATACCCCAGAACTTTAGCTTTGCAATTTCTCTTAATAAATCTTTTGCATATTTAAGATCGCCACCGAGGTTGTTATCAAGCAACATTGCCATCTTCTTTTTAAACCAGGGCAATCCTTTTGTGTTGGTCAAATCTCTAACAACATCCTTTATTGGTCTCATCCTGTGCGGTGTGCGAACTATATTTAACTGGCAGTATGTGCAAGGGTGAGGACAGCCACGAGTCGCTTCAGTTACTATCGGAGAAAAATATTTCTTTTCTACCAGATCATATCTTGGCGGGGGAATGTATTCAAGTGATGGAGATAACCCGGCATCGTATCTTTTTTTAAGTTTTCCTTCGACCATATCATAAACCATTTGTGCCCACACTGTTTGAGCTTCTCCTACAAGAATAGAGTCGAAATGCGGCTGTACTTCATCCGGAAAGGTTGATGCAAATTTTCCACCACCGATTACTATTTTACCCATTGCTCTGAATCTCTCCGCAACCTGGTAAGCATGCGGTGAAATATAATCCATAAAACTAATGGCAATAAAATTTGCATCAGTGTTGTAATTAATCGGTCTTACCATTTCGTGAAGCACTTCAACTTCAACAATTGGCGGAGTTAATCCTGCAAGAAGAATTCCGGGTAAAGGAGGAGCCGGGTTGCGGGCATAGTATGGTTTTTCATTTAAAAGATTTTGAAATAAAACTATTATTAAGAGCTTGGGCTTTTTCATTTTCTTATACCTCAGATCTTTTTAATTGAACAAAACTTTTTTATTGTTGAAATAAACTTTTACTTCTTCTGTTTTCTTCTCCTGCTCAGGTTCATTGTTTTTCCAGATCTCAGTTATTGCTTCCATCAGCCTGTCAATATCTTCCTTAGTGTGAGTTGCCATTATGCTTATTCTGAATCTTTGCTGTGATTTAGGCACTGCCGGATATTCAATAGAATTAATGAATATCCCTTTCTGGTGAAATTCAAATGAAGCATCCCTGATGTTCATATTAACAGGAACTCTCAAAGGGAAAATCGGGGTTAAAGAATTTGCAGGGAAACCCAACTGAGTTAAGCACTGCGCTGTGTACTTTATATTATCATTAAGTCTATTAACCAGCTCCGGTTCCTTGTCCATCACATCTAGTGCAGCGAGAACAGACGCAACAACTGTTGGCGGTAATGATGCAGAGAACATATAAGATCGTGCAAAGAACCGCAGATAATTAATTATAGATTTAGAGGCTGCGACAAATCCGCCGGTTACAGCAAACGTTTTACTGAATGTTCCCATTGTTATATCAACTTCACTCTCAACTCCGAAATGTTCTGCAGTTCCGGAACCTTTCCTTCCCATTACTCCTGTTCCATGAGCATCATCGAGAATCAGTATAGCATTATTCTTTTTGCAAATCGGGACAATTAAATCGAGTGGTGCAATATCTCCATCCATTGAATAAACGCCTTCAACTCCAACAAAACGATCTTTGAAATTCATCGAGCTGGTTCTATCCAATGTTTGTTCAAGCAACTCAACATCGTTGTGTGAAAAATGAACTGCCTGTGCACCTGACATTTTTATTCCATCATGAAATGAAGCGTGGCTGTAAGAATCATAAACAACGAGATCTTCGTTGTTCATCAGTGCAGAAACCAATCCAACGTTTGCACCGTAGCCGCTTGAGAAAATCAATACATCTTCTGCACCCTTTAAATGAGCCAGCCTTTCTTCCAGTTCATGATGTAGCGCAGTATAACCATTTAGTAACGGAGGTCCGCCAATTCCGGCACCATATTTTTGAATCATCCTGCAGACAAACTCCTTGATGTAAGGATGATTGGCTAAACCAAGATAATTGTTTGACCCGAACATCAGCATTGATCTGACTTCGCCTGTGTAAGAATCAACAACTTTAACTTCGCGATCGGCAGGGCTTGAGATTACTCTTAAGTGAAGCATCTGTTTTTTGCTGAGTAATTCATCAATAAAAGAATCAAAGAATTCAGTTTTCTTTTTAAGATTCATTTTTCGTCCCCTAATGAGAATATCTCTAAGGTCGAAATTCTCGCCGCCCATATATTCGCTTTTGTTTAACATTTTATTTTCCTTTCTGTAATTAGACATTCATTCTTTCTGGTAGTAATCTAAGTCGAAAAGAGGAGGGAGTTGTCAGGGAATTGTCAGTGAGATGTAAAATTCAGGCACGGTTCATTTTTGAGTTGAAAATCATACTCTAAAAGCACTTTCAGATAGTGTTTTATATCACCCTTTGCCTCTGTTGGAAGATTTCTTATCAGGGTTGTATTGATTGGAATCATTTCGCCATAAATGTTGATTTTCAATTCTTTTTCGGGAATGACTTTTCCCAGCTCAACTGGTTCGAATCCGCTTTGTAAAGATTCTTTCAGAAACGAATCTTTTAAATCCTGAGGAACTGTGAATATTAATTCAAACTCACCATGTTGTCCTGCAAGTAATAACCAGGCTGGAATGCTTAGGTTTTTTACATATTTCACCGCGGTATCATCAATTACATTTAACCAATCTGAACATATTTCAAATCCAACATTATTCAACCGCATAAGTTGATCGACAGTTGAAATAAATCCATCACTCGTATCCATGCAACACGAGGCATATTTATTAATACCATTGTTATAATTTGTTCTTGCAAGTGGCTGGTAATTTGAAAAAGAATTTGTTTGTGAAATTAATTTTGAAATTGCATAAGCATTTCCGCCTCCAAGCTTTCCGGATGAAAAAAGAATATCATCAGTTTTGCAGCCGATTCGTGTGAGTGGATTTTCTTTATTAATGATTCCAATTGCGGTACCTGTCAGGACCAATTTTTCTCCTTCGTTTGTATCGCCGCCCAAAACAAAAGTATTATAAGCTCTGCAAGCATCAGAGATACCTCTTTGAAGTTCTTTAACTTTTTCATCACCAAAATTTTTAGGAATAATCTCTGAAATAAGGATTCCAATAGGAGATGCACCAACTGCAGCCAGGTCGCTCATATTTACTGTTACAATCATCCATCCAATTAAATATGGATCATCGTATAAACCTGTTGAGATTTCTTCAGAAATACTATCCGTAGTTATGGCAAGTTTAGTGTTATCATTTAATCGAATGATCTCCGCATCACTCTCGTGCGGTTTGTTCAACTGCATTGGTGATCTTTCAAAAGACTCAATAAGTTTATTGATGGCTTTGTTTTCTAATATTGAATTTAATTGATACATACTTTTATTAACCTCGGTATTACAGAAAACTCAACTGTTTTAGTTGTAATTACTTCTCCATCAAACTCAACAGCAAACTCTGTTTCTGAGGAAATAGTAATCCTGTCTGTTCTCCAGAATTTTTTATTGAATGAATTATCCGGACCACCTTTGCTCAAATTGTAAAATAACTTCAGCAATTTCACTTTCGATAATGATTCATATAAATGAACGTCAAACAAACCATTATCAGGCAAAGGATCAGACTGATATCGAAGCTTGCCTGTAAAAAACGCTGACTTAAGAATTCCCATGTTTGAGATATTCGCTGTAAATGATTCATTGCTGCCTCCTATTGTTACTTTGAAGTTTTTGTAAGTGAAAATGTTTTTAATCGCAGCGTATGTAATAGCGCTTTGTGTGCTGACTTTTTTTAGAAATCTTAAAATAAAATCCGTGTTGTTGAAAAAATTATTTCCTTCAGCGGTTATTCCAACACTTGCATTGATGAGAAAATATTTTTTATGCCATTCACCATTTCTTTTATGGAGCAAGCAGCCAACGTCACGCTCAACTGCATCTTTGAAGTTTAATTTACACGGGATTTTTTCCACTATGTTTTTTGATCGGAAAGGTTTGTGGAAGTCGTTGCTGGAACCGATGCCGACAGCACCTATTTTGACTTCTTTTAGAATTTCGGGCTCAACGAGATTTATAAGATGATTCAAAAAGTAATTGATTGAGCCATCTCCGCCTGCGATGATGAAATCGGTTTTCCCGTTTCTAACTGAATTAATTATGAGTTTATCTGTTGAACCATTCACTCCCGGAATAAAAGTCTCAGTTGAACCATTAAAGTTCAGTCGCATATAAATGCGCTCCCATTTTTTAAGAGCAGTGCCACCACCTGAATATTTGTTTAGTACGACAATCATCTTAACACCTATATCTGTTCCTTTGCTGGTCTTACTTTCAAAACAATTATATAAACAGAATAAAAAGCCAGCAGGGAAATGAACCATTCCGGTTGATTTAGAATTGCCAAGCTTGATAGAAGAAGAATATAGCTATGAACGCAGGGTGCAATTGCTCTGTGTGCTTCAACGTCCGATTTCACAGAATGTAAATTCATTTGAGAAAAAATAGAAGCACCAATTCCTCCGTAAGCAAAAACCAATGCTTTTAATATTGTTTGATAAGGAAATGAATCAAATGCCAGTATAATTATCAAAGCAAAAACCGAAGCTGATGCAATAAAACCAAATGCATCGCTTACGATGGATGAAGTTTTTCGCCCAAACTTCACTGGAAGGGTATTGTACGCGGTGGCTTTGTCAGCTGAAATATCTTTGAAGTATCCCGTCAATACGAAATTAGCGTAACCGAAGAATACAGTTAAGACTGCAGCAAGAAATATCGGATTTGAAAAATCTAAGTAATACGAACCAAGCCCGGCCAGGTATGCCATCATAAAAAGAACAACAACGATCCAGGAATTATAAAACGGTCCTGCCCACCACTTACGCTTGAAATATGTATAGGTTGTCAGTCCAAATCCAGCCAGAGCTCCCAGTAAGATATTTAATGGATTATAATAAGTTAAAATCGAAATGCAGAAGAACAATCCGAGACCACTGATTATCAAGAAGTGGTTTCTATTTACTATGCCCTGAGTTAATGGTCTGTAAGGAGAAGAAATTGAATCAGTATCGATCTGGAAGCAATCGGTCAATGCTTGTCCAAATCCGTATGATAAGAAACAAGCAATAAATATTAATGCTGTTTTTAGAAAATCGATTTCGCTTGCAAAAGACAATCCTGCTATTCCTGTTATTCCTGACACAAACATCAAATATGGCCGCATTGTTATTATGTATGCTTTCAGAAAACGAAGAGATAAAAACGGATATTGCTCAACAGCTAATGTATTCATCTTATTACTCCTTTCGCCAATGAAAAATCGCAGTAGCGTTTTAAATACTTTCTTTTTTTTGCAATTCCAATCTTATGCAGGATACTGTATAAGCCGGAAAAAATATTTGGTGAAAAAACCAATAGCTTTGAGGGAATAGATTGACTGCGTGGAATTATCAATTCAACTCTGGGCTCATGAATTACTTTTAGAACAGCATTTGCAACTGTAATAGGACTTATTGGTTTACTTACAAAAGAAATTGCGGTATCATTATCCCGGGCTTCAAAGTCAAGTAATTTTGTATTTACAGAACCAGGATTTATCAGGCTTATATTAATTCCTGTTCCATTTAATTCCTCTGCTAAAGAAAATGTAAATCCTCTTAGCGCAAACTTTGTTGCGCTGTATACTGCTGAATAAGGCATTGGTACTATTCCACCAAGTGATCCTATATTAATAATGTGTCCAAATCCTTGCTTCTTCATAATCATTAATGTCTTTTGTATTCCAGTTAGAACTGAAGTAAAATTAATATCAATCATTTTTATTAATTGGTCTTCTTGAAGCGATAGAAAATTTCCCGGGTCTAAGCGACCTGCAGAATTTATAAGTATGTCAATCTTTCCGTATTTATTAAGTGCGAATGCCAATAGCCTGTCCCAATCTTCTGACTTTGTAAGATTTGCTTTAACGTGGATAATATTTTCATCTGACTGATCATCAGGATGATTTTTGTTATAAACTGAAACAACACTGGCTCCGTAATGGGAAAGTTTATTTACGATTGCGCTTCCAATTCCGCCGGATCCACCGGTGACTATTATTACTTTATTTTTTAATGATATATTTGACATTTTTTAAATACCTTGTTTAATTCTCAATTAAAGAATACGAAAGTCCTAAGGGCTAAATGTCAGGGAAATGTCAAAGGATTGTAAGAGTTTATATTTCTTGTTCTTTTGTCTTGATATCCCGAAATGAATTCGGGACAGGCTCCAGAACCAAAAAATCAAGACTGCAAATAAATTCCTAAAATTTTTCTGCATTTCATTATGAAATATTTATTCACGGAATTTATTTGATGTCAATTACAATGTCACAGAAATTAAACGCCTAAAAAGAATTGCGTCAAGAAATTTCAAGAAGCGGAACGTATAAAAACAAAATCTGTTTGAGTTCCGCTTTGCGGTACGAGTTATTTTGTTTTAGTGGAGTGAAGTGAAATTTCAGCAATTATTTTTCAGCGATGTTTCTTTTGATTCTTTTCTTACATTAAGAAAAGAATAAGCAGGAATTTGGTGGTAAAATTTGATACAATGATGAAATCCAAAAAAAAAATAATTTTAATTTGGTAACTTTTCCCCCCCAAACCATTCTAAAGAAATAACTTGCCCTGTTATGAATCTCGATTCATCAGATGCAAGAAAAACACAGGCATCAACCTGGTCTTCTGGGGTAAGCATTTTTGTTTTGTCTTCTTTTATTTTTGATCGAATTGCAGTATCGGCTTTTCCGGGAGCGATTGCATTTACACGGATGTTGTCTTTCTTTCCTTCCTCTGCGCAAGCTTTGGTGAAACCAATTTGTCCCCATTTACTTGCACAGTATGCTGAAAGAAGCGGATAACCAACCAATCCACCCAAAGAAGAAACATTTACGATAGAACCTCCTCCTGAATTTTTCATTGGCTGCCAGACATGCTTTGTGCATAGAAATGTTCCGGTCAGATTTACTTTTAATACTTTTTCAAAAGATTCCAGTGGTGTTGCATAAACAGGTCGCATTGATCCAATGCCTGCATTGTTAATAAGTACATCCACCCGATTAAATTTTTTGATTGTAGAATCAACAAGATTTTTTACCTGGATTTCATCTGAGATATCGCAAACAACTCCCAGGCTGTCTCTGCCAAATTCCCGGACTTTTTCCGCGACTAAATTCACTTCTGATTCGGTTCTGGCTGCAACAACGATATGAGCCCCTTGATTTGCAAATCCCAATGCAATTGCTTTCCCGATTCCCCGGCCTCCGCCGGTTATTATAGCAACTTTGTCTTTTAGTCTCATAAAAATTTTAACTTCCTATAGGTTTTACGATACTGCGATATTCACCATGTGTCTTTTAACTTTTTGCGTTGTAGTCTTTTCCAGTTCGTGCTCGTGAAGGTAGAATTTTTTAATCTGCTTGAATCCTGCAAGCTGCTTGTTAGTATCTTTGATGGCTTCAGAAATTTTTTCGTCAACTAATTCCGGAGTTATCTGCACATTATTTTTATTCGAATACTCAATAAATGCTGCCGTATCTGGAACAATAAGCGCTACAATTCTTTCATCGTGCTTTTCATCTTCTTCACCATAAACCATACATTCCAGTACAAACTGATTACGATTGAATATATCTTCTATTTCTTCAGGATAAACATTTTCACCATTGTTAGCGATGATTACATTCTTCTGTCTTCCGCAGATAAAGAGAAATCCATCTTCATCAATATATCCGAGATCTCCTGTTTTAAACCAGCCATTCTCAAATGTATCCTGAGTTGCTGTTGGATTCTTATAGTAACCGGGCATAACGCTAGGACCTTTAGCAAAAATTTCACCAACGCCTTTCCTATCAGGATTATTAATTTTGATTTCAACATTCGGTAAAGGCAAACCTGCAGCAGCATCTTTGAAATCGTCTAATCTGTTGAGTGCAAGAATTGGTGCGGTTTCTGTTAAACCATATCCCTGAATGATGTTGAATCCGACCTCTCTAAAAAATTTAGAAACTTTTGGATCTGGTGCAGCGCCACCTGCAATCAATAATCTCATTGACCCGCCGAGAGTTTTATGAAGCTTTCCGAATAAAAGCTTCTTAGAATTTTTCCAGCCAATACTTTGAGTGATGTCTGTAAGATTTATCAAAACATTAACAAGCAAGGAAGATGTTTTTTTCAATTGGATGGTTTTCATAATCTTATTATACAACTTGTTGTACAACAACGGTGCGCCTAGAAGCACGGTGGGTTTGGAATTTTGTAAATCCTCGGGAATTGTTTTTAAAGATCTGGCAAAATGAACTGAAGCACCGGAGTATAACGGGCAAAGTAATCCGCAAGTACATTGATAAGTATGATGAATAGGAAGAACTCCAAGGAATCTGTCTTCGGGATGAATTGTTACCATTTGTCTCATCGCTACAAGGTTAACTGCAATATTCTTTTGAGTAAGCATTACACCTTTTGCTCTGCCAAGCGAACCGGAAGTGTAGATAATCTCAGCAACATCATTAGGATTAATTTTTGGTAACTGGAAATTTATACTCGATTCATTTTTTATCAGTTCCGTCATTGAAAAAATATCATTCTCT
>JACZKK010000081.1 GCA_014860115.1 Ignavibacteriaceae bacterium
GATTTGCATACCAATCAAAGAAGAAGTTGAATGAATAATAAGTAAGCCAGTTATTCAGGAAAGCTATCGGCAATACAGATGATCTTATTTTTGATTCACCAGTAAATGATGGTGTCCAACTCATTCTTAACTCTGGTGCTGTTCCGCCTGCACTACCAGAAGCCGCTGCAGACCAGTTTGTTAGACCCAATGGTCCTATAATAGTCCAGTTACTAATTGAAGCAAACTCATCACACCATTCAATTAAGTTTGGATCTTGAACTGTGGTAAATGTCCAGGTTGGACCTTGTGTAAAGCAAGTATCATTTTTATCCTTAACATACCAACCATAAGTTGTAAAATAATTAAGAGTTGGAAGAGCAAAGGAAGTAATTGGTGCTCCACTGTAAACCTGAGTTAAATTTCCTGTTGGACCAAACCATACCTCAACCTGTGTTGTGCCTGCACCATTTGTCCAGGTTGCAGTATTTCCAGCTATCGGAACATTTGTCGCACCATCTGGTGGATTTGGATTAGTTGGTGCACCTACCGGGCAAGGTGGACCGGTTGTAGTTAATTCATATCCAAATAATCTATCAGGTACTCCTTGTAGCATTCCACCTAAAGTAACAAATCCTGGTACGAGTTCATCTGTTATGAATAAACCACCAGCAATAGCACCAGTCTGCCCTACACCAACATCACTAATAACATCGTGTGTTACACCGGTGTACAATCCAGTTGTATAATTCATTTGTTGAATTAACTGAGGTGTGCCAGCTCCAGCTCCTTGACTCCATACCCATAGGAACGGTCCGCCGGGTGACCAATTATCATAAGCGAGTCCATAAACTCCGGTTACGGTACTGTTAATTGTTCTTAACAGCGTACCAGTCATACTGAATTCATAGAAATTTAAATTTGGTGCGGTCCAGTTTCCACCAATTATTGAACCTGCTCCTGAATTTCCATCAGGATTATAGGCTATAAATCTGAAACCATTTGGTGCACCAGCTACTGGAATTGTTCCAACAACTGTTCTTGTTACCGGATCTACTTTTTGAACAGTAGTCGTAGCGGTGGAATGGTAAACGTACTGACCGTCAAAACACATACCTCGTGTTCCGGTAAATGGTAATGTAAATTCAAGATCTAATGTACCATTAGCATTCCACTGATGAGCAACACCGCTAGCCCATCTGCTTGTCCAGAACTTGTTTATCGTCGGAATATAAACAGCACCAGCATTTCCTGCTGCACCTGTAACTACAGTAGCGTCATAATTGAATTGAACGTCCCAGGTTGCTTCAAGTGCTGGATCATGGTTAATTGATTGAAGCAAGGGACTGACTTCAGACAAAGAAATTTCAATTTTTGTCTGAGAAAACAGTGTAATGCTTAATAACATTACAAAAGAAAAGAGGAAAATTTTTTTCATAGAGAGCTCCCACAAATATGATTGAATGATTTGATTATAATAGAACAGAAATAAAGTAATTTAAAGTATCGAATACTTTAAATTTCTATAACTGATTTAAAAATCTAGCCAATTATAATTTTTTTTATCGATATTATCAAGTATCTATCATAAAAACTATTCGTTTTTGCAAGTAAATTAAATGAAAATAAAAAAGCCAGCTCATATTTCAGAGCCGGCTTATTAAAAGAGAGGATAAAACCCGGATAGTTCCGAGTTAAATAACCAATTTTACTTCGTCAATATCATCTTCTTTACATCTACGAATTTTGTTCCATCAATTCCGGTAGCTTCAATTCTGTATAAGTAAACACCAGAATTTAGTGATGATGCATCAA
>JACZKK010000082.1 GCA_014860115.1 Ignavibacteriaceae bacterium
ATTAAGAACCGTTTTAATGTGGAAATAATTTAACTCTATAAAAGCAGAAGTTCAATTGTTTTCCTTCAATCAATAAGAAATAACCAAAGATTTTTAAGATATTCAACTCCACCAAGCGAGCTCATCTGTCCAAGTATCCAGCCTTGTCTTCTGAAAATATACCCTGATGGATTTTTTTCAGTGAATCCATTTCAGAACTCCTCACATGAAACTGTCAAGTATAATGCCTGAGCATTTTGATCGTTGAAAATCTGCTCGACAAAAATTTGATCTTCTCACTTCCAAGAAATCAAATAGTTATATTTTCTTTTTTTTGAAATTAAATATTTCAATACTTGATAAATCCAAACTATTCTTGATCGTTATCAGTTGCAAATTGTGGAATAAAATTTGCCTTCCTGTTTCAATCACATAAATTTAATTATATAATTAAATTAGTCGCGGGTACTTGCCTGCCTTACGAACCCATTAACCGCTCGTGTGATTTAAAAAACCTAAGCTTAATCTTTATTGCTGTGCCGACTTCTTTTCTGTTTTTTCTAGCGAGGCTAAAAAAATAAAGAGTTCGGGTAACTCCCGAGTATGATGCAACCTCTTTTATTGAATGGAGAGAAATATGATGCGATTTAATGCCTTTGTGGGAATAATACTATTCTGTTTTACCTTTTCTGTTTTACCGACAACTATTAATGGCAGATTTGTTGCCTTAGGGATATCTGGTTCAAAATATAGTATCCTACTTCAAATTAATACCAACACAGGAAGTGATGATCTTGGTGGATCAACTATTGTATTTGGATTTGATACCAGTTCAATTACTTATGCAACTACCCCAATCAGAAATGTTGACTATGTATTCCACAACTTTTCAGGTGGAAGTTATTCCCCCGCTTCAATAACCCGGCCATCAAAAAACAGGATCTGGGTAAATATTGACTTACCTTTTATAAATAGCAATAACGGTACTGTTGTTTCTGCAAGTCCACAATGGACTGATATAGTTACTATTATATTCGATATAGTCGATGTAAACAAACCTCTGGGTCTATCCTGGTTTTTAGCAAGTCCATTTTGGGGAATTTATGATGCGGACAACATTACCATATTGGAAACCGGGGTATTTGAAGGCAATTTTGGGTTAGAAGTCCAAATTAATAATGGTTGGAATTCGGTATCGGTACCGGGGATAAATCCAGATGGTCAGGGAGCGAATCAGTGGTGGCCGGGCAAAGACCCTACAGTGAATGTATTTAAAATGCTTGGAAGTTATATACCTGTAACGACAACAATACCGGGAGAAGGCTATTGGATGAAGCATCTTGGCAACAAAGTATATAATACAGGAGATGAATGGCCTGCAGGTGGAATTCAAAGAGTACCACACTATCCAATCGCTGCAAGAGCGGGTTGGAACCTTATTGGAGGATATGAGACTGCGGCAGCTACGAATAGCTTAACAACTACACCGCCTGGACTCATTACCGGTCCAATTTATTCATACTCGGGTCAATTTCATACTGCTAGTACGCTGGAACCTGGCTATGGATATTTTGTAAAAATGTCAGGAGATGGCCAGATCAATTTACCGGGTGAATTAATTAATGGAAATCCAGAAGTAATTAATTACTTCAACCAGGAGTGGGGAAAAATAATATTAACTGATGCTTCGGGAAGTAGTTTCGTTTTATACTTAGTAAATGATGAAGTCGATTTAAATTTATTTGAACTACCCCCATTTCCGCCTGAAGGAGCTTTTGATATCAGGTTTGCAAGTGGAAGGATAGCTGAAAACCTTAATTATGGAACTCAGACTTTATTAATGAGTGGAATAATATATCCTATAAAGGTGCAAGTTGAAAATGTAGGCATCACTTTGCAGGATCAATCAGGAAATAAGATAAATGCAGATTTAATCCACGGTGAAGAAATTACCGTAACTAACGAATCGATCAATAAATTGCTTATCCTATCTGATAAATCTGAGACTCCAATTACATATTCTTTAGAACAGAATTTCCCAAATCCATTCAATCCAACCACCACAATCAAATTTGCAGTCACAAAAGAATCAAATGTAAACCTTAGTATTTATAATATTTTGGGAGAATTAGTATCGACATTGGTTAATGAACAATTGAAAAGTGGCTACCACCAGTATGAATTCGACGCTTCCAATCTTGCATCAGGTGTTTACCTTTACAGAATTATAGCCGGTGACTTCGTCGAGACCAGGAAAATGGTACTTCTTCGATAATCCGTCTTCGCGGATCGCAGGATAAATGTTGTTGAGATATTAGAAAAAATCTCCTCTATAAACTCTTTCATTTAAAATTGATTTGAGTGTCATCGAATACTTAGCGCCAAATATTTCGGTGTAAGGTCAGTTATTCATTGACTCTCAATTTGGAACAAACTACATTATCCTGTCTCAATTAACATTCTTATTTAAAATTTGCCATTAATAACTCTTAAAATAAGATGTCAGTTAGCCGAAATAAATTATTGGTCTGAATTTTGTCCTTAACGAACTT
>JACZKK010000083.1 GCA_014860115.1 Ignavibacteriaceae bacterium
ATATCAGCCGCATTTGAGTCAACAATCATTGTCCAATTAGTTCCGTTGTCAATAGAGCGATACACTTTTCCGCTATCTGAAGTAACAGCAAATAAATTTGAGTTTTGCACAGCGATGTCGTTGAGGCTATAACCATCAAGACCAACCTTCACCCACTGCGCAAAACAAATAGGCGTTACCAGCAAAAAGAAAAATATAGTATGTATTAAGACTCTCATAACAATCCTCCTTTATAAATTATATTTTAATGTCATCTCCAATTCGTTCTTATAATCGCCAGCTTCAAGACGATAGAATAATGTTTCTTCTTTTGGATTCCCGCCTGCCTTGCCTTCAGGCAGGTTTTCGCGGGAATGACAGGCGTTAAATTCTACTTCATAAGTGCCGGGATTCTTTTCTTCATTCACTAGTTTTATAACCTCGTTACTCTCTTCGTTATAGACTGCTAACAGCACTTTCGTTCGATAAGGCACGCAGTATTTTATTGTCGTCTTTTCCTTGAATGGATTTGGGTAATTTGGGCTGAGGTAAAACTCTGACGGTTCTAATTCATTTTCAAACCCATTGCTTAAATGAGTGTACATTGAAATCCAGTTCCTGACTTTTATTACCCGTTAATAAAAAAATATTCTCTGGATATATGGTAAGATTTTTAAGAGGGGAATTCTACCAGCCACGTGTAAAAAACTTACACTGGCGTCTTTTCTACGCTTAAAATATTTTCACACTCGACAATTATTATTATTTTCAGATAGAATTGTGATTTTTAGAAAGGTATTGCGAAGGGGCTACACCGAATTGTTTCTTGAATACTTCCGAGAAATAAGCCGGGTTATCAAAACCAACCTCCAGAGCTATTTCGGAGAGATTTCCGAATTTATTTTCTATTAGCTCTGCTGCTTTTTTAAGTCTTATTCTCCTTATAAAATCACGTGGTGGTTCACCTGTTAATGCAACAATTTTCTTATGAAGAAGTGACCTGCTTACTGCTAAATTATCTGCAAATTTTTCAACAGTGAATGAATTGTCAGAAATGTTTTTGTGTATTATTTCAAGTGCCTTCATCAGAAACTTCTTATCAACAGATGTGATCTTCTTATCATTTAACTCATGCATCCCTTTTCTCTGGAAATGCTCGTGAACTCTTTTTCTTTGTTCAATAAGGTTTTTAATTCTTGCTCTCAATTCATCCGGTTCAAATGGTTTCATTATGTAATCATCAGCTCCGGTTTCAAATCCTTCCAGTTTATCTTCCTTCGCTGCTTTCGCTGTAAGAAGTATTACCGGTATGTGACTTGTCTTTTCATCTGTCTTCAACTTTTCACATAACTTGAAACCATCCAGCTTCGGCATCATTACATCGCTTACAATTAGATCAGGTATCTGTTCGATTGCTTTTTCCCAGCCATCTTCGCCATCTACTGCTTCCAAAACTCTGTATTCTTTTTTCAAGTTATCCTTGATATAAAATCTAACGTCGAAATTATCTTCAACAATTAATAGCAGGGGAAGAGAATCTTTTTCCAATAATTCAATATCAATTTTATGTTCAACTTTTCTCTCAATATCCTGTTCGGGCTCATTCATCTCCACTTTAATGTGCTCTGCTTCTTCACTAATCTCTTCCGGTTTTAAATGTTCTATTCCTAATGGCAAACTAATTCTAAAAGTAGAGCCTCTTCCTGCTTCACTTTCAACTTCGATCTTACCTTTGTGTAATTCAACCAATTCTTTTGTCAGTGATAAACCGATTCCGGTTCCTTCTTGTTCACGGGTATGACTCCCATCAACCTGGTAAAAACGATCGAAGATTTTTGACATCTTTTCTTTTTGGATTCCTATTCCTGTATCACTTACAATTACAATTACATAATTGTCTGCTCTATTTATTGTTATTTCTATTCGTCCGCCCTCGGGAGTAAACTTGAGTGCATTGGATAGAATGTTAGTGATGATTTTCTCAAACTTATCCCTGTCTACGTATACAATTATTTCATTCTCAGTGGAATTGAATTTAAGTGTAATTTGTTTTCTTTCGGCAAAAGAAGCAAATGATAAAGTCAATGCTTTCAACAGCGGAACTATATTTTGAGGAACAGTCTGCAGCTTCATATTACCTGATTCAATCTTGGAAATATCAAGCAATTGATTAACCAATACGAGCAGTTTATTAGCATTCTTATGGACAAGACTTAATTCGTTCTTTGTCTTCTCGTCCTTTATTCTTTCTATTATCTGCTTAACTGGGCCAAGAATCAGTGTTAACGGCGTTCTGAATTCGTGAGAAATGTTTGTAAAAAATCTTGATTTCAGTTCGTCAACTTCGTGCAGCTTCTGTGCTTCGAATTTGCTCATCTCAAAATCGTTTCTGATTCTTATCCTTCTAAGTTTTTCTTGCCAGGCAAAGTAGATAATGCTTCCGATGAATATACAATAAATTAGATAAGCCCAGGTTGTCTGATACCAGGGAGGAAGAATAATAATTTTCAATGATGTAGCTGCTTCATTCCATAGACCATCGTTATTAGAGCCCTTAACTCTAAATACATAATCACCGGGATCCAGATTAGTATATGTTATCAAACGGTAGCTTGCATCTACGAAAGTCCAGTCTTTATCAAATCCTTCCATTATGTATGCGTACTTATTCTTAGTAGGTGCGTGAAAATCTAACGCAGCAAATTCAAATGAAAATACTTTATCATCATAATTCAGTTCAATCTCTTCACAATCAAGTATTGATTTTTTTAGAATCGTACGATCGCTAAGACTATCATAACCAATGGGAACAGGTTTGTTAAATAGATAAAAATCTGTGATATAGACTGGTGGAATATGATCGTTATCTTTAATACTATCGGGATGAAAAATTATAAATCCATTACCGCTGAAAATTAACTCGCCTGTTTTACTTTTACAGCCAGCACCCAGTTCTATACTTTGAAGCCCATCTTCAACATCATAGTTCCTATAAGTCTCAGTCTCAGGATTGAATTTAGACAACCCATTGCTGGTGCTAATCCATAAATTACCACGGTCATCTTCTATAATTTGATTGACAGCATCGCTAGCCAATCCGTCTTCCATTTTAAAATGCCTGAATTGACCCTTCTCTTTATTAAGTTTATTTAAACCACCATTCGTGGTACCAATCCAAAAAGAGCCATTCTTATCTTCATATATTGTAGTGACTGTATTAGCACTTATACTATTCGGATTAGCAGGATCATTTTTATAATTAACAAATTCATCTTTTTGCAGATCGTATGCATCTAGTCCACCAACGCCGGCACCAATCCAAAGTATTCCTGAATTGTCAAAATAGAGTGTTCCGATAACATTCGAATTTATACTGTTAGGTTTATCAGGATCATACTTGAAGTGCGTGAAGCGTCTGCTTTCTTTTTCAAATCTGATTAATCCGTTAAAGTTTGTTCCAATCCACAAGGCACCTGATTTATCCTCAGCAATGCTCGTGATCATATTGTCGCTAATACCATCAGGATTTAGCGGATCGTATTTATAAGTGAAAAACTTTTCAGATTTTCTGTCAAACTTATTTAAACCCTCGCTATATGTTGCTACCCATAATATACCGGCTCTGTCCTCATAAATATCTGTTATACGATCATTACTTAAACTGTTGGGATCATTTGGAATGTTTTTGTAACAAGTGAATTCATTCTTCACTCTATCCCACTTATTTAATCCGGCATCCCGTGTTCCTATCCACAATATTCCGGATCTGTCCTCATAGATTGCTGTAACATCATTGCTGCTCAGTGAGAACGGATTTTCTGGATCGTGAGTAAAACTTCTAAACTGTTTTTTTTGAGTATTTAGTACACTTAACCCGCCTCCCCATGTCCCTAGCCAAAGCAGTCCCGAATTATCTTGATAGATACAAGCTATATTGTTATTCTGTAAAGTAGATTGGTCGGTAGGATCATGCTTGTAAGAAATAAATGACAATGATGAATTATCATAAATACTTGAAATTGTTCTGTTCAAACCACCTTGCAATGTGCCGAGCCACAAAATATTATTATTATCTATATACAGAGAGGCAATACAATTATCGTTTGGACTTAAAGGATTTTTTGGATCATAAATAAAATTTTCAACTACAGGAGGATGATTATCATCTTTGAAAATGAACTTGTTAAGTCCGCCTCCAAAAGTTGCCAACCAGAGAGCCCCCGAATTATCTCCGCGAATCGATAGTATTGTCATGTTACTTCTACTATCGGGATCTTCGGGATTATATAAATATCTGGTAAACTTCTTCTCTGTCCGGTCAAATTTATTAAGACCACCATACAATGTTCCAACCCAGATATTACCTTTTGTGTCCTCGTAAATTGGCCAAACTCTGTTATCACTTAAACTTGTTGAGTCTTCAGGGATATTCTTATAACGAGTGAATTGTTCTGTTTTACGATCAAAGGTATATAATCCGCTGGTCAGTGATCCGATCCAAAGAACTCCATGGCTATCTTCATAAATTGTCATAACAGTATTTGCAACACTGGAGGAGTCTTCCTGATTAATAATATATCTGGTGAAATTTTCCTGTTCTCTGTTATATCTGTTTAATCCGCCTCCTTCGGTTCCAATCCATAAAATACCAAATTTATCTTCATAGAGTCCTAACACCGTGTTTGAGCCCAAACTGTTTGGGTCACCAGGTGAATGTTTAAAGACTTGGAACTTTCGTCCATCGTATCTGTTCAAACCATCAACTGTCCCTATCCACAAAAAACCTTTGCCATCCTGCAGAATAGCTTGAACAAAACCATTGGATAAACCTTGTTCTCGTGTAAAATTTTTGAATTGAATTTTTTCAGGGATATTAGTCTGGGGAAATGTCTGGTGAGACAAAACTAAAAGCAGGAAAGCGAGTAAAGTGCAATATCGAGCTGGATTCTTCATTTGAGTAATGTTTATTTACTTCAAATGTAAAATCTTAAGAAATGATTAAAGTTGCAAGCGGATAAACTTGATGGCTAACAATAAAAAGGCGAATC
>JACZKK010000084.1 GCA_014860115.1 Ignavibacteriaceae bacterium
TTTTTCCCTTATTTGAATTATTTAAATTGCTTTTAAAACTCTTTGCAGCTTTTCCTGCACTTCGGTTGCTATCGGTTTCATCTGATCATTTTCCATTATCCATGTCATCACCATCGGATCAAAAATTGAAACACGTGTCTTACCATCTTTTTCATACACAATTACGTTGCAAGGCAAGAGCAAACCAAGCTCTTCTTCTGTTTGTAACGCTTTGTGTGCTATCGGTGGATTGCAGGCACCAAGTATTGTATATTTTTTAAAATCAACATTAATTTTTTGCTTCAGTGTTTCTTTAACATCAATAGTCGTTAACACACCGAAACCCTCTTTCTTCAATTCAGCAGTTACCTTTTCGAGTGCCTGCTCATAAGTTAGATCAATCGTTTTAGAAAATCCGTATTGCATTATCAATCCTTTATATTTAAGAGAACTTATGTTTTGTCTGATTTCTTCAGTGTTGAAAGCTTGAATGGTGCATAAAGCGGACAGAAGCCAACAAAGCTTGTTAGTAAAAACACAACCGCAAAAACACCCAAAACTATTGCGGCAACACCGGTAATTTGATTTGTAAAGTATAGAATAGCAATTAACACAGCCAGTAATATTCTAATTCCTTTATCCATTGATCCCATATTCTTTTTCATTTTTAATTTTCCTTTTTTGTTTCGTCCGGATTTTCTCGGGACGGCGAAATGAATAGTAATTTAATTTGTTTCCAATCTGTTAATATTAATCCCATCAATGATCCGTAAAAAGTGCTGTTAACAGGGCTTCCGGTTATTGCACAACTTCCGTTACATCCTATAAATTGATAGTAGAGAAAACCACCAAGTGCACCGAGAACTACGGGCAAAAATAATTTTATTTTATTCCAAGTCATTTTAAACCTGCTGCGTTCCATCTTATAATTCCACCCTTTAGGTTGGCAGCATTAAATCCTAGTTTTTTAAGTTTTGCCGCTGCGTTTAGACTTCTGTTACCGGTACGACAGTAGCAGATAATTTCCGCATCCTTAAACTTTTTCATCTCATTCTCACTAGCGGCTATTGATGTTAACGGAATGTGATGAGATCCTTTAATTGAACCCTGCTTCCTTTCGGTATCGGTTCTGACATCAAGAAGAACCACGTTTCGTTCTTTTTTGATTTTCTGCGATGCTTCCTGTGCAGAATAGTGCTTAATCGATTTTATAAGAAAAATCTTCCTGATGATGTAAATCCCAATCAGGGCAATTAGTGCGTAGAGAAATATTTGTTCGGTTGCCATATTATAATTTTTTGTTTTCAGAAGGTTTGATAATTGAAAAGCTAAAAGGATTCAAAGAAGACAGAAACCAAATTGCAAGTCTTCTACTAAACCCGTTTGAGGCAAATAGGTCAACACTGGCTCAGAACAGAGAACTCTATTTTGCTCTTTTCATATATGCGTTATAAGCAAACATCATTATTGCTGCCACGACACCAACTAAACCTATAATCAGAAACACCATTTCTGGCTGACCAACCTCTTTTCTTCCATAGCTGTGATATAGCCAGCCGCCAAACGTTCCCCCCAATGTCCAGGCGATTGCAATTGGTAAGAAAGCAAATCCCTGGAACAACGCAGCTTGTCCTTTTGGTGCAAGATCGGCAAGGTATTCGTAAAATCTTGGTGCCTGGGTTTGTTCACCAACAGAAAAAATGAATATTGTGGCAATGATTAATCCAAGACCCACGGTAATTCCGGCAGCGGTTGCGAAGTAAAGCAGAAACCAGCTCAATGCGGCAAAGACAAACCCAATCATAATTGCGGTGGGTGTTGGAATGTTCTTAGTAAACCTGTTGATAGGAATTTGTAACAGGATAATTGTCCACGCTCCAACAGAAAGAATTAGCTCAATAGGTGCTTCGGGTCCAATGTAGTCGGATATGTAAAATGGAATCACAATAAAAAATTCCCAGAACACAATCCAGTAAAGCGCAAAGATCATGAGGAAAATCATAAACTTAATATTCTTTATTACCGTCCAAAGATTTTTAACTACCTGTGAAATACTCTCTCTCTTTTCTTCAAGTTTGGCTTGTGGTTCTTTGAAGAAGATCAGCGTGACAACAAACATAAGTGCACAACTTATAGCAGAAACAAGGTAAACAAATTGGATCCCAAATGAATCTCTTACAAGAAAAGCAAGAAAAGGACCGATTGCTGCGCCCATATTTACAAGCCAGTAGTAAATTGCATATCCAAGAGACTTGGTTTCTTTTGTTGATGTGAGTGCAACGGTGCCAAGTACACTTGGCTTTATGAATGAACCACCAATCGCAGTGAAGATCAAAATAAAACTAAGAATTAAAAATAGATTTGTATCGGAATAGTAACCTTCAAAACCAGCAATACCCGTTGAACCGATAAGAAAATAACCAATTGCCAGAACAAAAAAAGCAAATGAAAACGCCTTCTTAAATCCAAACTTGTCTGCGAGTGCGCCGGCGAAAATAGGTAGGAAGTAAATCAGCCCACCAAAAATAGATGAAAGTTGTCCAGCCTCTACCTCGTCGAACTTCAGATGATCTCTGAGGAAAACACTGAGTATCGTAGCCTGTCCATAATATGCGAGTCTTTCAAAAAGCTCCATACCGTTTGCAACCCAGAACGATGGCTGAAATCCAGTTTTGATCTGAGTAAGCATGCTTGTCTTTTCCACAGAAGATCCTTTCAAAATTTTGAAGAGCAATTTAGGCAAGCAGTTAAACAGTAACAAAAACTCTTTGACAGATAAAAAACGCTGGTAGCATGCCCATTTAATTTTAATAGCCCTTTATTTAATCCATAAAAATTTGCACCAATTTTCATTTGTGAAAAATACTTTTTTGCTTTCCTGCTTTTGATAAAAAATTATAGTACAAATTGTGTTTTCGGCTTAATTATAAGGGTTTTTACTCAATTCTGATGGCATATTTTCTGTCTAAGTCCCATAGTTTTTAAATGGAACAGGTAAAAGTTGAAAAGCAAAACATTTCATGGCGGCGTTCATCCGCTGGAATATAAAGAGTTAACAGAAAATTGTGCATTCGAAACAATGCCATTACCGGATGAAATTATTCTTCCTGTATCACAGCATCTTGGAAAGGACGCTTCGCCTCAGGTGAAAAAAGGCGACGAGGTACTTTCCGGCCAGCTTGTTGCAAAAGCAGAGGGATTTATTTCAGCACCAATTCATACTTCTGTTGCGGGGAAAGTTATTAGTCTTGGAAAAGAAATTACAGCCTCGGGATTTCCAAAAGATTCAATCGTTATAAAAACTAATGGGACGATTGGATCAGAAAAAATTCTTCTTTCACCGCTTAATCCAGAAACAATTACTCCGGAAGAAATCAGAGCTCGTGTTGCCGAAGCAGGGATAGTCGGACAGGGCGGCGCAGCATTCCCAACGTACGTTAAGCTTTCTCCTCCAAAGGACAAGATGATTGATGTTGTGATTTTGAATGGATGTGAATGTGAACCATATCTCACACGAGATTACAGGCTTATGATTGAAAGACCCGACGATCTAATTTCCGGATTTAAATTGATAATGAAAGCACTTGGAGTTGATCGTGGAGTTATAGGAATTGAGAACAACAAACCAGATGCAATAAAATTACTTTCTGAAAAGGTCGTTGACGAAAAAGGACTTGAGGTTATTTCATTAAAGACAAAATATCCTCAGGGCGCTGAGAAAATGTTGATCAAAGCCGTAACCGGCAAAGAAGTTCCTCCCGGCAAACTTCCGATGGATGTTGGTGCGGTTATTCAAAATATCGGAACGGCAATTGCAATTCACGATGCGGTTGTGAAAGGAGAGGTTCTCACAGTTGCCGCCTTAACCGTTTCGGGAAAAGGAATAAAGATCCCGAAGAATTTATTAGTGCCGGTTGGAACACCAATCCAGAACGTTATAGATTTCTGTGGCGGAGTTACAGAAGATTCAGTAAAAATTGTTGTCGGTGGGCCGATGATGGGTGTTGCTCAGTTTGATTTGCACGCACCCGTTATGAAGGCTACTTCCGGAATTCTAGTTTTAACAAAAGATGAAGTTGCTGAAAATCCCGAAACACCATGTCTGAGATGCGGACAATGCGTTGGAGCTTGTCCCTTAAACCTCATGCCAACAAAACTTGCTCGTTATTCGCAGCTTCAAAAGTATGAAGAGGCAGAAGGTGCCGATATAAATGTTTGTATGGAATGCGGAACCTGTGCTTACACCTGTCCTGCAAACATTCCGCTTGTTCAATGGATTAGATTAGGAAAGCAAAAAGTATTAGAAATGCAGCGTGAAAGAGCTGTAATGAATAAATAATATTGTAATCCCAAACTTGATTCGGGATCTTTGAAATATTATTGAGGTGCTGTCCAAAGGACTCCTTTGGAGAACCAAGTTCAGCATTAAAACAGAAAAAATATGACAACCGAAACAACAGCAGAACCAAAACAAAAAGTTTATTTTGATCTAACAACGTCGCCGCATTTACATTCAAAGTGGTCAACGGCAAAAGTGATGTGGTTTGTAAACATTGCTCTTGCACCATCGGTTGCAGCCGCGATCGTTTTTTTTGGAATTTATCAGGCGATCATTATGGTAACTGCAGTAGCATTTGCTGTTGGAACCGAAGCCGCGGTACAATCAGTCAGAAAAAAACAAGTCACCTGGTTTGATGGAAGTGCCGCACTTACAGGATTACTTCTTGCATTAACCCTTCCCCCAAACTTTTCATTATCAGCCACAGCAATTGGTTCCGTCGTTGCTATCGGATTGGGCAAACAAATTTTTGGTGGACTTGGTTACAATATTTTTAATCCGGCATTAGTTGGAAGAGCATTTTTGCAAGCAGCGTTCCCTGTTCAGATAACAACCTGGACACAACCAAACTTTGCGGTTGATGGAATTACAAGCGCAACTCCGCTTGCAGCCTTGAAGTTTGATAAAATTTTAACTGAAACATCTTCTATGGCGATTGGAAATGTTGGCGGTTCGCTTGGCGAAACTTCTGCAGCAGCTGTTTTAGTTGGCGGAATATTTCTCATAGTTGTTGGAATAGTTAACTGGAGAATTCCTCTTTCAATGATTATTGGAATGATTGTCTTCGGAGGAATATTCTGGTTTATCAATCCAGACAATCCAACGCCGGTCTTTCACATTTTTGCGGGAAGCTTTTTGTTTGGAGCGATGTTTATGGCAACAGATTGGGTAACATCACCAATTACAAATAAAGGTATGTGGATGTTCGGACTTGGCATCTCGCTGATCCTGGTTATAATCAGAATCTTTGGTGGCTTGCCCGAAGGCGTTATGTATTCAATTTTATTTATGAACGCTTTTGTTCCTTTGATTAACCGATATACAACTCCTTGGGTTTTTGGCGCGATAAAGGCGGAGAAAAAAAATGAATAAAGTAACTCAGATGCTTTTGGTTTTAACTTCGATTGGAATACTTGCCGGAGGTCTTCTTGCAATGGTCAGCGATTGGGCAAGTCCTCTAATTGCTGCAAATAAAAAAGCCGAGACAGAGGCAGCAATTTTCAGAGTCCAATCTGAAGGAAAATCTTATGAAAAAATAAAGAATGCTGGCTTTGAAGTATATAAAGTAATGAGTGAAAATTCTCTAGTCATCGGGTATGCGCTGGTTTATGAAGGGAATGGGTTTCAGGGAAAAATCAGATTGATTTGCGGTTTAACAGAGGATCTTGAAAAAATAAAATCTATGGAAATACTTGAACAGGTTGAAACGCCTGGCCTTGGCACGAAAGTAACAGAAATTCCTTTCACGGATCAGTTTAAAATGCTGCAAACTTCTCCAATGGTAAACATGGTCAAAGGTGTTCCACCAGAAGACCCAAATGAAATTCAGGCTATCACCGGCGCAACAATTTCGTCAAAAGCTGTTGTTGAGATAATTAATAATGGGATTGCCCAAATGAAAAAACTTCGTGATGCCGGAGGTTTGAAATGAAAAAGCAGGTATCGCTTTCAAAAGAATATTTAAAAGGCGTTTGGGAAAACAACCCGATATTGATTCAATTGCTGGGATTGTGCCCTACGCTTGCAGTAACAGTTTCAGCAATAAACGGATTAGCGATGGGATTGGCAGCCACATTTGTATTGGTTATGTCAAGCCTGCTTATTTCTTCAATTAGAAAAATAATTCCCAACCAGATTCGTATTGCCTCGTTCATAGTTATCATTGCAACATTTGTAACCGTTGTTGATCTTGTAATGAAAGCAAAATTTCCTGACCTTAGCAAGGCACTCGGTCCATTCATTCCGCTCATTGTTGTTAACTGTGTGATACTTGGCAGACAGGAAGCTTTTGCTTCAAAAAATAATCCGGGCAGGGCATTTCTTGACGCAGTAGGAATGGGAACCGGGTTTACCATTGCTCTTTTGGTGCTTGGTGGAATTAGAGAAATAATCGGCTCAAGAACATTTTTTGGTTTGCAAGTTTTGCCTGATCAGTATGAGCCATGGTTAATAATGATTCTTCCTGCAGGCGCATTTTTAACTCTCGGACTTTTACTTGGAATATCAAATATGTATACCGATAGAAAAAAGAGAACTGAACACGAATCAATTATCGCTCATTATAAAAGAGTCGGTAGAGAAGACATAGCGGAACAACTTGAGGTGAAGTGATGGAATTGTTTATAATATTTATATCGGCAGCGCTTGTAAACAATTTTGTTCTTGCGTACTTCCTTGGCATTTGTCCTTTTGTCGGAGTATCAAACAAACTTAGCTCTGCAATTTCGATGGGAATGGCAACAACCTTTGTAATGGTTCTCACTGCAATTGTAAGCTGGTTATTGTATAACCTGATATTAATTCCGTACAGTCTGGACTTCCTTCAGATCCCATCGTTCATTCTTGTAATTGCCGCACTCGTCCAGTTTGTAGAAATGGTGATTAAAAGAGTTAGCCAGCCATTATACAGAGCGCTTGGAATTTTTCTTCCGCTGATTACAACCAACTGTGCAATTCTTGGGCTGGCGTTGTTTGGGTCAATGAGAGAATACAGTTTTGCCGAGAATGTTGTGTTTGGTGTTGGGGCAGGCGCTGGATTTACGCTAGCATTAATTATTATGGCTGGAATACGGGAAGAACTTGATTTAGCAGATGTTCCAAAACCATTTCGCGGTGCGCCGATAACCCTAATTGTTGCCGGAATATTAGCGCTCGCTTTTATGGGCTTTGCCGGAATGATATAATGGGGTGTTGGTGGTTGGAAATGGGAAGCAAGAAAATGGAAAAAATTATTGTCGTCTGACATTTGACATTAAAGGAGAAAAAATGATATCACGAAGAAATTTCTTAAAGATTGCAGGATTATCAACTGTTGCAGTTGGAGCTGGATTTACAACCGGCAAATACATTGGCAATAAAAAATTAGCTTACTTTGCAGTGCATGGATTTATTCCTGCTGACGAACAAATAATAAGTCAGTTGATCGCCGGATTTAAAAATAAAGTGAAAAGTAATGCCGACCCAGTTGTTCTTTCTGATGCAAAGATTGGCGAAGCGATAACAAGATTTGACTCGAGGTTGAGAAACAAAGCCTTCTCGAACAGCGGAAGCATTACTTACAGACTGAAAAGGCTTGACAATCAAATAGATTCAGACATTATTATTAGCGATACAGAAAACCCGGTTTATTCATTAAATGATTTGAGTTATGGATTTTCAAACATCAGAGCCAACATCAAAAACAAAAAGGCGAATTATATATTTAGCGCAGAGTACAACGAGAGAGATTTTCTTTCTTCTATCTTAAACTCAAATAAAAAAGAAGTTGTTATTAAAAATGAAAACGGACTGGTTGAGAGAATTTCATTAGACAAAAATTATAGAAACATTTTGATTGATGGTCCACAGGGTAAAACAGCGTTAAAGATTACAAATGGAATTGTGCGGGTGCATAAGTCAACCTGCAGACACGAAATTTGCAAAAACTCAATTACCAATGGAGCTGGAAACATCATTGCCTGTGCACCGAATAAAGTTTTAGTTAAAATCGAATTAGCGTAGTTTGAAAAACGTAATAGCATACGGTGTTATGGCCATTGTTCTTTTTCTTATTGGAATTTTTCTTGGCAGAAGCTGTGAGGACGAATCAGGAAACTATCATCGAACTCAAATTCTTCTCGGGACGGTTGTAGACATTCAGGTTCGTGAGACCGACGAAAAAAAAGCTAATGATGCAATAACAAAAGCATTTACAGAAATTATGAGAATTGATGATCTGTTTACAACATATAATGAGGACAGTCCTGTTCGGCAATTTAATCATAGTAATGATTCAATCATCTCCGTTGATGAAGAGCTTTACAGTTTAATGGTTTTGTGTGATTCGGTTTGGAAGATGTCTGATGGATGTTTTGATGTTGCGCTTGAGCCTTTAATCCAGTTCTGGGGTTTTGATAGCAAATCCCCGGTTGTCCCGAATGAACTTGAAATAAAATCAGCGTTGCTTGAAAGTAATTGGAACAAAATAAAATTAGTTAATGACGGAAATGTTTTTCGTTCAGCAAAGACCGGATTAAACTTTGGCGCAATTGCAAAAGGATATGCCGTTGATAAGGCCGTCGATGTTCTTCAAAATTCCGGGATACAATCGGCGCTTGTAAATGCTGGCGGAGAAATAAAAACAATTGGAAATGATTGGGTCGTTGGTGTTCAGCATCCGAGGAATGTGAACGAAATCATCAGGCGGATAAAACTCAACGGAATGTCTGCTGCAACAAGCGGTGATTATGAAAACTATTTTAAAAAAGATAATGTGCGTTATCACCATATACTCGATCCGAAGACAGGATATCCATCAAAAGGATTACAAAGTGTTACAGTAATACACAAAGACAACGCATTTGCAGATGGACTTGCAACCGCAGTTTTTGTAATGGGAAAAGAAAAAGGACTAAAATTAATTGAAAAGTTAAATGATACAGAAGTTATGATAATCGATGAAAACGGAGAGATTTTTTATTCAAGCGGATTTGAGAAGTTCTTGATTAATGATTAGTGAATCTACCTGACGGGAGTCAGGTTCGTGGCAATTTTCTTAGCCACTAATTTCACGAATTAACACGAATGAAAAGGAAATTTTTATGGACATAACAATAATTATAGCAATTGCTACAATGGGTGGGCTGGGATTTATTTTTGCGGGCGCACTTGCCTTTGCAGATAAAAAATTGCGGGTCGTTGAAGATCCCAAAATAGGAGAAGTAAATGACATTCTTCCAAATGCGAACTGTGGTGCTTGCGGTTTGGCTGGCTGTTACGATTTTGCGACAAATGTAGTGGATGGCAAAGTAAAAATAAACGGATGTCCTGTGGGCGGCCAGGAATTAGCAGATGAAATAGCAAGAATTTTGGGAATGGAAAGCAGTGCAAGCGTAAAACTGGTTGCAAGAGTTTTATGCAACGGCGGTAATGCAGAAGCTGTTATGAAAGAAAAAGCAGAATATAACGGCCCACAAGGCTGCTCTGTTCAAACAATTGTTGCCGGCGGACAAAAGATGTGCTTATACGGATGTCTCGGTGGCGGAGATTGTGTTGATGCATGTCAGTTCGGGGCAATATTTATGAACGAAAATGGATTGCCAACCATAGTTGAAGAACTTTGCACTGGCTGCGGACTATGTGTAGAAGCCTGTCCGCGCGGGATAATTGAAATTCATCCTGAGGACAGAGAATTATTTGTGTTCTGTAAAAACCATGATGATCCAAAACGTTCGAAGGAGGTTTGTAATGTTGCGTGTTTCGGTTGCGGAATTTGTGCACGCAAATCCGATGGCTCAATTGAGATGAGAGATTTTCTACCAGAAATTAATTATGAAAATCTTGATATTAGCAAAATCCCGATTGATAAATGTAAAACCGGTGCAATCAGGTTGGTACATCCTGAAAAAGCGGCGGAGTTGCTGAAGCAGGAAAATATTGAAATCAAAGTAAATTAACATTTTAATTGTCATTCACGCGAAAGCGGGAATCCAACAAAATTGATTACTGCTCGAGGACGGAATGACTGCAAGTAATATGTCTACAGAAGAACTTTACGAAGAAGGAATAGTTAAAGAAGCAAAAGATGGAATTGCCATTGTAAGCATTCAGGATTCGGATAAGTGCCACGAATGCACAGCGAAAATTTATTGCAAACCGGGCAGCTCTGAAGAAAGAAGCTTAACAGTTCGTGATCCGCACGGAGCTCACCCAGGTGATAAAGTTCGCATTGTTATTAAAGGAAGCAAAATACTGAGGGCATCGTTTTTATTGTACGGGATACCCCTGATTCTTCTGCTTGCAGGTATTTTTTTAGGAATGGAAGTGTTCACAATAAACAAAGAACTTTATTCGTCGCTTGCAGGAATCGGGTTAGTAGTCGTTTATTCATTGCTTTTATCGTTTTTTTCACGAAAACCGAGGACAAAGGCTTACCCCGAGATAATATTTATTAGCCCGCCCCAATAATTTATTTCTGTCACTTCTTGCCATTTGGCAAGCGAAATAAATATATTCCTACTGCGATTCTAATTCTTTACAGAAATTATTTTCTAACAATTTAAGGAGGTTCTATGTTTAATGTAAAAAGAGTGCTTGTTCTGTCGGCGTTAATTTTCATTAATGCTTCCGCATTTGCAGAGCAGCCAATTTTTGTCAAGGAGTTTATGGGACAAGTTGATTTTGTTAAGGGTAGACTTATGCAGCTAGCTGATGCTATGCCCGAAGAATCTTATAGTTGGACTCCGGGTGAAGGGGTAAGATCGGTCGGAGAGGTTTATGTTCACGCAGCCGAGGCTAATTATTATATGCTTAGTCTTATGAAAGGAGAAAAGTTTGATATGAGTTCTTCTAAAAGCAAGGCCGACAAAAAGACCGCGTTATCATTAATGGAAAAATCTTTTGGAGATCTTAAAGAATCTGTTGCCCAATTCACTGACGAAGATCTTAATAGAGAAATAGAAGCTTTCGGAATGAAATTTTCCGTCAGGAATTTTATGGTTACTGTAATCGCACATTTGCATGAGCATCTTGGTCAGTCAATTGCTTATGCGAGAATGAACGGCGTAACTCCACCGTGGAGCGCACAGGAATAAATTGACTATTTAAGTGCCGGTATTAATTGCCGGCATTTTTATTCTGTTGATTTTGTGTAACACTTACTTTTAGAATACTCACCATTAATACTCCCGCCCCTATCCACTGAACGACATTAAGAATATTTCCTCTTAAAAAATATTCCAACAATACAGCCGTTAGAGGAAATGCGAGCTCACAAATAGTTGCTACTGATGCGGTGATTCTTTTCAATCCATAATAGTAAAGAAAGATTGCTGCCCCACCAGTCGTAAAAGCGATGATAATAAATACAATTACCTGCTTTGTTGTAATCTCTGAGATGGAGCCGATATCACCTAACGATACAACAAGCACCAACATTATAAATGCAGAGAAAAGGAACCGCAGATACGTTCCCATCTCAAAAGAAACATTTTTCAAAGCCCGCTTACTTAGTACTGTTGAAGAACTGAATGCCAGCGCTGCTATTAAAGCAAATAGAGCGGCAATTGTTGTTTTATCTCCCGTAGCAAAATCAGGAAGCTGTGTTCCAAAGGTCATAAAGTAAGCACCGGTAATTGCCAGACCAGACCAGAGGAAAAATTGTTTTGAAAGCGCTTCTTTCAGAAATATAGCAGCGAGGGTGATTGCAAAAACCGGCTGCAATTTTTGAAGAAGAATTACAACGGAAAGATTAACAAAATTCACATAAAAAAGAGCTTTAGTAATAGCCATCGTACCAAGAGCTCCGCCAAGCAATGCAACCAAAAAGAAAGCCAACCAGTCTTTCCTTTGTAAAGTTTTTAATGATGGCATCTGCTTTATGAAATACGGTGAAAGCAGAATAGCTACAATCGTACTTTCTACAAAAACCACCAGTGGAACAGGAAGGCTGTAAAGTACCGGACGAAGAACGATTCCATCTACTCCCCACAAGCTTGCAGCGATAATTACAAATAAAGGAGCCAAGTTGTTTTTTGTAGAGGAATAATTCTTGTCAGACTTCATTTAGAATAAATATTTTTATTTTATGTTTGGGTATAAATTTATTTACTAATTAAGAGTTAAATATAATACAAAGATGTTTTGAAAATATTGACAATAATAATTACTACTTGAAAATGGAAATACTTATATGACAACAAAAGCTAAGTTACTAACCACCATCACAGCGATCACTCTCAGCATGGTTGTTTGGTCTTGTGCTTCTATTTCGGTGTTCAGCCCGGAAGCCTACAAACAAGCTGTAGATTTAAAAGTAGAGTCCTTGAATCTTATGTACTTCGCGACAATGCCTTATGCTGACTATGAAGAAGAGGTGATTTACCTAAACACAGAATTGGATAAAGCATTTGAGTTTTCCAAAGGCAGACCGAATAATGAAATATCTACCGAACAATGGGAAATTCTTATTGATAAAGAAGGAAACCTGCTGGGGGGATTTTTGAAAAGGTGGGAAACGGAAGGCACGCTTTCTGAAATGTTTGTAACGGAGATGCAAATACTTGTGAGTGATGCCTTTGATACGATTATAGGTCTTGAGAGCGGAAAGATAGATCAATCAGAATTTAAATAGAGGACAATTATATGCCAACATTCAACGATTTTGTTTCTACGCTTAAGAGTGATTTGCTGGATTTTGCAAAAGAAAATCTGGCGGAATACAAAGATGAACTGCTTAAAGATGGAACACTCTTCATAGAAAAAGCAAAGTCGGACCTGGAACGATGGACAGAAGGGCTTGCATCTGGTGCACTCAGCAAGGAGGATTTTGAGTTTTTATTAAAAGGAAAAAAAGATCTTGCGCAAATGGAAGCACTGAAACAACTGGGATTATCCAAAATAAGGATAACAAAAATAACGAATAGCGTTATTGATGTTGTTGTTGGCAGTGCCGTAAAAACATTTCTTTAATAATTTTTTAAACAACTTTAATAGACTGAGGTTAAGAATGGAACAACCAAAAGAGCAAACAGCAGCACTGCTTACCCAAATCTTATTTTCAAAACTTTCACACAGGTTTTTTGAAAAATATACAGAGTATGAAATGCAATCAGATTTTCTGAAGGATGAAATAATGAGCGTATATCACACCTTCCTTGAGAAACTTAGCAATCCGCCCGATACGAAAAAGAAGTAGTCTCACAGCCTTAAAATCTCCACAAGTTTTAGCAGGGAAAGGTCAGTTCCCTGCCACATCATCTTTCACACCTGATAAAATTTCCTTAATTTTGCCCCCGCATCCTTAGCTCAGTTGGTAGAGCATCTGACTCTTAATCAGCAGGTCGCGGGTTCGAGTCCCGCAGGATGCACAAAGGGTGCGATATACTGCGGAATTCGCACCCGTTTTTCTATTCCCTCGTTAAAATCATAGATGTAATATCATCACTTTGTTCGGCTTCTCCGGCATACCCCTTCACATCCTCGACGATAAGCTTGATAAATTCATCAACAAGTTGTCCGGAGTTTTCTTTTAAAAAACTTATCATTCTTTCGTCTGAATATTCTTCTTCTGCCGAGTTCATTGCTTCAGGTATTCCATCTGTGTATAAAAATAATTTATCTCCCGGATTCATTGAGAGAGTTTGTCCGGAATAAGGAATTCCTAAATCGAGCATTCCCAAACCAATTCCCCCGGCTTCAATTTGCTCAAGTGTTCCATCTTTTCGTAATAGTAAAGCGGGATTATGGCCGGCGTTTAAAATATCAAGTGTTCCTGAATCTGATTCCAATACAATGATTGAAAAAGTTATATACTTATCGGGCGGAGATGCTTTATATATAAGCTTGTTCAGCTTGTCTGCAAGATCGGTCAGCGGCAGATTGAATTCAAGGTAAGCGTGAAGAGCAGCATTCAATGTGCTTACAAGCAGCGCGGCAGAAATTCCTTTCCCTGCAACATCAGCCATTATTAAAGCATATTTCCCTTCGCCGAGATCGAAGCAGTCATAATAGTCACCACCGACTTCGCGCGACGGAATATTAATTCCGGATAATTGATAACCAGCTATCTTCGGTAATTTCTCCGGTATAATTTTTTGCTGAATAGCAGCAGCAAGATTAAGCTCTTTCTCGATCCTTTCTTTCTCAAGAGATTGTTTCAAGAGAAAATCGTTTTCAAGTGAAGCATGAACCTGTCTGGTCACCGCCTGGAGAAGCATCTCATCCAAATCGTTGAACGCAGTTGTTCCACCACGTGTTTCCTTTTCTGAAAGAACAATTCGATAAGACATATTATCGAATTCAAAAAAAGAGTCGATTTTATGTGGGCTGCTCAAAATGCTTTCCGGCCAAATGTTTTGTGGAAAAGTAATTTGATTTTCTACGATGTTGTTTTGGACATCGGAAATAATTATAAGAGCAGAAGAAGCATTTGTTAATATTACAATACGTCCGAGTGCAATCTCAAAAAGTATTTTTTGATTTTCGTATTTGGATAGCTCGATCCCCGTATCAATTAAATTATTAAGCTGAAGAACTTTCTCATTCAGTTCAAAAATTAATTTCTTTTCATTTTTCTGGTTTATGAATGACTTGTGCGCACTGTCAAAAACCTGAAGCAGTATTTGTAAAGTGATCTTATCAAAATCATTTAATTCGCCGCCACCCAGCTTTCCCCCAATGAGTATTCCAAGAAAAGAAAAATCTGACAAAGGAAGCACCACAACTGCATTATATTTTTCACCCCTGAAATATTTAATAGGAGTTGGATTGTTCAGCGAAAGCAGGGAAAGATCGTCATCGCTGAACTTTTCCTGCGATTGAATACTTTTCCAATCAGAATCTTTCGTTGCTTTGTATAACAAATAAATTTTAGTGCTGATAAAATTTCCACGCAGCAAATGCAGAAAATTCTTTGCCATTTCATCAAAAGTGAATGATTTACATAGGATTTCAAATCCTTCCTGAAAGGATTCAGATTGTAAGGTCAGCTTTTCAACTAAAGAATCTTTTTCCAATATAGTTTTTATTTTAGTGCAGACTCAATTGAATCAGCTTTTTCTGCAAACTGAAACAACCCCATTATGGAAAATGTTTTTTCTATTGTTGGGTCAAGATTAGTAAACACAAGCTTACCATTAGTCTGGCTTAATTTTTCAATTACCTCAATAAGGTGTGAAATACCAATAGAGTTAACAACCTTTGATTTTTCTAAATTTAGAACAAGCTTATTTATGTTCGCATGTTTTTCGAGCTCCTGAACAATCTTCTCACCGCCCGTGTTATTTATATATCCTTCAGTTTTTATTATCAGGGTTTTATCGTGTAATTCTGAAATTAAATTAAATTCAGTACTCATTAAAGTTCTCCGTTTAAGTTAAATTTTTTATGATTGTTATTCTTGTCCCGTTAGGTCCGGATTCAATGATAAGATCATCAGACATTGATTTCATAAGTTTAAGGCCCCATCCACGCTTGTGTGTGCTGTGAATTTTATCCCCGATATTTGGTTCTTCAACACTCCCTGGCTCAAAACCGGTTCCGTAATCAGTTACTAGAATTATTAATTTTTCTTTATCCATAGTAAACTCAACATTCAGATAAGGGTTATTTTCGCCCGAATGTTCAAGACCATTTATAATTGCTTCAGTCACAACAATTTTGGCTTCATTTACTTTGTTTTCAGAAATGCCAAAATGTTTACCCATTAGAAGAAGGCTCTCTACAGCGACTAACTCAATATCCGGTATGTTGGGCAGCTTCAGATCCAATTTGATAGGTGAATCCATTAGATTACTTTCAAATAATTATAAGTTAAGACAATTAATAAAACACAGGCCAGAACTTTAATATCGGGATACGGTTTTTTATTTACATCCTTATAATAATAAAGTTCAGGCTTACTCAAAAAAATACTTTATCCTACTTTACCTTTAAAACAACAAACGTTACATCATCATCAGGTTCCTTATCATTCGACCATCGTGAACCTTCTTCTTTTAAATAAGAAATAATTCCCTCCGGTTCCTTTTCTGCTACTTCTTCAAAAGAATTTCTGGCTCGTCTATAGCCAAACATTTCGTTGTTTGAGTTCTGAAGTTCAGGGAAGCCGTCACTCATTAATAAAATAGTGTCTCCGGAAAACAATTCCATTTCTTTTAGTTCATAAGGAAAATTATCCATCGTTCCCAGAGGCATTCCTTCGATTAAATATTCTTCAATTATTTTGTGCTTGTTTCTGAACAGATAAACAGGGGGCATACCAGCAGAGGACATCAGTAGTTTATTGTTCTTGATCTTGAGCATCATCATACTCATTGCAAGAGATTGGAACTGCATTTGTTTAATGCATCTTGTCATCTCGCGGAAAGTAAAAAGTATATCAGGATTTGCAGCGTAACTGTTGAATAACGATTTTGCAGAAGTGACCATTGTACCAGCTCGCATACCGTGACCAGTTGCATCTCCAAGCACAACGGTTAAAGTTCCATCCATTGCCACATTAAAATCATAATAGTCGCCGCCAACCTCTGTTGCAGTTTTCATATACACGGCAATATCAAGATGCGGTAATTGAGGAAGTGTTTTTGGAAGCATTGAAAGCTGTAATTGACGTGCTTCTTCTAATTCCTTTGTCTTGCGTTCATTTTCAGTTTCTGCGATCTGTGCACGTATTTCTGCTTCCTGGAATTTAGCCTGTTCATTTGCTTTTGCAAGCAGTCTCCTTCTTTGAACTCTGTCTACTATAAATATGCCGCTAGCAAAAACAAAAAAGTACATTATATAAGCCCAAATAGTTCTCCACCAGGGAGCTAGAACTTTAATATTTATTGTTGCTCCTGTTTCATCCCAGACACCATCTCCATTTGATCCCTTCACTTTAAAAACATAATCTCCGGGCGGAAGATTAGTATAAGTCGCAAATCTTCTGTTATCATATATCCATCCGTTTTTATCAAATCCTTCAAGCATATAAGCGTATTGATTTTTTTCAGGGCTAGAAAAATGAATAGCGGTAAACTCAAATGAAATACTGTTTTGACTGTAAGTCAGTTCAATGTTTTTTGTGTCCGGGATACTTTTAGTTAATGGAGAATTTTCAGATGAAGGTGTTACTAATTTATTTGAAATTTTTAACTGAGTAATCTCAATTTTTGGCAACTGTTTATTAATATTGCTTGAATGAAAAGTATTAAATCCATTTTGACCGGCAAAAAATAAATCGCCTGATTCACTTCTAAAAGAAGCTCTATTGTTGAAGGCATATCCTTGCAAACCGTCTCTTACATCATAGTTGATGAATATGGGATGATCTGTGTCTTTATTAAATTTCGAAATACCATTAAGTGTACTCAGCCATAAATTCCCGTATAAGTCCTCTTCAATTGCTTTAATATAATTCGAAGGCAGCCCATCTTTATCGTATAAGATTTTAAATTTATTTGACTGTTGATCATATTTAATCAAACCCCCGTTCGTCGCAATCCATGCTACATTATCCTTGTCTACTAAAATATCATTGATTTCTATTAAATTTTGGCTTCCAAATATTTTTGAATCACTTTGTAAATTTTCAATAGATTTTTTCCTGATATCATATTTATATAATCCTGTGTTGGTTCCGATAAGGACGGAACCGTCATTTTGATATTCAACCTTTCTGACAAAAAGAGAATTGATAGAAGGATGATTTTCGCTCGAGGAAACAAGGTTTTTATAATAATTCACGTCTGAACTTGTTAAATCAAATACTTGAATTCCCCATAAAGAAGAATCACTTGGAGGATCAGCATTCCATTTTCCATATGAATGGCCTTCATCCGAGATATATCTTAATGTATAATCTCCTTTTTTTAATGATATTATTCCAATATGAATCCGATTTTTGTAATTACCACCCACATAAAAAGATTTTGAATAATCATTATCTATCCAGATTGTATCGGACTTAGAATCCTGAAGCCAGCCATAATCCATCATTCCGGGAGAAGTTGCTCCTTCCCCAACCGAAACAATCATAACATCAGTTTGCTTTTGTATACTAAATTCTTTTTTTAAATCCTGCAAATCTCCAACCTCAGTAAGTTTAGCAGCAGCATAATTATTTTTTGAAAGTGAGTCTACTGCTGTGATAAGCTTTATATCATAAGTACGGAAATCTTGCGTTGGAATGAATTGTTTGGTATTATTTTTTGTATCTAATTTCACTACGCCTGCCAAGTTAGAAGCGATCCATAAATCTCCGTAATCATCCATTGAAAGATCATATACGTTGTTGTAGTTAACTTTGATATATTTTGAATTATCGCTTAAATCATAATTTGTAAAAGTGTTATTCAACAGATTCATTTTACTTAAACCTGTTCTTGCACCGAGCCATAATTCCTGGGAAAATCCTTGCCGAATGCTTCGAACAGAATTATCATTAATGGAATTCTGATTTCTATTAATATTTTGATATTTTTTGTGGGTTTTATCCTTTAAGCCATATTTAATTAAGCCCTCGTCTGTGCCAAGCCAAATGAAATCTTTTTCATTATTCGTTTTATATATTGAAGAAATGAATAGCATTTTATTTGCGTTGGTCTTATCAATAGGGTTAGTGAAAAGCCGGAAGGGTTCTTTTTGAAAATCTAATTTTAACAACCCGTTATTTATAGTACCGATCCATAAAATACCGAATTCATCTCGGTACAATTTCCAAAATCCATTAAAATTATGAACACCAACTGGAAGTTCTGCTTCATTTAATGTAATTATTTCATTCGTTTTCATATCATAGAGGAAAATCCCGTTTGTAATAGTAGCTATCCAAAGGAATCCCTTATCGTCTTGATAAACTCCACTCACCCCATTTGTCCAGGCTTCTCCAATAACACTAACCTTTTGAAAAAGATTTATTTCAGTGAAGCTGCCGGTTTGCGGGTCATAGCTATAAAAACCATTTTGACTGCTGATCCATATTTTTCCTGTTTTATCTTCATATAGATTTAGTAATGAATGGTGTTCAAAAACTGTTGGGTTTTTCGGATCAACATTTATCCATTCAAATAATTTGTCTGATTCATTATATTTAATTAAGCCCTTAAAGTGATAACCCGCATAAATTTCACCTGATGAAGTTTCTAAAAAAGCGAAATTATCTACTCTAACGCGTGACTTTTTTTCACCATCCTTCAAAAATTCCTGTTTTATTTTGTTCATGTTTTTATCGGACATAAAAACACCATTATCGGATAATAACCATATCCTGTTTTTGCTGTCTTGGACAATCTTGGTAATATTATTTGAAAAAGGATCGACACTGTTTGAATCGGGCAGCATAGTTTCAAAAGATTCATTTGTTCGATTGAATTTAGAAAATCCGGCAGATGTACCCACCCACAGGGTTCCATCATGGTCAATCATTAACGAATTAACGGTATTATCTGGCAATGAATTTTGGTCCCCGGGGTCATTCCTATAAATCTTAAAATTATAACCGTCATAACTGTTCAAACCATCGGAAGTTGCAATCCAAAGAAAACCATATTGATCCTGTTTAATGTCCCAAACCTGAGCGTTCGAAAGTCCATCTGGTATTGAGATATGCTCAAAGTTATATTTATTTTGCCCAATCAGTGATGTAATTGGAAAGAGAGATAACTGTGATATTGTTATGACATAAAAGAAAGTTGATTTCATAGTAACCTCAAATGATACAAGCGATAAAAAAATATTAAGAAAGTTGAAAGGCTCATTTTATTTAATTTTTATTACAACAAACGTCACATCATCATCAGGCTCCTTATCATTCGACCATCGTGAACCTTCTTCTTTTAAATACTCAATAATTTTCTCTGGTTCTTTTTCTGCTACTTCTTCAAATGAATTTCTGGCTCGTCCGTAACCAAACATTTCATTATGCTGATTGTTTAGTTCTGGAAAACCGTCGCTCATTAATAATATTGCATCTCCGGAAAACAATTCCAATTCTTTTAACTCATAAGGAAAATTATCCATTGTTCCCAATGGCATTCCTTCGATTAAATATTCATCAATTATTTTATGCTTATTTCTGAATAGATAAACTGGCGGCATACCAGCAGAGGACATCAGAAGTTTGTTGTTCTTAATCTTCAGCATCATCATACTCATAGCCAAAGACTGAAACTGCATTTGTTTTATGCATCGTGTCATTTCACGGAACGTAAAAATTATATCCGGATTAGCTGCATAACTGTTGAACAAAGATTTAGCGGAGGTAACCATCGTACCTGCTTTCATTCCGTGTCCTGTTGCATCACCTAACACGACTGTGAGTGTTCCATCAAGCGAGACATTAAAATCGTAATAGTCACCACCAACTTCTGTTGCTGTTTTCATATATACGGCGATATCAAGATGCGGAAGATTAGGCAATTCCTTTGGTAGCATCGATAGCTGTAGTTGACGTGCTTCTTCCAATTCTTTTGACTTCCGTTCGTTTTCTGTTTCAGCAAGTTGCGCACGCAACTCAGCTTCTTTTATTGCAGCAGCATTTCTTGCTTTTGTTAAAAGTCTTCTTCGCTGCACACGGTCTACCCCGAAGACAAAGCCGACAGAAAGAATACCATAACCGATATATGCAAATGTTGTTCTCCAATATGGTGGAAGTACCTCAATATGAATTACTTTTTCGTTCTCACCCCAGACTCCGTCGCCATTTGCTGCTTTTAATCTAAATGTATAATCACCGGGCTCTAGATTTGTAAATGAGGCAAAATGTAATTTACTATAAACCCAATCTTTATTGAATCCATTTAATTTATAAGCAATTAAATTTCTTTCTGGTCGGGAATAATGGATTGGTGCAAATTGAAAAGATATATCATTTTGTGAATAGTCTAATGTTAATTCATCTGTATCATTTAGATCTTTTTTTAACGGGGAAGTTGCAACATCACTATAAACGGACACATCAGATATTTTCAAATCAGTGAATACTATTGTAGGTTTCGTTTGATTAGTTCTTCCGGGAAGAAAATAATTGACTCCATTATCTCCGCCGAAAAATAATTCTCCGTTCTTTGCTTTCCACGATGCCAGAGAAAAGGAATAACCCTGCAAGCCATCCTTTATATCAATATTAATAAAAGTTTCTTTTTCACCTTCTTCATTTCGGACAAGCGTAGTTAAACCTGCCGCGCTACTTATCCATAAATTCCCATAATTATCTTCTTGTATAGCACCAACTAAATTTGTTGGAAGACCATCATCCTCAGTAAAAAATTTAATCTTCTCCGTTTTGGGGTCTAATTTTCCCAAACCATTTGGAGAAGAAAACCAAACAATTCCCTTGCTATCTTCCAAAACAAAGTAAACATCATTGCTGGTAACAAAATCTGAAACAAATATTGGTTTCTCGCTGAATTTGAACTGAGTGAATTTATTGTCAATTAAATTGTATTTGAATAATCCCTGGTTTGATGTTCCAATCCATAAAATATTTTCATAGGATTTGCTTATATATATTGAATTAGCAATCTCTACTAACATATTACTGCTATTTTTTCTATCCTCATCAATTCTTTTTGAAAAATCATTATACTGCTGATCACTAATCTTGATGAGTTGAATTCCATATAATGCGGAATCCTTTGGCGCCAGCACATTAAAATTACCATATGAATGTCCAACGTCTGATTGAAATTTAAGTTTATATTTCCCTTTTTTTAATTGTAATGTTTGAGTTATAATTCTATTCTTCATTCCGCCCTGGAAATGAAATGAATCCCAATATTTGTGCATACCCCAAATGATATTTTTATCAGAATCTTCAAGCCAACCAAAATCAAACATTTTTTCTAGATCTGATTGTCCTTCCCCGATCCCAACAATTAATACTTTGGTGCTGTCAGAAATTTCAAATTCGCTTTCCAATAATTTTTGTTCACCCACTTTAAGTATTGAAGCAATTGGCTGCGAAGAATTTACAAGATTTATTATGTCGGTTTGCAATTCTGGTTTTAATTCTCGATTGGACACAGAGGGTATCTGCTTAATAATATTTTGGTTGGGATAAACAATATCTACCCCACCTCTGTGCGCAACAAATAACCTTCCGGCCGTATCAAATTTTAGGTCATTAATGAAAAAACCTGTGTATAGTGGAATTAAATTGTGCAAGTAATTCTTAACAGTTCCATTTAGTTGATTAACCTGATCTAATCCAGCATCACTTCCAACCCAAAGGTTGTTGTCTGCATCAATTGTTAAAGAGAAGATATTATTGCTTGAAATGCTGTTTGGGTTTTTCTCGTTTCTATAAATTTTGTACTTCTCGGTTTCAATATTTTGCCAAAACACCCCTAGCCCTGCAGTGCCTATGGCAACATCATTTCTTTTTTCACTTTTTGCAACAGCATTTACTTTATCTAATGGAGAATTAGTTTTAAAGTTTTCTGGTATTTTAAGAATATTCATAGGCTGTTTGTTTGGATCAACTTTATACAATCCGTCCAACCTTGTTCCAATCCATATGTTACCAAAACTATCCTGAAATAATGAAAGTATAGCTGTAGATTTAATGCTGTTTTTATTATTACTGCCAGTGAAATGAAAAAATTTATTATCAACGGGATTATATCTGTATAATCCATCATCTAATGTTGCCAGCCAGAGGAACCCAGCCTTATCCTTCAGAATGTTTATTAACCCTCTGGATAAAAAGGGACCAAAAGGTGTTGAAAATATTTCAACTTTTTCTAGTTTTTTATTATCCCTATTATATATTACAAGTGAATTTTCTCCGCCAATCCATAATCTTTTGAATTCATCTTCATGAAGCACTAATGAATAAGCTACCGTATTAGAACCCAGATCATTATATAACTGGAATTCATCATCAACTTCGTTGTAATAAAATATCCCTGCTCCATAATCAACTGCTAATATTTCCTGATCTGAAGTTTCAATTATTGATAAAATAAATCCATTACGTATTTCTTCGTTATTCAAAATGAACTTTATTCTTTTTGTAGTCATTTTTTCTGGATTAAGTATGTGTACTCCAAATTCATTAGTTCCTATCCAGATTTTATTTTTTTTATCAATGAAGATTTTATAAATAATAGGTGCATTTATGTTCTGTTCCCTATCGAATTTTACACTAATAAACTTATCGTTTATTCTATCATACTTAGCCAGCACATTGGTCCCACCAATCCAAAGATCACCATTATTGTCCTCGCTAATTGTCCTAATCAAATTTCCGGGTAAACTTGTACTGTCGGATGGATTATTTTTATAAACCTTAAACTCATATCCATCGTATCTGTTCAGACCATCGTTTGTGCCAAGCCAGAGGAATCCATACTTATCTTCACAAATACAATTTATTGTTGGATTAGAGAGTCCCTGTGGAATGGAGAGATTTTCAAATACAAAATTTTCTTGTGCGAGAAGGACGTTAGGCGGCAAATACAGCAAGTATATTATTAATAACTTCAATTTCAAACATTTATTAATCCATTTCATTCCGTTACCTCATTTAATTTTTATCACTACAAACGTTACATCATCGTCAGGGTCTTGGCTATTGGTCCAGCTTCTGGCTTCCGCTCTTAAATGTGTTATTATCTCTTCGGGTTCTTTCTTAGCCGATTCTTCAAAACTATTTCTTGCTCTTTTGTAACCGTAGATTTCATTGTTTTCATTTCGGAGTTCCGCAAATCCATCACTCATCAGTAATAGAGTATCGCCACTTTCGATTTTAAATTCTTTAATATCATAAGCGATCCCTTTCATTGCACCAAGGGGCATATTGTTAATAACAACCTCTTCGATTGATTGAGAGTTTTTTCTGTAAACAAATAACGGCGGCATACCGGCATTTGTAGTTATAATTTTATTATTGCTGATCTGCACACAAGTTAGTGCCATCATCAATCTGCCAAGCTGCATATCTTTAATTGCCTCATTCGCATTTTCAAAGAATGGTTTAAGCTCCTTGTTCGTTCTGTCGGACATAAAAAGCGATTTCATTATTGAAACCATCATCCCCGACATCATTCCATGTCCGGTTGCATCACCAAGAATTACTGTCAATGTTCCATCCATATGAACATGAAAATCATAATAATCACCGCCGACCTCGGTTGCTGTTTTCATAAATACAGCAATATCAAGATGCGCAAGGTTTGGAAGTGCTTTTGGAAGCATTGAAAGTTGAAGCTGTCTAGCTTCATCAAGCTCTTTTGTTTTTCTTTCATTCTCAAGCTGCAGGAATTTTTTATTTTCGTTTTCTTTTCTTCTCTCTAATTCATACTTCCTTACGTAGCCGAGCATTCCGACAAAACCGATAATATAAATTCCATACGCCCACCAAGTAAGCCAAAGGGGAGGATTAATTGTGAAAGAATAAAATTCCTCGTTTGTTTTTACTCCATTTGAAGTAATGCCGCGAACTCTGAAAGTATAATCGCCCGAAGGAAGATTTTGATATTCTGTAAAAGGGAGAACGGACGGACGAGACCATTCTTTGTCAAACCCTTCCAGAAAATGTTCATAAGTTGTCTGGCGAGGGTCTCTGTAATTAAGAGCAGCATAATTAAACACAAACGAATTTTCTGAGTTTGAAAGAGTTTGAGGATATCTATAATAATAAAGCTGTTTGTTAACGCTAATAGAAGTAATCTTTAAGGGATAATTTTTTTGCTCACCCTTATAAATGTAAAGCCCGACGCCATTAAAAAACATAACCATGTTTCCAAAGCCATCAAGCGTAGAAGAAGAAGGCACCCCAGTGGCAATATTATCGTCAGTAGGAAATAGTTGGAACATACTGCCCTCTGTTTTTATTGAACCCAAAGGTGATGAGAAATAAACATTCGCCCTGAAATGATCAAGAACGGGATTTGAAAGATCAGCAGAAGGCAGCCCGTCTTTCTTAGTATAGAATCTTAAATTAGTTCCGTCAAAAATTACAAGCCCTCTGCCTCTAAGCCTTATATATAAATTATCTCCTGCCTGGATATCTGTTTTAGTACCCGCAACACTCGCTCCTTTTAAAATTCTGAAATCAGCATTGGCATTTACACTATCAATTAAATTCACAAAACTCTTTCCGTTAAATACATAGAAGCCCCCAACAGTTAAAAAGTACATTCCATTCTTGAGCTTACCAACATAGTGAAGCTGATCTGAAGGAACGTTCCAGCTTTCAGGTGGTTTTGTCCAGGACTTTCCATCATATAACATTATTTTAGAATGAGCAGAAGAAATATCCTTTATGGTCTCGGCAAATATTCCGATAAACCAAAGTCTCCCATCGTTATCTTCAAGGAGATTTAACAAACGATATTTACTCTCATTATCTGAATTACTGAATGGAGATTTAATCTCTACAAATTTTTCACCATCAAATTTTCCCAGATAGTATTCGGATTCAACAAGCTTATCGGCGGCGGGTCTCACATAATTTTCCCAGGTATAAATATCACCATCGCTTGTTTCGAGTATATTTGATGTACTATAAGGCTTCCCGCTTTCTTCAGGAATACCCTTAAGTTTCAGAATCATTTCCCCGTCACTATTTAAAATCTTATTAGCCAGAGTAATTCCTTTAGCGGTTGCAATCCAAATTCGCTTTTGGGAATCCTGATAAGTTTTAAAGGAAACGTTACTAGCAAGCCCATCTTCTTCAGTAATTGTTCGCAATTTAACACCATCCCAAACATTCAATCCAACGTTGTCAGTTCTTGCATAATCCGGAATTTCGCTATACGAATATGAAATCCAGACAAAACCATCATTGTCAGCGTGAAGATTTGTGATACCGCCCTGTGTTAATAATAAGCCATCTTTTTTAGTGAGCATTCTGGAATAATTAGGAAAATATATTCCGAAACCCTTTGAAGTATTTAATAAGACCCCATCATCAATTTCGGTTCCGTAAAAGCCATTCAGCGCATCAAATTTGATCATCTTTTCATTGCTGAGTGAAAAGATTTGATCGGGATATTTTGAACTTTGGTCCTCAATCGTTCCGGGCAAAACAAAGAACTCGGGAAAATATTTATTAGGTTTTGTAAAAAGAGCATTGGTAAATCGAAAATCTTTTATTTCTTTGCCAGATTTCAGATCTTTAAAATCATCCATTCCCTTCAGTATACCTGATGGTTTCCACGTACCTTTATCAAATTCATAAATAATGTTATTATTAGTATTGAATAACTCACCGTCAAAGAAAAAGGTACTTAAAAATAATTTGTTCAGATTTTTACTGTAATAAACTTGTAATGGACGCTGATCTGGCTTAAGCTGCTGCATAATGTCAGTAAACTGGTGGAATTTATTGCCATCATACATTAGCACACCGGATTTATTAGCGGTCTCAACAACAAAACTGCCACCGTTGAAAGTAATCCATGTATTTCCTTCTTTATCAACAAATGAACGCAAAGCATCAGGAAAGAACATTGCGCCTTTAAGTGTTATACCCATTGACTCATCTACTCTGACAAACTGTCCACTCTTATACAAAGCTATGTATGCTCCTTCAAAAGTTCTGGTGTTACTACCGGATGAATTAAATATCAGATCTCCATAAGGAGTTTCAATGAAATCAGTGGCATTATCAAGAGGAAAGTTAGTGGAATCAAAAACCGTAAACTTATCGTTTTCAAAATATGTTAATCCCCCATTATTTTTTTTATCAACGAACGGTGTTATGGATCCAATCCAGATGCGGTTTTTGCTGTCGGGCCTAATAAATGAAATTATCTGACCGGAAGATCCTTTTAAAACATATCCTTCGTTTTCAGTATAAACTTTAAACTGTTTTCCATCGAATGAAATAAATTTAGTAGGCGAGGCAAAGTACATTTTATTATTTGTTGAATCGTAGTACATCCTTTGCATAGAAGGCAGTCCAATATCGCTTCCAACCTCTTCAAATTCGTATCCATTAAATCTGTAAGTTCCTTCAATTCCGGAAATCCAAACGTATCCGTCTTTAGTTTGAATAATATTTGCAATGTTCGTTGTAGGCAATCCCTCTTTGTTCGTGTACTCAATTAAATCAGCGTTTGCTTCTGTCTTTTGTTTTTGCTGTGCAACAGTCAATGATGAAAAAACGAATAAAACCAGAATTATTAGATTTTTAAAAAATTCTAATGTCATAAAATTTTCCTTGTTAACTTGATTTTGAAATAGATTTGATAAACAATCATTTCATCCGATATAATTGAAACTATAAAAATTTATTTTACTTTTATCACAACAAAAGTTATATCATCATCCTGAACTCTGCCACTCATCCAGCTATCGCCTGCTTCGACCAGTTTTTCAATAATTGTATTCGGAGAGTTATCGATAATTTCATTAAAATGTTTTTTTACTCGTAAGTAGTCAAACATTTCTTCATCAGGGTTCATTTGTTCGGGCAATCCGTCGGTTAGAAGTAAAATTGTATCGCCGCTTTTTAAATCCATTTCAACTGTATTATATAAAGCGTTTCTCATTGCACCTAAAGGCATTCCCTTAATAATAATTTCTTCTACCTGGTTAGTTTCTTTATGATGATAAAATACAGGCGGCATCCCGGCACTGGTAATCTCCAGATTATTTTTGTCAATCTTTAAATAGCTGAATGACATCAGAATTCTGCCAAGCTTGATATCCTTAATAACACGTGTGCAGTGTGACATAAATTCTTTTAATCCAAGTTTTGATGAGTCAGATGTGAAAAACCCTTTCATCAATGTTACCATAGTGCCTGCCTGTAAACCGTGACCGGTTGCATCACCAAAAGCCACATTCAGCACACCATTTTCCTCTACAATAAAATCATAATAGTCTCCACCGACTTCAGTTGCAGTTCGCATAAATGCAGCTATTTCAAGATTTGGTAAAGTGGGTAATTCTTTTGGAAGCATAGATAGCTGTAGCTGTCGTGCTTCTTCAAGTTCTTTTGTCTTTCGGTCGTTTTCAATTTGAATAGCACGCTTTTCTGCCTCCGTAGCTTTTAACCGTAATTCATTTTCTCTAAGCTTTGTTTTTTGTTCGCGCCTGTTGATTTCAAACCTTCGCATTCCATATAAAAGGCTTAAGAAAGTAATTACATAAATCGCATAAGCTATGTTTGTTCTCCACCATGGGGGAGTAACCTCAATAAACAATGTTCTTCCTTCTTCATTCCATATACCATCGTTGTTCGAGCCCGTTACGATTAATTTATAATCACCGGGAGATAAATTTGTAAATGTTACCGTATGATCATTACCAAGCTGAATCCAGTTATCGTTGAATCCTTCCAATTTATATCTGTACCTGTTTTGGGAATTATTGTAATAGCTCAAAGCTGCAAATTGAAGAGTTACGATGTTATCCTTATAAGTCAACAGAATACTATCTCGTGCTGATATTCCCCGCTCAAAAATTGGTTTACCTTCTTCGTCATCGCTGTTATATCTTGTATAATTTGTATAAACAACAGGCGGGACATAAGAATTTTCTTTAACATCATCGGGACTAAAAACATTAAATCCATTTGGGCCGCCAAACAGCAGACGACCTGTTTTATAATCTTTAGCGAAAGCATTCTGATTGAACTCGTTCCCTTGTAATCCATCCTGAACATAATAGTTTTTGAACGTTTCTTTCTCAGGATTGAATTTTGAGATCCCTATGTTTGTGCTTATCCACAAGTTGCCTTCTTCATCTTCAAGAATTCCGTAAATAAAATTATTTGCCAGACCATCTTTCTCGTCATAATTTATAAAAGTTTTATTTTCTTTCGAATACCTGCTTAAACCTTTGGTAGTACCAATCCACATATTTCCCCTACGATCTTTATATATTCTTATAATATTGTCATCGGCAATGCTTGCAGAGTCAGCGGGATTGTTTTTATAATAGGTGAACTTTTGATTATTCAGATTCAGCACATTCACTCCACCTCCGAATGTTCCTATCCATAAATCACCTTCATCATCTAATGCAAGCGACCAGGTTGCGTTTGAACTAATTGAGGAAGGATCATTTTCTTTAAATTGATATCTAAAAAATTTACCCGTTGCCCTATCAAGTTTATTTAATCCGCCGCCGTAAGTTCCAATCCAAATATTACCAGCATTGTCTTCTACAAGAGAGTAAACCCTATTATCGCTTAAGGAATTCGGATTGGATGGATTATTAGTGTAGTGAGTAAAAGCACCGGTTTGTGGATTCAGTACATCTAAACCACTGCTAAAAGTTCCAATCCAGATATTTCCTGATCTGTCTTCTAATAATGATTGAATGGAATTACTTATGATAGTATTAGCGTTGGAAGGATTGTTATTATACAAAGTAAATTTCTTTTTACTATAATCAAATTTGTTTAACCCCCCGGTTCTTGTTCCAATCCAATAATATCCATCTTTATCAACGATCATTGAAAGCACGATATCATCACTCAGGCTATTTTTATTACCGGGATCGTGGGTATATTGTTCAATGTTCTGTGTTGATGGATTAAAATAATTAATGCCGCTTAAGTTTGTACCAATCCAGATTAAGCCGCTTCGGTCTTCATAAATAGAGAAGACAAAATTATCATTTATGCTTGTCGGATCATTCGGATCGTTTTTATAATTTAAGAATTTATTTGATTTTGGATCGAACATACTCAAACCACTCCGGACAGTTCCTATCCATAAATTTCCGCGAGAGTCCTCAAAGATTGGCCAAACCCAATTATCAGCTAAGCTGTTTGGTTCACCAGGTTTATTTCTGTAATGAATAAATTTTCCTGTTTGCTCGTCAAGTCTATCAAGACCGTTAAACGTTCCCACCCATAAATTTCCTGAGCGATCTCGGTAGACCGAATAAACCTTATCATCACTTAAGCTTGATGGATCGGAAGGATTGTGTTTAAATGTTGTGCTCTTGCTCGTCTTTGTATCAAGGCGCACCAATCCAGTTCCTTTGCTGAGCCCACCCGTCCATCTAATTCCCGATGATTCCTGAAGCAAAGCATTAACGCTATTAACCCTGGCTCTTTCTAAGTCAACACTATCTTTAATAACAATTTGAAATGATTCTGATCTTGGGTTGTATTGATGAAACGTGCCGCTCTGAGTTTCAATATAAAGTGTTCCGGATAAGTCTTCGTAAATTGAAAAAATAAAATTATCTGTTAAACTGGTAGAGTCACCCGGATTGTTTTTAAATACTTTAATATTATAGCCATCGTATCTGTTAAGCCCATCCTGAGTACCGAACCACATAAATCCACTTCTATCCTGCTGGATACAGGTTACGGAGCTTTGTGATAAACCATCTTCAATGGTCAGGTGATTAAATACAATATGACTCTGCGGCAAATATTCAGAAGAGAAGAAGAGAAAAGAAACTATACAAAGCAGGAACACCCTGATCATAAATAGAATTCCGATAATTGTTTATTAAGCGAATATGCACCTGAGATTGTGCATAGTTGAATTTGAAAATAGCGGATTAAATTTGAAAAAGAAATAACCCCTGGTCTAAGATAGAAACCAGGGGCTAAAGGAATTTACTTCATCAATATCATTTTCTTGGTTGACACATAAGAACCACTAATAATTCTATATATATAAATACCACTTGCGAGCTGACTTGCGTTCCAGTTGACGCTGTAATAACCAGCTTCCATCTCCTGATCTACGAGATCGGAAACCAGATTACCCAGGATATCATATACCTTTAAGCTTACATGATTCTTTGCAGGCAATTGATAGTTTATTGTTGTGCTTGGATTGAACGGATTAGGATAATTCTGCTCAAGAGATATTTCATCAGGAATTATTTGTGGTTCATCTTCACCGTTTTCAGGTTCTCCCGATTCTTTAGCCAGAGTATTATTTATGTAGTAAATCTTAGTGCTTCCCCCAATTTGGATCTCTCCATTTGTCCATAAAGCTCCTTTAATAATACAACTGGTTCCTAAAGTTATATTTCCAAGTGGACAATAAATACTTCCATTCCATTTACCGCTTCCACCCAGCTGGAAATAACCATGAGTTTCTAGATAAACATCATCTGGTCCTCCATTGAGTATTGTTGTTGTCAGGCTCGTTCCAAAATTAACATTTCCGGTTATGAAAATTCGGATTTTTCCATTTGCCACATTTAGGTTTAATTTTCCACTGCCGCCCATTGAAAACGACGTAAAGTAATAATCGCCAGAACTCAAATTAAGAGTCTTGGAGGTACCCAGATTAACACTGCCGTAAGAACCGGGGCTAAGAGTAGCATTTGATGTGATATTTGTTCCACCGGAGTTGAAAACTGTTGCAGGCGGAAGAGTTATTAAATTATATGATTGTGGAATCTGCGGCGTACCATTCTCTGTGATCACACCATAAATTATTGAGCTGCCACCAATGGATGCAGTTCCTGCCGTAGTTAAATTTCCGAATATTTTAACGGAAGTGCCAAGACTAACATTTCCCCCGGCATCAATATTTCCATTAACGTTTGTACTTCCACCAAGATCAACAAAATTATTAGAAATAATGTTTCCACCAACTAAAACACTTGTGCCGCTATTAAAGTATCCACCACTATTTATATCACCATTAATTTGACTACTTCCGCCTAATTGAACATTTCCATTAAATGTGAGGTTGTTAGTACTAATGCTTGTTCCGCCGGTAAACTTTCCATTACCCCCAACACCTTCTGTAATAGAAGAGGATCCACCAATCTGAACATCAGCATTACCAACAACTTTTCCATCAAACACCTTAACACTGGTGCCAAGCGTTACCTTTTGATTAGCGAAGACCGGGTATGGAGGAAATTGAACTATTGGCTCAACTGGTTCCTCGAATGGCGATATAAAAAATGAGTGTTCAGTTTGAATTACATATTGACTATTATTATTACTTCCGTTTCCAACACTATCAGAAGCAATAACTTTTACATCATAATTTCCAGCCAGCGAAGTCTCAAGTGAAATGTTATAGGTACCGTCTTCAGTCAGTGATAAGAATCCCACAACCACCTGACTGTCAGGCGAAGTTATTTGCAAACTAACTATAGCATTATTAACAGGGGTTCCAACTGTTTTTGTATCATCGCCTGTTTCACTTTTCTCACCACCCTCAAATAACGTAGCTTCAAGATTTACCACCACAGGCATTGGATTGCCGTATTGATCACTTTCTAGGATATAGCGTTCTTTGTCAGATTTAAATTTGAGCACAAGATCAGCTTCATTACTCATGTATACACGAATAGGTTCAGGTGTTGTCGGCGCAACATTTTCTACGATAGCATATGTCCACTGACCAACTCCCGGGCTATTCACTCTGAAGTATTTATATGGTTTGCCATATGTAGCGGTTCCATCAAAAAATTCTACACCATACGGTGACGAACCGAAATTAGCTTCTGTAATTGCACCAGCTGGTAACACTCCTCCTTCACCAACTGTTTCACCCGGAGGTAATAATACAAGTTCATATTCGCTTCCCTGCCAGGATAAACCAAGTTCAAGAGTTCCACCCTGCCATTGCAAACCACCCTGCCATTGAAGTCCGCCCTGCCATTGTAATCCACCCTGCCATTGCAAACCACCCTGCCATTGTAATCCGCCTTGCCATTGCAAACCACCTTGCCATGAAAGTCCGCCCTGCCATTGCAGACCACCTTGCCATTGCAGACCACCATCAAAATATTCACTGCTTATTTCTTCAGAAAGATATGATATTTGGAGACCCAGTAATCGCAGCCAAATAATATTTACTGCTGTAGGAATTTCAGTTGAACTTGCAATTTCATAATACTCACCTTCGGTTTCTTGTGCCAACCAGCTCATCAAATCTTGTCCTGCTCTAAAATCTTCAAATCCCATTGTGTATATTTTTATTTCAGGATCAATACCAAGGTCAGTTATGAGAGAAAATGGAGACACTTCACCAGCGCTAAATAAGATCATAACTTTTTTGTTTGTGCCTGAACCCGAGTTCAATATTGATTGAGCTGACATTATTCGATCGGCAAGATTTCCGGTTGAATTTGGCTCTATGAGATTGAGTGTGTTCAGCTTTGCGTTGAAGTCATCTCCAAGCGGCTCAGTGGAAGAACCGTTTACCCAGCCAACTCTGTCGCCAATTCTCATCTTAGTAATTAGTTCAAGCGCAGCATTCTTTGAAGGTATAAATCCGTTTAGTACTTCCGTAGATGTAAAATTACTTGTACCATCGAACACTAAAACGATATCATAATAAATATCACCAAGGTTTTTATAAATATAATTTATACCGCCAACATCATATCTTGTTATGTCTAACTGATTTGATAGCCAGTCTGGATCTGAAGGACCAGGATGTAAACTGTTCTTATATGTCTCTCCAACATCAATCCTTCCATACATTGTTGCCAGCTGGTTATTATTTTTCATTTCAAGCAAATATGCGAAATCACCCGGATTATATAAATCTCCCAAACCACCGTAATGACCGGCTTCATGCGTGGTTACATTTTGAACATCCAGTTTATCAGAAGATCCATCAGTTGCCCAGTAAAATTGTCCCAGTCCTGCGAGAGAAATTGGTTCTCCGTTAAATGCAAGATCTACGTCGATCAACTCACCATTTAGTGCGTTGTATCTGACTCTGGTTACTGCAACTACATTTGTTGGGGCTTCGATTGAATCTTCCCACATTTCACTTGTTGGATACCAGACAACATTGTTTATTCCATCCGCATTTCCAAAAGCTTGACCGGAATTCGTGACGCTTAAGTCTTTTCTTACATAAGTTAATTGTTCCAGTGTACTCCAGGTATCGAAGCCAGTTTCAACTGCTTCAGCAAAACCGGAAGGCTGTTGTTCGCCAATAGTAGTTGAAACCGAACCGTAAATCTCATAATCACCATTCCCATTTTTCCAGTGAAGTGGAATTCCGGCAAGAGTAGTATTTACCAAATAGTGATCACCCTCATCAGTAGCCCTTTCAATTGCAAAAGAGAATTCGGAAGAGCTTAAAGGATTATTATAAAAATCTAAACTTGTTATAGTTGCACCAATAACTTCTTCAGAAGTAAGCACCGCATCTTTTAGATTTGCGAGAAAATCTGCTTCACCTATAATATCTGCAGTTGCATCAACTTCACCAAGATAGCGTTTGCCTTCTCTGCTATTCATACTTGAGTTAGCGAAGAATTGAATTCTATAATTCTGTTCAGGTAAACCGAGGAGAGTTCCTTGAATAGATGTTCCACCCCTTATTTCGGGTAGTGCTGTCTCGTCTTGCCAGGTGTAAAAAGTATTGAGTGTCGGGTACACTTGTGAATCATTTGCACCAGCAGCAAGCTCAATTCCCAAGGAAGTGTTGTTATAGATTGAATTACTCAGAATAGAATTATTGTTTCCAGATGCAACAAAAACACCAGGAGCGCCATTATTAAAAATCGAATTGTTGCTCACATTGTTAGCATTTCCATTAATAATTACACCTTTACTTGCATTATCAGAAATTTCATTTTCAGAAACGATATTGCTATCGCTGGCTTCCAATGAAATTCCGAAAGCTAAATTTCCAGAAACAAGATTTCCTTCGAGAGTTACTGAGCCAGTAGTTATAGAAATTCCACCAAGAATATTAACTCCAACTGTGTTATTAACGATTTGATTCCCAGTGCCCGAAGTAACAAATATTCCTAAGCCGGCATTTTCAGAAACGGTATTTCCGGAAAGAGTATTCCCGCTTGCACTATTAAGGGATATTCCAGCACCTTGATTTTGAGTGACTGTATTTTCTGTTAAACTTCCGGTACTATTTGAAATAGAAATTCCACCAAGGGCATTTGTCCCAACAATATTATTGTTGATTTGGTTTGCAGTACTGCTATCGACAAATATTCCAAAACCGGTGTTAGCCATAATAGTATTCCCCGATAAAGTTCCGGTTCCGTTGAACAATATTAATCCATCACCGTTGTTGGTCTCTACCAGATTATTTAAAATCTGATTATTTGTTCCGCCATTTACAGAAATTCCGAAACCGGTATTTCCACTTATGTTGTTTCCATTAACCGGCCCGGTACTGTTGGATATAAAAATCCCACCAAGGGTATTATTTGCAATGCTGTTATTTGATATTTGATTTCCATTTGCATCCATCACAGAAATTCCATAACCGGCATTTCCTGTAATGGTATTTGCAGCAGCTATCCCAATCAGATTATTTATTGCCCCGGCATTAATTGAAATTCCATTGCCGATTGATCCAGTGATAGTATTGTTATTTATACTGTTTCCTTGTGAGCTTAACGATATTCCCGAAATTTGATTTGCCGAGATAGTATTATTTCCCGCAGAAGAGAGCGTTAAACCAAAACCCGATGAACTATTAATTTTTAGTCCTTTCACAGTGCTTCCACCAGCCGTAATTGTTAATCCTCCAAAAGCTCCTTGTGTTTCGACAATCGGCAAACCACTATATCCCCTTTGTAAAGTTCCATCCAAGATAACCGGACCAGAAATATTTGGTAACGCAGAAGAAGGCGAAATTGTTAGCGGGGAAGATCCGGCTTTATAAAAATAAATTTTTTGCAGATTGGCCAAAGCATTTGCTTCCTGAATGGCAGATCTCAAAGTAACCACACCATTGCCTGCATCTGCGACTTCATTTCCAGGATTTAAATCCGGTAAATCCAAAGTTGAATTTACAACGAAGAATGGCAAAGGATTACTTTTCACAACTTCATTTATGTCTGCCAGCCTCAGATAATTTTTCTTCGATGAAAAATCTTTTAAATAAGGAGTGCCACTGTATGAATTTATTTCTGTGAAAGACCATCTTCCGTATAAATACGAAATAAGTGAAGAAGGAATTGACGATGATGGATCTCCACCACCATTACAACTCGATATCTGACTTGAGGTTAGTGCCTTATTAAAAATTCTTGCTTCATCAATCAATCCATTGAATTTATCATTATCGTGTTTTCCTATGAACAATCCCGTTCCTGTGGTATAAGTTGGACCAAGCGAAGTAGTTTTAGTATCTGCCAAGACACCATCATAATAAAGTTTTAAGACTTGTCCATCATAAGTTCCTGTTAATCTAATCCAGCGGAAGGCAGGAAAAGAAGGAAAATTAGTAGCGGTACTAACTGGCGCACTGTTTCCAACAGTAAAGAAAGCAGTATTGTCTTTTACATACATATAAAATGAAGTTCCGCCAACCACAACTCTTTTAATGACCGGCATCAGAACACCCGGGTTATCTCCCAATAAATATATCCAGGCATCAACAGTTATTTTTTTACTGCTTGAAGAAGTAGAATTATTAAAGTATTTAAACCCCAATTGATTTGCATCTCCATTTATTGGGGCTCCATCCAGGATGTAGGAAGAACTTGTTGTTCCGTTAAAAATGAAAGACTTGTTGGTCCCGGTTGCAAAAGAATCATTGCTTGCAACGAGAATTAACAATAAAAGGGTGAAGTAAAGGTTTGTGCTGAAATTTTTTTTCATTGTGCCCTCGGTTATTAAAATCTGTAATTGGATATTTTTAGAAAAGGTGTTTCGACCGCAAAGTTGTTATTAGTCATTTATATAGTTTTTAATTTGAGTTTTAAGAGAATTGATCTTAACATTCGAAGTTGTAACCTTCTCTCCAGTTTTGGGATCGTTGATTACATTTATTTTTCCTTGTTCACCATTCAAAACTTTATAATCCGTACTTCTGTCATCCTTTTCCAGAAAAACCAAAACTTCTTCATTCTCTTCAAATCTAGGCATGTGAGAATATAGCTCGCCAACATCTCCCACTTCTCCACCGGGATAGCTGACAACTATTGAATTTCCGGTATTGCCGCCCTTCAAGTATTCGTCAACCTGAATGGTTGCTTGAGTATAAATTCTTGTTTTGTTTTCGTTCCAGTTGGAGTTTTGTTGTGTTACCTTGCCGGTAATAATAACATCGGCGTTTTGGGAAAGATTTTTTAATTCGGATTGGCTTGTCTGAGCCAAGCCGTAGAAGAGAAATCCACTAATTATGACAGTGACTAATGCCCAACTTATAATTCTAATTTGCATACCCAGATCCTCTATTTAAGTTTGTAGAAAAATTCGAGCAAAAATACATTTTTGAGCAGAGCTGGTGTTAGGAGTAATATTGCATTTAATAGGAGTATTATTGCGAATTTCTCAGGGGAATTAGATTAATGATAATTGTGGGATTTTGAGAAGGTTTTTATGATGGTGACACAGATTAGTTCCACCAGACACCAGCACAACATTTCACGCTGATCTATCGGGTGAATTTTTGTGCTGTTTATATTTTACACTGTCAATTGTAGACACAATACGCTACTCTCTCTTTCCACAAATAATATAAAAATTCAACGATATCTATTGGTATTTATTGTTAGCTTTATATGTATTTTGCAATCAGGAAAAATTACCACGTATTTCCAATAAATTATTTCATCTTCACTTGTATTTGATCGGTTACAATTGCCAGGGGCTATGCTAAAGGGAAGCAGATTAATCAAATTATTTAATAGACCATCCGAACATTCACGGACTATTTCCTTGATTCAATTATTGCTGATTGTGCTAATTGGATCAGCAAGTTATCCGCAACAGGATATCCTCAAATTCAAAAAACTAACAAGCAATGATGGTCTGTCACAGAATTTTGTTTCTACGATTCTTCAGGATAAAAATGGCTTTATGTGGTTTGGGACAAAGGACGGATTAAACAGATACGATGGATATGAGTTTAAAGTTTATCGCTACAATCCGTTTGATACAACCTCACTTTCGGGAAATTTTATTTCTGCCGTATTTGAAGACTCAAAAGGAAGATTATGGGTTGCATCAAAAACGCTTGATCTTTTCATTCCTGAAAAAGATGCATTTAAAAGAATAGTTTTGAAAATTCCAACTAATAAAACTGACAACACAATTAATGTCAGCAAAATTACATCAATTACTGAGGATAAAAACGGATTGATTTGGTTAGGTACAAATGATGGTCTGATTAGTTATGATCCGCAAACAAATTCCTCGAGGATGTTTTACCAGACACGGGATAAAAGCTCACCTCTCTCTTATAATCTGATACTATCATTAAGTAGTGACGATTCTCTGCTCATCGTAGGTACACAGAACGGAATGAAATTATTGAATCTTGATTCTCTCAAAAAAGATAAAATTGAATTCATAAAAATTTTACACGAAGATGCAAAAGGACTTTTAACCAGCAGACGAACGATTCTTAGTCAGTTTCGCGCTTCTTCAAATCTTATATATTCCGGCACACCTGCTGGTCTGATCAAGATAGATCTTAGCACAAGGAAATCAGAATTTATTCCTTATAAAGGCTATTTGTTCTTTCCATTCTGGATGAATAGAATCTTAGCAATTGTTCAAGACAAGAACAGTAATCTATGGCTTGCCTGTTCAGGTGGTTTAGTTGTTTATAATCCTGTTCGAGATAGTTTCAAATATTACTTTCATGATCCAAAAGATGACCAATCGGTAAGCTTGAACAACATCACAAGTTTGTTCGCTGATCGCGGTGGTAAAATATGGATCGGGACTGCCGGGAAGGGAATAAATCTGTTCGATCAAAACAAAAAAGAATTTTCTTTGTACAACGGTTTGGTGGATAGAGAACCGTTCAAAACTTCGTTTAGCGTAACTGCAATTTTATCTGAGAGCGATAATGTTTTATGGATTGCCTCTCAACAGAAATTATTTCGGTTGGATAGAGTAACCGGAGAATACAAACACGTTAAATTATTATACGGTCCCGAGGGAGAAATAACTTCTATTCTAAAAGACAAAAAACAAAACCTTTGGGTAGCCTCCAGCGGAGGTCTTCATAAAATAGCCAGTGTGGGTGAAAAGATCACTTATTTCAGTAATAATCCGACAAATCCCAATTCACTCACGGATATGTTTGTCAAACTGCTCTTTATTGACAGTCACGGAAATTTGTTTGCTCTCAACTCAAGGTACCTGAGCAAGTTTAACGAGGGTTCGAATACATTCACACATTATGAACTAAATTTTTTAAACAAAAATGATTTCGCACCGATAATCAGATGTATTTATGAAAGCGAAGATGGCTCACTCTGGTTTGGCTGGTCTGGGGGGCTTGTTAAATATAATTTAGAAACGCAAGAAAAAATCTTATACACCCATCAGCCGGGTAACCACAAAAGTATCAGCAACAATGAGATACTCACGATTTGCGAAGATCCAGCTCAACCCAAAAAATATTTGTGGGTCGGAACGCAGGGCGGTGGCTTAAGCAGATTAAATCTTGAAGACGGAACATTCTCTAATTTTTCTGTAATTGATGGTCTTCCAAATAATGTTGTTTATGGAATTCTTTCTTCAGGGAGTGAGCTTTGGCTGAGTACAAACAATGGGTTGTGCAGAGTTACAACCGATAAATATGGCACACCAACTTTCAGAAATTATGACGTAACAGATGGGCTCCAGGGAAATGAATTCAATACCGGTGCTTATTCCAAAAGCAGTTCCGGTGAATTATTTTTTGGCGGACTGAACGGAGTGAATGCATTTTTCCCTACTAATATTCGGGATAATATTTTTATCCCGCCAGTTGTATTCACCGAGTTAAAATTTTTAAAGGGTAATTTAGATGGAGAAAGCAACTCACAACTTCGAATAAATACTGTAATTAATAATTCCGAGGTAACAATTCCTTACTCACAAAATTCATTTACAATTCAATTTGCTGCACTAGATTATACGGCAACTGAGAAAAACAGTTATATGTATAAGCTAATACCGATTCACAATGAATGGATAAATCTTGGAACACAACGAAACGTCACATTTACTGAGCTTGGCGTCGGCGAGTACGAGCTCATTGTGAAAGGATCAAATAATGATGGCATCTGGAACGAAGAAGGTGCTTCATTACAAATAATAATAGCCCCGCCCTTTTGGCAAACTATCTGGGCTTATGGTGTATATGCTGTTTTATTTATGATGATTCTTTACATAATCAGAAGATATGAATTGAGCAGACTCCGGTTAAAGAGCAGACTCAAAATCGAATCGTTCGAGACTCAAAAACTTAAAGAGCTTGATGAAATGAAATCGGGTTTCTTTGCTAACATATCGCACGAGTTCAGAACACCGCTAACTTTGATACTTGGTCCGGCAGAACAGCTTGAGCAGAGCGAAACAGACAATAACAAAAAAGAAAAGCTTCACACCATAAAAAGCAGCGCAAACCGTTTATTGAGATTGATAAATCAAATACTTGATCTTTCAAAACTTGAAAAGGGTAAAACCAAATTACATTGTGAAGAAGGAGATCTCGTAATGTTTTTAAAAGGAATAACAAATTCCTTTTCAAGCATTGCAGAAAGAAAGAACATTACCATGCAATTAGTCAGCGAAGTTTCAAATATTCAAACGCGTTTCGATAGAGATGTTTTTGAGAAAATATTCTTTAATCTTATTTCAAATGCATTTAAGTTCACTCCCAATGGTGGCAGCATAGAAGTGAAAATTAATAAGCCCACATCAGGTGATTTTTGTAAAATTACCGTTAAAGATTCGGGTGTTGGGATTGATGATAATGATCTGCCGAAGGTGTTTAATAAATTTTATACTGTTGAAAACATTAATGGATTTACTGAGCAGGGCAGCGGAATAGGTTTGGCTTTAGTAAAAGAACTAGTGGTGCTTCATAAAGGAAGCATAACTGTTGAAAGTAAGATCAATGAAGGTTCAACATTCACTGTTTATATTCCTGTTGGAAAAGATTTTCTGAAGGAAGATGAATTTATAAATGTAAAATCAAAAGATTTTTCTATTTCTGAAAGCAAAACAAACGAATTTATAGATGAAGAGCCTTTACAGGTTCAGCCTGAAAACGGATTTGATGATGAGAAACTTGCCGAAGATCCGGTAATTGCGTTGATCGTAGAGGATAATCCCGAGTTAAGAAACTACATAGCGTCAAACTTACAATCTGATTATAAAATAATAGAAGCCTCCACAGGCAAGGAAGGTTGCGAGAAGGCGGTTGAAATAATTCCAGACATTATAATCAGCGATATCATGATGCCCGAAATGGATGGATACTCATTATGCAAAAAACTAAAAGCCGATGAAAGAACCAGTCACATTCCGATTATTTTATTAACCGCAAGGGCAAGCGAAGAAGACAAGATAACTGGACTGGAAACAGGCGCAGATGATTATCTTACAAAACCCTTCAGTTCCAAAGAGTTGTCACTAAGAGTTAGAAATTTGATTGAGATTCGACAGACACTCAGGAAGAAATTCAGTAGTTCTCTTATAATCAAACCCAAAGAAATTGTAACTGGTTCTGTTGATAAAAGCTTCCTGGAGAAAGCGATGAAGATCGTTGAAAAAAACATCAGCAACGACAAATTTTCAGTTGAAGATTTCAGCAGCGAAATGAATCTTAGCCATTCGCAGCTACACAGGAAACTCAAAGCTCTTGTTAATCAATCTGCAATTCAATTTATCCGATCCATTCGTATGCAAAGAGCTCTTGAGTTGCTTCAGGGTAATTCAGGAAATATTGCTGAAATAGCCTGGCAGGTAGGATTCGGAGATCCAAGCTACTTCACAAAAACTTTTTCCAAACATTTTGGTTACCTTCCCTCCGAAGTTAACAAATAACCCCAGCCTCTATTCTGTAAATACTCCCCCGTTTTTTAAAATTTTACCAGTCTGCAATAAATTTACCAGACAATGCAATATCTGTTATATGCTTCCACTGACCCCGTGAGCTATGTTTGCAGCAGTTCAAATTGAAAAAAACAATAGACATTATGAAAACATTTTCATTGATTTTTATCATCGCCTTGCTGTTAAGCGGGTGCAAATCAGAAAAGCTTACTTCCGAACAGCGCACTTCTGAAAGAGATAAAATTAAGACACGTATAGAGACTTTTCTTATTTCATATGCTAAAAAGGATATGAACACAATTGTAAGCATGCTTTCTTCTTCTAAGGATTTTAACTTTTTAGGAAGCGATGTTTCAGAAATAAATAAGAATAAATCAGATTTCCAGAATCAGCTTGACCAGGATTGGAAGCTGTTTGAGTCGGTGGATTTTGGCGAGATAAGAAACCTCTCCATTAGAATTTCTGAGTGCGGTGATCTTGCTGTAGCATTATTTGACGCACCAATGACAGTTGTTGTAAAAAGCAATCAGTCAAAATTTTTCTTCAGAATGTCGAATACATTTGTAAAAGAAAACGGTCTCTGGCAGTTGGTGCAGGGATTAGGCTCAATTCCATCTGTGGGCGAATCTTCTGTTGAGCTAATACAGAAATTAAAATAGTCTGGTGTTATTAAACACCATGCATAATCATCAAACAAGAAGGAGCTAGTACTATGAAACAAACAATAAAATTATTTCTATTCATTTTTCTGCTAACTGCTTTTATTAGTAATACATTTGCAGGTGACGGAGAAGATGTAAGAGCTCTAGTTGATAAGTCAGCTGAGGCGTTTAATAAACAGGATTACACAACCTATTGGTCGTTATTTACAGAAGATAATACAGAATTTCTTTACGTCGGATCAACTTTAAGACACGATGCGGCTGCCTGGAAGGGATTTATTGAAGGGACTGCAGGACTCGCCTACGTTAATTATCATGGGCAGGATTTTGAAATTCAGACTTACAATGGTAATTCAGCAGTTGTAACAAGCTACTATACTTTTTCATGGATGGAAAAAGGGGGACAAATGAATTATCAAAGTGGCAGAACTACAGTAGTTGCTGTTAAACAAGGTGGGAAATGGCTTATTGCTCACATGCACTTTTCGAAAATGTTTTAATAAAGTTAACACGATTCCTTCTTAATAAAAGAGAGAAAAATGAAATCATTAATAAAAAACATTCTTGTATTAAAAGTTTTAACTCTGTTTTTAGCAATTGCATTCGTAACAGGATGCCAGCAGTCAGAAAATTCTAACATTCAGGTTAAGGTTGAAACACCCGAGTATTTTAGCCTGCGCCCCGATGTTGAAAAAGCTTATGGTTATACACACGCTGTAAAGATTGGCGATGATATCAAAATCTCAGGTGCTGTTAGTATGGACGATACCGGTAATCCTACGCAAATGGTGATTTAGCAAAGCAAATGAAAAATTGTTATTCCGATCTGGATAGGGTGCTGAGGCATTACGGATGTACTTTCGATGATGTTGTGGTTGAAAATATTTTTACAACAAATATGCCTGAGTTCCTCAATCAGTCTGGCTATCGTAATACAATTTACACCAAGCAATTTCCCACGGGCTCGTGGCTCGGAGTTAAAGAATTAGCTTTACCTGAGTTTATGATAGAAATCGAGTTGGAAGTTCATAAGACCAAATAACAAGTTCATCAAAATATTTTAATCAATTTCAAAAATCAAAAAGGAGCCAATGTTATGAAACAATTTTTTAACTCAATTCTAAAAGCAAGTCCATTGTTTTTAGTTATGGCATTTATGATTTTCTCAGGATGCCAGCAGCAAAAACCTGATCCCTCTGTAGAAATGAAACCGATAGTGGATAAACTGGAGGATGCCTGGAATGGCAGAAATATAGATGCTCTGGATGCGATCTTTGCCCCTGACTTTGTGCGGATTGTAAATAATCAGCCGGAGGCTAATGGTGTTGAAGGATATAAAAAAGCTATTGCAGATTTCAGAACGGCTTATCCTGATCTCAAATTAACTTTAGATAATACAATGTACACCGAAAATGGCGGAGCTACCCGCTGGGTTTTAACAGGAACGAATACCGGTTCCGGCCAGATGAATCCCACGGGTAAATCTGTAAATATCTGGGGTTTATCCATTGTACATATTGCAAATGGTAAGGTTACAAAAGAAATAGTAGCTTTTGATAATCAGGTTCTTATGGAGCAATTGGGATATGCAATGATGCCAGCCACAGAGGAAAAGAAATAATTTATTAATTCAAATCAAAATTATTAACACAATTAAGTAGGAGCTAGTGCTATGAAACAAACAACAAAAATTTTTGCATTAATTCTTGTTGCATTTCTATTTCTCAGCGAAAGTAATTTCGCACAAAACAATGAGCAGCCATTGCTTATTGTAAGCTTTAATATGGTATCAATGGGTGATGTTGCCAAAGTAAGTAAAATGGCTGATTCAGTTTTTGCGCCTATATTAAGGGAGCTTGTAGATGAAGGCATGATATACAGTTTTGGAAACTTCACTCATAATTGGGGTGACGAGTGGAATGTTAACACCTGGTATACCGCAAAAGATATGGCGTCATTTGACAAATTCTGGGATGAATATGTAAGCAGAATTGGTAAAAGACATCCCGGTGCGTGGGCGTCAACTGTAAAATATTTCCAGGCACATAAGGATAATATTTATACAATTCGCAATCAATATCCTGCTCCACCAACTAAATAATTAAACAAAGTTAAAATCATCAACAAACTAAAAAGGAGTGCTATGAAGTACTTTATCGTGTGTTCATTTCTAACGTTATTATTACTTACTGCCGGCAACCAGACGTTTGCCCAGCCTTCAGGAGGTAATGCAGTTATAGTCCAAAATCTTGAAAGAGCGTTTCCTGATAATGGCACAATGGCCGAGTTCGATTCGCTTACACACTTGTTTCAAACGAAAGTATGGGACAAGAATCCTCACGTTATAAGTCATAAAACTATCCGTCATTGGTGGGGAAATGATAACCGTGATGTTATTGAAATTACAGAAGTAAAAACCTGGGAAGATATTCCGATAGCGATGGAGAAAAACAACGAACTTTTTATGGCAGCCTGGTCAACCAAAGAAGCTCGTGATGTTTTCAACAAAGCATACAATAAATATTTCACCGGAAAACATTCTGATGAGATTTACCAGGAAGTTATGTTTGGTAATTAATAATTAGATCCAGTTATTATGAGGAGCGGATAATTTCTGCTCCTTTTTTTATTAATTTCAGTTGCCCCCAATATGCTTTTTTGTTATATATTTACCCAGGAAAATAGATTGAACAAGGATTCTTGGTTCAGCATATTAGCGAAGACAATTGTTTTAAGTGCTCAACACGCAACTATCTTTTAAAGGTATAGCAATGAAAATATCATCCCAAACCGAAGATAAGTTTTCAATTATCAAATTTGATGTTGATCAGATTTTAGGTTATGAGGCTCAAGAATTTCAGGATCTTGTTCTAAATTCTCTTGGGCAGAATGTTAACTGTATTATAGTTGACCTATCCGCAGTAAAGTTTATTTCAAGCTGGGGAATCGGGATGCTCATTCACGGGCTCGCAACAACAAGAAACAGAGGCGCCGATTTCAAACTTGCAGGTTTAGCGGAGAACGTAATGCAGGTTTTTCAAAAAGTTAAAATTGATACCGTATTAAGTATTTATAAAAATGTGGATTTAGCTAAATCCTGAACTGAAATTGGCATGGTCAGAAACTGAACGCGTGATAATAGTTGACAGAAGATTTTTCACCCCGTGCAAGCGGGGTTTTTTATGCATAGTATTTTCACTTGATAGACAGCAAATAAACGCCAATCTTTATTTTGAAAATCATTTAACTTGAAGGATATATAAGTTGAAAATATTAATATTTATTACAGCAATGTCAGTTATGACTTTTGGGGGATGCGAAAACAAACCCAATAATATTAAGTCGGAAAACAAAAATGATACAGGAGTAATTCAGAATATGGATAATTTACAGACAGCAACATTTGGTTCAGGATGTTTCTGGTGTACAGAAGCAATATTTGAAAACTTGAAAGGAGTTCACTCAGTGATTTCGGGATATGCGGGCGGGCATGTACTTAATCCAACTTATGAAGAAGTTTGTACGGGAACAACGGGACATGCAGAAGTAACACAAATAATCTACGATCCTTCCATCATTAGCTATGATGAACTGCTGGAAATTTTCTGGAAAACACACGATCCAACAACTTTAAATCGGCAGGGAAATGATGTCGGTCCGCAATACCGTTCTGCTATTTTTTATCATAGTGAAGAACAGAAACTGCTTGCTGAAAAATATAAATCAGAGCTTGATAAATCAGGTGCGTGGGATAAACCAATTGTTACAGAAATTTCTCAATTAACTAATTACTTCCCCGCGGAGAACTATCATCAGGATTATTATACCAACAATCCAAACCAGGGATACTGTGCGTTTGTGATTGCGCCCAAGCTTGAAAAGTTTAAGAAGGTATTTAAAGAAAAGCTGAAGAAATAGGCTTGGACAAGTCAGAGTTATGAAAATCAAAACCCCCGCCTTAAACGGGGGCTTAGTTTAATTGCTCTGTTTATTCTTCGTCCCGAACCAATGGAGTTGCAGACATTCTAACCAAATCAACAAGTGCCGAGATTCTGTTATCAAGCTGGAAGAATTTTCCAACGAGCGGCGCGGGAAGCTGTTCAAACATTTTATCCAGATATTCTTTTCTCAGGTCTAATAAATCCTGATTCGACTGCACAGATTTGTTTATAAGATCTTTGGCTGTCGCATCATCAAGTGCATAATAG
>JACZKK010000085.1 GCA_014860115.1 Ignavibacteriaceae bacterium
CCTGATTTTTAATACTTTTTAATTAACAAATAACTTAAAGGTGAATTGGATGACGAAGGCTGACATTGTAGACAAGGTTGCAGCCGGAACCGGACTAACCAAACTGGAAACCGAAGCTATCGTTGAAGGATTTCTGAAAACGGTTATTGAAGCACTTAAAGAAGGTAAGGGTATCGAGATCAGAGGCTTTGGAAGCTACAGAGTAAAAAAGAAAAATCCGCGTCAGGCGAGGAATCCAAAGACAGGCGAATCCGTTTTTGTACCGGAACATTATGTGCCTACTTTTAAGTTTTCAAAAGACTTTAAAGAGCTTGTTAACGTTGGTATGTTAGAAAAAAATCGGAGATAATTAAACAGTGAATTATTGTGCTGAATGTGGATTTAAGATTGAAGGGGAATTTAAATTTTGTCCAAACTGCGGGAATCAAATTATTGCTGGTGCAGTTCACCAAGATAAAATGAAGATGAATACAGAAGAGGTCACTATCTGTAAAAACTGTGGTGAGGAAAATTCAACGGATAACTCAGTTTGTTTTAGCTGTGGAATTACTTTGAATGGAAATAAGAGTAAGAAGCTGGTTTCAGCAAAGCCGCATACTAAAAAACAGATTCAGAAAAATGTCGATAACAAAAAAATTGATAATGAAGAAAAAGTTCTTAATAATAAAAAAATATTAATGATCTCATCAGCAATTGTCGTGATTTTCATTTTCGCACTTATAATCTCAGGAGTATTCGATTCCGAAGTTAAGACTAACGTTACACAGATGAGTGATCAGACCTCAAATTCAGGTGTCAGCCTTGCTAATATGGAGGAGATCAATAAACTTGAGGCTGCAGTAACTGCAAATCCGGATGATTTGGAATCTGCTTTACACCTTGCGCATTTACAACAGGACGCAGGACTTTATGAGAAAGCAATTGCTAACTATAAAAAGTATTTAGTCAGTGACCCGGAAAATGCAGATAATCGTGTTGATATGGCAATCTGTTATTATAATCTCGGTGATAACACAACAGCAATAAGTGAAATGGAAACTGCACTGAAGTATCAGCCAACACATCAGATTGCTCATTTAAATCTTGGAATCGTGAATCTTGCAGCCAGGAATATTGAGTCTTCAAAAGAATGGTTTAAAAAAGCTGCCGAATTAGATCCAAACTCAGAAGCTGGAAAAAGAGCTCAGGAATTATTAACATCACATTAATTAAGTAACTAATAGGAAAAACAAATGCCTTGTGGAAGAAAAAGAAAACGTCACAAAATGTCAACTCACAAAAGAAAAAAGAGACTGAGAAAGAACAGACATAAAAAGAAAATAAGATAATTTTAATTTGAATGATAGAATGGTTGAATGGATGAAGGATAAACTGTTGATTCCTATTCATTCAACCATTCACTCAATCATTCAATCAAGTGTGTGTAATTACGCTCTTTTACTGCCAACTTAGCTCAGCTGGTAGAGCAGCTCATTCGTAATGAGCAGGTCGCCGGTTCGATTCCGGCAGTTGGCTCAATAAGTTTGAAATACTAACTAAAAAAGCCATCGTTGATAGCCGCAAATATTAGCCTCTTTTAAATTGATTACCATTTGATTACTCAAAATTGATAAATAAGTAATCAAAATAGTAATCACATTTTATCTGTTACAAAGAGCGGACAAAGGAGCAATCAATGTTTCTTTCGAAGCGTTCCAATGGCATCTATTATATTTTCTATGACCAACCAAATGGTAAGAGAACTTGTGTATCAACAAAAGCGAAAAACAAGAATGATGCATTCAAATTCTTAGGTGATTTTCAGAATAACTTAAGAATAGTCTCAGACAGCCAAGTAATACTTATTGATCTTAAATCATTCTCATTTGACTATCTGAAGTTCTCTGAAAAGTTTCATACCGCAAATACTCACAGAATGCTTAAAATAATCTTTGAGCAATTAAAAGAGCAGCTTGGCAATCGCCCCTTAAATGAAATATCTACCAGAGACTGTGAAATGTTTATCTTCAAAAAAGCAAACGTTTCTAATTATACAGCACAAAAATATCTTGCACATTTACGTGCCGCTTTTAATAAGGCGCTGGAGCAAGGTTATATTATTGATAATCCATTTAGAAAAATTAAAAACTTCAAAATTCCCGAAAGCCTTCCAAAGTTCCTTTCGGATGAAGAGTATAAAAAGCTGTTAGCGGTAACTGAAGACGATGATCTAAAGGATCTGATTACGTTTGCTATAAATACGGGCTTAAGGCAAATGGAATTAGTAATGCTCGAATGGAATCAGATTGATTTTAATTCTGGTATCCTAATACTTGATAATCAGCTTAGCATAACAAAATCAAAAAAAGTTAGAAATGTTCCACTAAACAAATCTGCATTTGAGATACTTGAGAAAAGAAAGGTCAATTCTCAATCTGCAAGGGTCTTCACCTATAAGGGTGCAGGAATTAAAGCAGATTTTATTTCGAAGAAGTTCAAGAAGCTAGTTGTTAATGCAGAAATAAATGGGGACTTCAATTTTCACTCTCTCCGACACACCTTCGCATCCTGGCTTGTGCAAAAGGGGGTTTCAATTTACGAGGTTAGTAAACTTCTTGGCCACGCGGATATAAAAACAACTCAGATCTATGCACATTTAAGAAGTGATGATTTGAGGAACGCGGTTGAGAGACTCGATTAACTGGGGAGATTTCTCTCCCCGTAGTTTACTTGAGAAGAATCATTTTCTTCGTCGCGATGAACGAGCTTGCTTGAATGCGATACAAATACAATCCGCTTGCTAAATTATTTGCATCAAAGTTAACTGTATAAACTCCTTGATCTTTTTCTTCGTTAACTAATGTTTCTATCTCGTTTCCCAAAACATCAAAAACTTTAATTTGAACCTTAGATGCTTGTGGAACTGAGTATTTTATTTTAGTACTCGGGTTGAAGGGATTCGGAAAGTTTTGTCCAAGTGCAAATTCTAACGGTACCGCAATCTCTACGACAATTTCCTGTGAGTATTCAAAACTGCCGTTGAAATCTATCTGCTTTAATCTGTATGAAAGAGATTTTGCCTTAATGTTCATTAAATTATCCGAATAAGAATAGATACTGAGTTCAGTAGTTGTTCCGTGCCCTTCTACAAATCCAATTTTTCCCCATTCCACATCATCTGATTTTCTTTGAATCTCGAATCCGCTGTTATTTGTTTCTGTTGCGGTAATCCATTTGAGCGAAACATTGTCATCAATTAATTCTGCGGTAAACGAAACTAATTCTACTGGAATAGACTGATCAAAGGGGAACACCCCCATATCTGTTATTGTACCGTCAGGATCAAAAGGAAAAAGTGGATCACCCGCATCTATGCAGGGAGACTTTGTTGAATCCGGGGTTGGCCAATTGGTCCATGTAATCTGGTAGTTGCCCGCGCCCGGATCTTCAAAGAGAGGATCGAGATAGATATTTTTATAAATATCGCAACTGTCTCCGTTGGCGTTGATCTGGGTAAGCGCCCCCAAACCAGAGGGGACATTCCCAAAGAAATAATATGGAGGACTGGTATATAAAAGTTTAAAATCATTGTACAAAACAGATGCTGGTGAGGTGCTACCAAAAACTATTAGATAACTCAAATCATTTAAAAATATACAATTCTCTATTATCATCGCAGCATTACCTCCGGTATAAATCTCTGTCCCGTTTTCATTGATAGCAAGAATATTTCCATATAAGGTACAATGGTCCAATGTTAAAGAACCACCAATTGCAAAAATTCCTCCACCTCGCTGCGGACCTGTCCAGCATATATTGTGCTCGATAATACAATGATCAAGAAATACGCTGCCACCATTGATCCAGATGCCACCTCCGTCGTTTGCTTTATTGTAGCCTATTGTACACTCCGAAATTGTTACAACGCCTCCTGTAACTGTGATTCCGCCTCCATCCATATTTGACGTATCGTTTTTTATTGTACAGTCCGTGATAACGGGGTTGGAACTACCTGCAATGTATATACCACCTCCACGCTCAACCGTATAATTAGCAATAATATTACACCCGGTAATTCGCGGGCTGGAGTTAGTTATGGTGATACCGCCGCCGTAAATTCCACTTCTGTTGTAACTAATTTCGCACCAGGAAATTTCGGCGTTGGAATTATTCAAGGCAATTCCACCGGCAATGGTAGGGCCTCCAAGACGTGCACGATTATAACTTATGCGGCAATGAGTAATCACCGGATTGGAGTTGGTGCATAATATACCACCCATACCTATGACAATATTTCCTCCTCGGCTGATCGTGCAAAAAGCCAGGTGACTGCTGTCAGGTGCATCGTAAAAAGATAGCCCCCCCCAGTTAGTGCTGGCTGTAAAGTGAATTGAATCGGTTACAGTTCCAATCGCATGCAGGTAACCGTTTACAGTAAACGAGTAATACCCCTGAAATTCCACCACCACACCAGGTTCTATATTTAAAGTAGAATCAGCGTGAATGGTAATGTTGCCAAGAATCCGGTACGGCGATCCCGCTGCCGTCCAGGTGCCGGATACATAACCGCCGGGTATTCCGGTGCCGCCCTGGTCGAAGAAATACCTCCCCATATCCGTAATGGTACCATCCGGATCGTAAGTGCTGGCTGGATCACCGGCATCGATAGAGGGTGAATTTCCGGTCAGGTAGTACTCACCATTGACGGGATCAGTAAAAAGTGGATCAAGGAAAATATTATAAAAGGTGTCGCAAGAATCACCGTTGGTGTTAACCTGAGTAAGCACACCTAAGCCGGGAGGGACATTGCCCATAAAACGTTGAGTTCCAGACCCAGGAACCTCATTCGTAAAATCATCATATGAAACTGAAGCGGGGACAGTGCTGTT
>JACZKK010000086.1 GCA_014860115.1 Ignavibacteriaceae bacterium
CTGTGGTTACCTGGTAAAAAAGACTCCCCCATCCAAGCTTCTTGAAGCTATAAAGGAAGTTTACGAAGGTGGGTCACCCATGAGCAGCCAGATTGCACGACAGGTTATTACAGCATTTAAGGAATCCAAGGATATAAAAAAAGAAAATCAGGAGTTTGAACTCAGTTCGAGAGAAAAGGAAGTAATAACTCTTTTGGCTGGTGGAAATAACTACCAGCAAATAGCTAATCAACTTTTCATTAGTGTGGATACTGTTCGCCATCATATTAAAAACATCTACAAAAAACTTCATGTTCATACACAGTCAGAAGCAGTAGCTAAAGCAATCCGTAAGAAAATTATCTGAAATGCCCCTACCTACATAGATATGTAGTATCAAACTCTTCTCAATACCTTATATCGAAATAATTACATAATCATGTAATTGCTTCCCTGCAATATTCTGATAGTTTTAAACCAGAGATTAAGAACACTCATTTTTCTGAATCTTTAATTTTCGTTGAATACAAGTTTGAGTAGTTCAATAAACATAAAGGGTGCGCAAATGGAAACAACAATCTTCAAAAAAGAACTAAGCAATCCTATTTCGGATTTGATTAGTGATGAAATTTATGATCTGCTTCTATCCCGCGGATTAATAAATGAGAGAGCTGTCAGAGATTATATCATCAGGAAGAAGTTTAAATCGCTCCGTGCACAGAAACTAAGAACCGGAGATGCAATTGATTCGTTAAGAGAAGAATATCCCTACCTTCAGTTTGATACGATAAGAAAAATTGTGCATAATCCGCCAAAGAGTTTAGCTAACTAGATAACGCCCTTCAAGTGTGGTCACCTCATTTGCCACGTGGGGTGATCCACATCTATTATCACTTAATGTGACTTGAAAGGCTGATGTTCTGGCTTTAACAGATCATTTACTTCCTTTACAGGATTAAAAGTGATTTTTGGAATTTCAACAAAAACAGTTAACCAATAATACATTCCGCCATTCCATAAACCAGGAAGTTCGAGAGCTTTTAATTCCTTGCCATCTTTAGACTTTGTGGTTATTAACCCGGTATCAGGATTAGAAAATTTCTCAAGGTTGAAATGGTTTCCCTTATAATCCTTCACACCACAGACTAAATCGACAGGATTGAAGTGAGTTGCCTTATCAAAAATCCTTAGCTGATTTTGATCCGAAATATCTACCTGTGCAGTTTCAACTATTTGCTTTGTAATTTCTTCATTTTCATCTTCAACCCAGAAGGGACTTCCACCGGGATGGTCTTCCTTTTTCACCATTCCACAAATACGAATCGGACGATTAAGAAAATTAAATAGGTAATTTTCTTTTTCAGGCAGTGTTTTGGTTTTCAACTTATCAGATAAATCAATTTCAAGCTCTTCCTTCAGGAAGTAGATAGTTTCACTGATTAAACTATCGTCCATTTTTTCCATTTCAAGTCTTTCCAGAAATGCGAAAACTTTTTTCTGTAAAGAAATAAGATAGCCGCCTAGAATTTTTTTGTATTTGTAGGTCTCATCTCTTATATGATCGGGCACGATATTATCAATATTCTTTATTGAAACTATATCTGCCTTGAGATCACTCAGATTTTTAAGTAATGCGCCGTGTCCGCCTGGTCTAAAAACAAGTTTTCCATTTTCATCTCTTAATGGTTTGTTATCCGGCGTAACTGATACCGTATCAGTTGTAGGGCTTTGGAATGAAAAGCTGACATCAATCTCCCACCCTTGCTTATTATATTTTTCGATAAACGAATCGAAGAGCTTTTTAATTTCTTCTGCGTGCTCGGTAGAAATTGTAAAATGGGCTTTCACAATTTTATTTTTTCCTGCAGAATAATTCATTGCTTCAATAAGATGCTCTTCAAACGCTGTTCGGGATTCATCAGGATATGAGTGAAAGAGAATTGATCCTTTCGGAAGGTTGGCGTAATTCAAGCCAACGGATTCCGTTACAAAACGGATAACATCAGATACTTTTTTGTTTGTAATTAAATCTTCAAGACTTTTTCCATTTTGTTCAACTACTTTCTTTAGTTCATTACAGAAAGCGAAGCGATGGATGTTTTCAATGAATTCCAGCGTGGCTTTGTATTCTTCATCTCCACTATCTGCAAGTTCTTTAATTTTATTTAGGCTAAGATGTGAATGTTTACCTAAAACAGCTAATTGTTTCTTAAACATCCTTGTAGCAGCACCCGATGCAGGAACAAATTTTACAACTCTACCTTCATCCAATACTTGTAGAAAAATTTCAATATAATGATTATGCTCAGTATCCGGAATTACTTTTACACCATCACCAATTATACAGGGTTTTAATAATTTTAAATAAGGAATTCCCTTTTCAAAAATTTTTATTTGCCTAATGATCTTATCAGCAGGAACATCAAGATTCACAGCAGTAAGAAGCTTATTCTTTAAATTGTTAAGTTCATTCATATTCATATTGCTTATATGTTCTTAAATAATTATTCCTATAACAAAAATAATTCAGGATGTTAGATAATAATTTAAGCATAAGTTTAATTTTATTTTTTATATCTCACATCCTGAATAAATTTAGTGGTTAAAAACAGAGATATATGTTCTGGAAGCTATAAAATACATAAATGAAAATACTCCTCTGGAGAAAGTTAACGATCCTTTACTGAATGAAAGAAAAATAACTCTGTTCATTAAAAGAGAAGATCTTAACCATCCTCAAATGTCAGGCAATAAATGGCATAAGCTAAAGTACAATCTTCAGGAAGCAAAAAATCAAGGCAAAGATACTCTGTTAACATTTGGTGGCGCATATTCAAATCATATTTACGCAGTTGCAGCAGCAGGAAAGATTTTCAATTATAAATCGATCGGAATAATAAGAGGAGAAGAACATCTGCCACTGAATCCCACTCTTTCGTTTGCTAAAGATAATGGGATGAAGATTTATTATCTCGACAGAACAGCGTACAGAGAGAAAAATCTACCTAAAATAATTTATGAGCTTCAAAAAAAATTTGGAGATTTTTATTTGCTTCCGGAAGGCGGAACCAATGATTTTGCAGTTAAAGGTTGCAGTGAAATCATCAGTAAGATAAATATAGATTTTGACTACATTTGCTGCCCGTGCGGAACTGGCGGGACTTTAGCCGGACTAATTTCAGGTTTGAATGGGAATAAATTTGCACTTGGATTTGCTGTTCTGAAAGGTGCGTCATTTTTGAAAGAAAATGTCCAATCATTATTACAAAATTCTAATGGTAATTCTCTAAAGAAATGGGATATCAATCTTGACTATCACTTTGGAGGATATGCAAGAACGGACTCAGTTCTACTGGATTTTGTAAATAGATTTACCTCACACACAAAAATTCCCACAGAACCGATTTACACTGGAAAGATGTTATTTGGTATTTATGACCTTGCTTCAAAAGGATTTTTTAAAGAAGGAAGTCAGATAATAGCTTTACATACAGGTGGATTGCAGGGATTGAAAGGTTTATCAGAAAGAAGAAAACTGTAGGGTGCCGAAAGAAGGTTTAATTTGAAGTATCAATGTATTAAGTTACTATTTGATTAATTGAAATGATTTTTTACTGAAAATGAAATTATCCAGAAGGTTAAATAAAGACTAAAAAATGTCAATCCTGAATTCAGATGAAAAATATCGGCACCTGGTTGAAAATTCTCTACAGGGAGTAGTAATAATACAGGACTTCAAAATTGTCTATTCAAATCCGGCCTTTGCAAGAACATTTGATTATGCTGTAAACGAATTACTGGCGCTTGAATCTACACAGATAATTAATTTAGTTCATCCTGATGATCAGGATCTGGTATGGGGAAATTTTAGGAAAAGAATGGCTGGCTTTGAACTTCCCCCGAATTATAGATTTAAAGGAATGACTAAGGATGGTAAACAAAAAATTCTGGAATTGTACGCAAGTGTCATTGATTATGATGGCAGACCTGCTTTGCAAGGATTGGTTCTTGATATAACCGACCGAATAAAGGCTGAAGAAAGATTAGAACATCGGACTCGCCTGATTGAAACAATAGTTAACGGTCTACCAATTGGAATAGCTGTTAACGAAATTGATACAGGGAAAAATATTTTTATTAATAATGAACTAAGGAATATACTTGGCTTGCATGAAGAGGAAATATTTAATGTAGAAAAGATTTTAGCAAAATCAATTCGAGGTAAAAATCCTGCAACAAAGGAAATCATAGAGAAGACAAAAGACGCTACCAAAGCAAATTCAGAAAATTTAACCTGGGATAGTATCGAAATTGTTCCAGGTTCGGGAGATAAAAAATTTATTACTGTAAAGTTGATTCCTCTCAACGAGCAAAAAATGGTAATATTCACTCTGCTCGATATTACAGAAAGGTTGAAGACAGAAAAATATCTTAAGAACTCAGTAATTGAAAAAGAGACATTGTTAAAAGAAATACATCACCGGGTTAAAAATAATTTACAAACCGTCTCAAGCCTTCTGGATTTGCAGGCTGAATCTATTACCGAGCCAAAAAGTCTCGAAGCATTTCGCAGCAGCCAGAGCAGAATCAAATCGATGGCATTAATTCACGAGCGCCTTTATAAATCCGAAAACCTCGCAAAAATAAAAGCGTATGAGTATATCAAAAATCTTATTGAATATCTTGAAGGCACTTATCATTCACCTTCCAGGGAAATTGAAATTACAACTGAGCTGAAAGATCTCTATTTAAATCTTGATGTTGCTATTCCCTGTGGTCTGATCATCAACGAGCTTGTGACGAATTCAATGAAATATGCTTTCCCTCATAATCATAAAGGCAATATCAAGGTTTCGTTATTATCCGATAATGAAAAAAATCTAATTTTGTCAATAATGGATAACGGAGTTGGAATACCTCTTAATTTTAAAACTTTAAATCCACAGTCTCTTGGGCTGGAACTTGTCAAACTTATGGTCAAACAACTTAATGGAACGATGGCTATCGATGGAACTGCTGGAACAAAAATTTCTATTACTTTCCCGCAACCTTCAGTGACTGGGGAAACTGATCATCAATAAAAATTGTACTTAACAAAGATGAATAAAATTAAAATACTAATAGCAGAAGATGAACAGATTGTAGCTAAAAATATTGAGAAGAGGTTAACTGCAGATGGTTACATTGTGGTTGCTTCTGTCTCAACAGGTGAAGAAGCAATTGAAAAAGCCAAAAGCTTAACGCCGGATATAATTCTGATGGATATTAAACTTAAAGGAAAGATTGATGGCATAGAAACAGCTGATATTATCAGAAGAGATTTCCAGCTTCCGGTAATATTTCTTACTTCTTACGCTGATGAAGAAACCTTCCAGAGAGCAAAAAATACAGAACCATTTGGTTACCTCATCAAGCCATTTGAGAACAAGGAGCTTAACCGGGTTGTTGAACTTGCTCTTTATAAAAATAAAATATATCAGGAACTGGTTGAGACAAAATTGCGTTTTGAAATTGCTATCAAAGCCGGCAATATGGGCGTGTGGGAGTTCTGGCCAACCGAAGGAAAATATTTTTCAGATAAAAATCTTAAAGCACTTTATGGCTTTGGTGAAAATGAACTATCCGATAACCTCGATGATTGGTCTGCTCTTGTTTATAAAGACGACAGGGAATTAATGTCTTCTACATTTCGAAATTTTCTTAAGAGCAAGGGACGGGAATTTAAATTTGAACATCGCATCTATCGAAAAGACCGTTCAACTGGTTGGGTAATTGATCATGGTTTGTTGTTTGAGGCTGATGCAAGTAAACCTTTGCGATTAATTGGTACAACGACTGACATTACCGAAAGAAAAGAAGCTGAAGTCGAACTTCAAAAAAGCGAAGAAAAGTTCAGAAATGTTTTTGAGGGCTCTGGCATTGGAATGGCAATCTTAAGTCTTGATGGTCAATTTACAAAAGTCAATTCTGTTTTTTGCGAAATGATCGGATACAAAGAGCAGGAATTAATTTCTGCTAATTTTAGAGACATCACTCATCCCGGCGATATAGAAAAATCAATTGGACTTGTAAAAGATTTATTAAAAAGTGAAACCCGGGAGAGTACTTTGGTCGAAAAAAGATATCTTACAAAAACCGGTGAGATCATCTGGGCTCTCACGACGGTCTCGCTAACCCAGGATTTCGAAGGCAAACCACTTTACTTCATTGTTCAGATTCAGGATATCACACAGAGGAAAAGAAATGAAGAACAAGTTTTAAGGTATACAGAGGAACTAAAAAATCTAAATGCTTCTAAAGATAAATTCTTTTCCATAATTTCTCACGACTTAAGAAGCCCATTTAACTCACTGCTGGGATTGACTGAATTTCTAACACATTCTTACGATGAGATGAATCCATCAGATATAAAAAATTCCATATTGAACATTTACAATTCCGCCCAACAAGTTTATAATTTAATTCTTAATTTACTTGAATGGTCAATGCTTCAATCCGGAAGACTGAAGGTTGAGAAAAGCATAATTAATCTTGCTGAACTGGGGATGGAGATTATGAATTTATATAAAGAAGGTGCCAACAATAAAAAGCTGGAACTGGTTAACCATATGAATGATAGTATATTTATCTATGCTGATAAATACATGATAGATACCATCGTTAGAAATTTTGTATCTAATAGTATAAAGTTCACAAATCCTGGTGGTAAGATCATTATAAAAGGAATGATTAACGGTGATAATGCAGAGGTTTCAGTAACCGACACAGGTATTGGTATTAGTCAGGAAGATCAAAAAAATTTATTTCGTATTGACGAACAAACCCGCAGAGACGGAACTGCTAACGAAAAAGGAACCGGGTTGGGTCTGATTTTATGTAAAGAATTTATAGAAAAGAATAATGGTGTTCTCTGGGTAGAAGGTGAAGAAGGCAAAGGAAGCAGATTTTCTTTCACCGTTCCAAGGTATCTTGGAAATCTTAATAGTATAGAGAAGTAATTTCTTTCAGAATTAAAGCATTTTCAAAAATCTTTTCTATTTCTAATTGAATAATTAATAACATTTATTAGTTAATTTTAATTAATCGAAAATATATATTTTTCATTCGTTGCCCTTAGTCTAATAATTCAAAAAATAATTTAACGTGAGGAAATATGAGCGACCTGTTAATTGTTTTCATCGGTCTGGCAATTATGTTTTATATTTTCTTTGTACTCGGTACCTCAAGAACTGCCATTAAAAAGGGACTTAACGGAACGCTCTGGTTTCTTTTCTCAATAACTCTTCCTCCTGTTGCATACATTTCCGTACTGCTCGCAACTCACAAGCAAGCTAAGACAAAAGAAGAATTTGGATTTGTTGAAAATATCATAATGGACCTTTCCCAGCCATTTGTTGATCTGGCTCATACTTCACGTGCTTTATTCGGTGTTAATCTTTCTTACGTTTTAGAAGGCTTAACTTACTTCGGTGTAGTTGGGTTACTGGCAATCTTCTTTAACGATTTTATTAAACTGGATGATATTGATGCAGGAAGGATGGTTGGAATCCAAACTGCCGGAATAACAATCGCAATGCTCTTTCTTGGAGCAACTGTTGACTGGATCGGTTTACGAAAATCTTTACTCATTGCGCTTTCATTAATGCTTGTTGGAAGAGTGCTTTTAACTATTTCACCCGAAATTGGTATTCCCGGACTCTGGAGCTCAGCACACGTTTTCGCAATGCTAGGAATTTTAGGAATCATTCTTGGCTATGGTATCTATCAGCCGGCTTGTTACGCAGGTGTTAAACAGCTAACGAATGAAAAGACTTCCGCTATGGGTTATGCAATGCTTTACGCACTAATGAATCTCGGCGGTTTTCTTCCCGGATTAATTTCGCCACCTGTAAGAAGAGCATTCGGTATACCGGGAGTATTCTGGGTTTATGTTGCACTAACTGTTACCGGTATAGCTGTGGTTTATTTCATCATCACAAAAAAAGCAATGGAAAAGGCTAAAAGTGAAGCCAACCAGGATGCAGATGGTAAACAGAAACCAGAAGAAGTTGACGAAATGGCGGGAATGTCAAAAAAGGACAGAATAGCTTATTATATTAAAAACTTTCCTCTTAAAGATTTAAGATTTTTATATTTTATTTTTATTCTGATTTTCGTTCAAACACTGTTTGCTCATAACTGGCTAACTTTACCACTCTATACAAGCAGAGCATTTGAAGGATTTGTAAGTGATAACTTTGAATTCTTTGTAAACCTTAATCCGATACTAATTTTTATACTTGCACCGATGGTTACTGCACTAACTTATAAAAAGGATACCTACAATATGATGATTCTTGGGACTGCTGTAATGGCAGCTCCGACTTTCATTCTTGCACTTGGACCAAATTTTTATACACTCATTGCCTACTTGGTACTCATGACATTAGGTGAAGCAATGTGGCAGCCGAGGTTTTTACAGTGGGTTGCTGAAATAGCTCCGAAAAATATGACAGGGATTTACATGGGAATCGGACAATTTCCGTGGTTCCTTACAAAAGTTATTACAAGCTTATACTCTGGATGGTTTTTGATGAATTACTGTCCCGCAGATACTCTTCCATCTGATATGAATACCGAAACTATGTGGTTAATCTATGGATGTATTGCAATTGTATCACCAATTGGTTTACTGCTCGCAAAAGGCTGGATGAAAAAAGGTTTTAAAGTAAAACACGAGCAAAATAATTGATTTGATTTACATTGATATAATTTAATTGGTAGTTCGGGAGGCAATTAAAATGACAATAATAAAAGCTAATCAACTTGCAGCTTTCACTATTATTATTTCTCTTTTCCTTTCTGCTTGTTCCACTGTTAGCTACCAGGAGATTTACCCAACCCTGGCAGACGGAAAATATGACAGCGAATTCCCTTACAAAGGAGCTTCCGATGAGTTAAGAGAAATCAGTTCCACTGTACACCGAATTAACAGCAGCGTATTTTATAAGACATATACTTTTGAGGAAAGTACAAATCTTACTCTGGACAACCTGAAAAACACAAACTTGCGCAGCATTGCAATTTCAGAAGGATATGCAGACCAATCCAATTCAGGAACCGGGACAATAATTTATTATGATGGAGGTAAAGTTGGAATTCTCACTTGTGCACACGTTGTTGAATTTCCGGATACAATTATTTCATACTTTCCAGATGCGGAGGGTAACTTTACAAAAAACATTCAGGTAGTTTTCATTAAGGAAAGACAATCCATTTACGCAGCAGGATTTCCTGAGGGTAGCCAGTTTGAACTGCTTGTCTCAGATAAGAAGAGCGACATCGCTCTCATTGGAAAAGATTACTATGTATTATCAGATTTAAAATTTCCGGTGTTTAATTATCCTGTCGGTAAAGCCAAGGAGCTGGACTGGGGTTCTTTCGTATACATTTTCGGTTATCCAATTAACTACCAGATGGTTACTAAAGCCATAGTAAGCAATCCGGGTAGAGATGAATCAGGTTCATTTCTCGTTGATGCGGTTGTTAATAACGGTATGAGCGGTGGACTTGTCCTCGCAATCAGGGATGGTGTGCCAAACTTTGAAATGGTCGGAATGATCCAGTGGGTGCCTGAAGAAGAAGAAAACATTTTGGTACCAAAGCCTTTAAAAAATAATGAGCGTTATAATCCAATTGTACCTTACACAGGGGAAGAGTATGTTAAAAGATTTTCTTCAATCAGGTACGGGATTGCCCGGGTAATTTCAGCGGAGAAAATTAGTTCATTTCTGAAAGAAAACAGTTCAACTTTGAATAAAAAGAAATACTATCTGGATCATTTTATGAATTGACTAGTCTACGTTTTTAATTAAATTGAGACCGAATTTTTATTCCAATCGTGAAAAATATTTTGTATCAGAGGTAACTTTTTTAATGAGTGAGGAGTCTTAATGGTATCCACGAAGTACAAATGATGACAAAAATACTACAAAAAGAGCCTGTTAAGATAAATTGTCCCCGATGCAAGCTGGAGACAAAAGACATCTGGATATGTCAAATGGATTCTATTATTGGAAAGAGATATGCTTATTTATGCGGTAATTGCGAGAAGCTTTTGGGAATTTCAAAGAATCTTATATCAAACTCTTCCGATTTAAAAGGGAAAATCAACTTTGCATTTAATTAAGTTTTAAATCAATCCGAATCTTCCAGTATCACTCCCCCGCCAAGACAAACATCATCATCGTAAAAAACAGCAAACTGACCGGGTGCAATTCCACTATCCGAATCACTCAGCTTCACTTTCAAGACATTTTGATTCAACCATACAACCATACATTCATAGATTTTTGCCCCGTGACGGATTTTCACTTTCAGATTTTTCTTCTCCGGAGGGTTTCCTGAAATCCAATTAAACTTGCCAACAGAAAATTCATTTCGTTCCCGTCCGGACAGATCTTCTTTTGAAATGTAAATAATATTTTTTTTTACATCTTTCTTCACAACAAACCAGGGACCACCGCCAAGCTTCAAGCCTGATCTCTGCCCGATTGTGAAATAATAATATCCAGGATGTTTACCGAGAACTTTACCTGAATCGATGTCGACAATTTCACCTTCAATTTCACCGAGATGATGCTTTATGAATTCTTTGAACTTAATCTGCCCAAGGAAACAAATTCCCTGGCTGTCTCTTCTTGCCATGGTTGGCAAATTATATTTTCCCGCCATGTTACGTATTTCAGATTTCTTGTATTTACCAATCGGGAAAAGTGTTCTTGATAATTGCTGCTGAGTTAGATAGGCAAGAAAATATGTTTGATCTTTAATTGGATCGGGAGATGATTTGAGAAGATATTTACCATCAAGCATTTCAACGTTTGCATAATGCCCGCTTGCCACCTTTTCAAAAGAGGAATCGATCTTATCATAAAACTCACCGAACTTAATCAGGCTGTTACAGAAAATATCAGGGTTGGGAGTTCTGCCTTCTTTAATCTCTGTGATTGTGTACGAAACAACATTATCCCAGTATTCCGTCTGCAAAGGAATTATTTCGAGCGGAACATCCGCTTGCTCACAAACTCCACGTGCATATTTGAGATCTTCTTCCCAGGGACATTCACCAAGAAAAGAAAATTCATCCTGCAGCCATATCTTTAAATAAAATGCAGTAAGCTGATGTCCTTCATCTTTTAACAACCTAAGTGCAACCGAACTATCTACGCCGCCTGATAATAAAACCGCAATCTTCATTTTCTTACTTTTTGTTTCCCGGATTTAATTTTTTCGAGGACAATATCATAAAGTTCACGATTTACTTTGCTTAAGATAATAGTAGCCAATTTCCCTGAGTTATTTAATCTTTGATAAAAACCGATGCACAGATTATTTTTTTCGTCACAAACTTTCATAATACCTGATATTTTATTTTCAAAGATACCGCCAGAGAGAGACGCAATATCATCATAGTAAATCACTATTTCTTTTTTTGAAAGAAAAAATTCAGAACAGGTAATTTTCTCATCATCAGCTTCAATCAGGTATGGAAGGATTTTATAGAGATCAAAATAATGTCGGTTCAGGAAATAAATAAGAAATAGATTAACCAGCAGAGGAAAAGCAAGAATTATTTTTTCGTCAAGAAAAGTGACTAATGGAATTGTGTAAAGTAGTAATAATGGCGTAATGATAATATTCCCGTATCTGAAAATAATCCGGAAAAGAAATGGATAGGTAAATGTCTGCTTTTCAATTTTGTTTTCATTCATTACTGAAATTTAAGTATTGGAAAGGTAAGTTTTAATTATGTGGTTAGAACTATTTCTATATCACCAGAACTGAACGAATTTGGAGCCACAAATACTTGCAGCTCCATTATATAATTAACATTCTTTTTTATTGTATTTCTGCACCCAATCCTTTTATCTGATAGATAGTCATCGGACCGGTAATAGTAGCAGGATCAAACTCTACTCCTTTTTCATCTGCAACGTGTTCAAAGTGTTCAATAGCTTTTTCCTGAGTCATTTCAATTTTATAAACTTTTCCTTCAACAAGTGCAGTGCTTCCCTTTGCCTCCACCGGAAATACTATTTCGCCGTCCTTAACTTTTACTTTTATCATTCCTTCTCCATCATCTGATTTTAATTCCATCCAGCAGCCCATCATAGGACAAACTTCAAGAATTTCACCTTCGACTAGAACAGTTTGGTCGAGATAAGATTCAGGATCAGCGAGAATATCCGATATTTTTGTCTTTTCTTTAAGGGTTATTTCAGCACCGTAATTAGTTCCTTCTGTCTGAGCTAAAATTACTCCTATACCAAAAAACAAAACGAGCACTATTAGTTTCAATTGCATATTTACTCCTTCAATTATTTATAATGAATTATTTGAATTTAACTGATATTGGTTTTTCAATTTCAATTTTCATCCCTGGAAATTTTTCGAGGAATTCTTTCATCTCTTCGATATTCTTTGGTTCTTTGTTTTTAAATTCTTTAAAGCTCTCTTTATCCTTCATCATATCACCAAAATCCATCTGGAATAAGGTAACTTTGGAACCATCCACATAGCTTGCATTAGTGCTGGCAATTGGGCCGTCAACCTGAACTGCAATATTTATCTTCATTCCATCCATCATTTTTAAAAACTCTTCTCCCATTTCTTCATCATTTTGTTCTGAAGTTTCCAGAGTGTCTTTATTTTCTTCTGATTCAGAATTTAATTCTATTGGGGGACGGTCAATTATTAATTCGGAAACATCTCCTTTGTTGAATTTAAAGAAAAAATATTCTTCATCAGCAGTTGTTTCACCTTCCTCGTCACCCATTCCGACTTTAGAACCGGGATCGGGCTGGATTTTAATTTTTTCAACATCATTGAAAGAATAGACAACTTCGAAGCCTTCCCAATTATCATTACTGATAAATTCATGGGATACATATTTTACTTCTTCACCATAATCTTTTGCATCAGCTTTAATTTCGTCTTCCTTAAAGAAAGCGAATTCTTCGGTTGACGCAGAATCCTGAAAGGCCTGGGCAAATTCCTTCATCATGTTAACAAAGGTTCTGCTTAATAGTACCTTCTCGTTAATTGTTCCGCTGCCATCTTTTTCAACGTTGATTGTTGTTTCAACCTGAAGACAACCAACAAGCAGTAAAGTAAGCAAGGCATAGATGAACACAATTTTAAATATTTTCATTGGTTTACCGGGATTATTAATAAGGATTATTTTATTGTAAAGATACAGAATTTTAAGTTTTTCATTAAATGGGAAACGAGAAATTATTTCCTCTCCACTTGATAACTATTAAAAAACAAACATCTCAGTTTTATATATTTGCACGCAAGAAAGTATAATAAAGAGATTGAATTTATTAATAAATAATAAAGCTTTTTTAATAAGATTAGCCATTCTGGTTTTAACTTTTCTTAGTCTATTTATTTTCTCTGATTTCAGGAAAAATATAGACGGAGAAATTGAAAACTTCTTCATTAAAACCCGCGGTGAAATTAGTCCTGATACTAATATTATCATTATTCACTTTTCTGAGGACGATATCGCACGAATCGGACCGTGGCCGATTAAAAGGAACTATTATGCACTTCTGATCAACCAGCTCACTAGTCTTGGAGTTAATACAATTGGTCTTGAAATATTCCTGAGCTCAAGACTGGTTACTCAATCTGTTTATGATAATTTGCTGATGAAGGAAATTGAGAAGTCAGGCAAAGTAGTACTGAGCTGTGTTGCGGGAAGTATTGTCGAGAAGAACAATCAATTCATTACTGATTCGTTAAGCTATCCCAGCCCCAAATTATTAAATGAGAATCTGCAGACTGGTCATATTAACTTCATCGAAGAGTATAATATTCAAATTCCTTTAACTCTCAGAAATTTCGAGATAAACGAAGAGGCATTTTCATTACAACTTTCCGGAAAAGAATCTGAGAAAAAATTATTAATTGTTAATTTCATTTCCTCCTGGCAAAAAATTAAAAAGTATTCTGCGCTCGAATTTGCTGAACTTGTTTATTCAAAAAGTAGTGAGCTTAACAGATTTAAAAATAAAATGGTAATTATAGGCATCAGCGATCCACAAATTGCCCCAACGATTCAAACTCCTTTTGATGAAGAAATGCCTGGTGTGGCTCTGCACGCATTTGCACTGGATAATATCATAAACTCGCGGGAAGTTGATGGAAGATTTTACGGACTATCTGCTATCATTCTTTTACTGATTATTCTGGGATTCATCATTTACACAAGTATTTACGATAAAAAAATCATCGCCAAATATCTGATCGTAGGAATTGCTGTCTTAGTTGTTTCATTTTTCTTAATAAGCTTTTTCTACTGGAAAATTGCACTTTCGTTTTACTTTATTCCGCTGACAGCTTTAATCATTACCGACATTTCCCTTTACTTCATTCAAGGCAAAGAAGAATTAAAAGGTGCTCTTGATGAAACTACAGCTTTACGAAATTTACTTTATTCCAAAGAAAATGAGCTCAACAATCTTCAGAAAGAAATAAAAGAATCCGGTAAAGTATCTTCACAGCTTTTAGAAAAAATAAATTCTCTTCAAAGTGATATCAAGAAACTAAAAGGAAGTGAAGATGATCGGTCACAAGCTGAAATTAAAGTTAGTGTAAAGGTTGACAATTTTTACGACATTGTTTACTCATCATCTTCAATAGCACAGGTTGTTGAGCTGATAAAAAAAACTGCGCCAACTGATACCACAATCCTGATAACAGGTGAAAGCGGAACGGGAAAAGAACTTGTTGCAAATGCCATTCATTTACTGAGCAAAAGAAAAGATAAAAATTTCATATCAGTGAATTGTGCTGCCTTGTCTGACAGCTTACTGGAAAGTGAATTGTTTGGGTATGTTCGTGGTTCATTTACAGGCGCATCTACAGATAAGCTGGGAAGATTTGAGCTTGCTGATGGCGGGACTATTTTTCTTGACGAAATAGGTGAGACATCAGAAAACTTTCAGGTAAAAATGCTTCGCGTTTTACAATCGGGCGAGATTGAGAAAGTCGGTTCAACAAAAACACACACAGTTGATGTACGAGTTGTTGCAGCAACAAACAAAAATCTATCTGAGCTTGTGAAGGTGAAGATATTTCGTGAAGATCTTTTTTACAGATTAAATGTAATTAACATTGAACTTCCCCCTTTGCGTGAAAGGAAAGAGGATATCAATGCTCTTGCAAAAAATTTCATGCAATCGGAATCATCCGACTTGCAAATATCGAAGGCTGCTTTACAGGCATTAAACGATTACAGCTGGAAAGGAAATGTAAGAGAGCTGGAATCGGTGATAAAAAGAGCCGTAATCTTTGCTACTTCAGAAAAAAGAAATATGATTCAGCTTACGGATCTTCCAAAAGAAATTGTTACCGGGACAAGTTATAGTTTCGAGGATCTTGTACTTGAATCTCTGCGAGGTAAAAAATTCTCTCACTCATCAATTGTTGAAACTGCAAAAGAACTTGGTAATGTTAACAGAACAATGATCTCGGAAAATCTTCGTGGGCTGGTGTTAAAAACTTTAGTCGAGAGCGAATTCAATATTGAACAAGCAATCAACAATATCTCAGGAACAGAAGATGGAGATACGAACGAGAGAGTGCGTTCAAAAATTCAAACATTCCTCAGCAATATAGAAAACGATCTAAGGAAAACAGCGGAGAAAAATTTTTATATTATCAAAAAACAGTTCTCATCCAAGTACAAAAATCTTCCCGTAAAATTTCATTCTTATCTTGATGAAGTGATTAAATGGGAAATCCAGCGCTGATTTTTAGTAACCTTTAAATGAGAACCTTGTCTAAAGATAAGACCGTTCATATAATATATTTCTAATTAAGCTTATAGATTGCCTATTTTTTCAGTATCAATTAACAACTTTTTACCGGAGAAAATATGAAACAGTTTAGCATTGCAATTTTATATTTAATTATTTTATTCACCCCATTCCAGATATCAGCTCAGGATTCAACTGAAACATCAGAGGAAGAATGGGAATGGGATGAAGAATGGAAATTGGAATGGGAGGAGGAATGGACTGCATGGTCAAATAAAAAGCCTTCACTATCTCTCAATTATGGTTTTTCTGATATTTCCCGCACCGATGTTGAAGCTCCGTTTTCCGACAACAACCTTATTGAGTTGAAGCTAGGTTACACCTACAAAAAAATTACAAAATATGCTGATAACATTGAGAAGAGCACTTTTAATTATGGATTTCTGAATCGTAATTCAACTGAACTTGCCGGAGGTTCAGGAACTTCCTCAGACATTGAAACTGAAAACTGGCAGTTTGGTTTAGGCTGGTCAGGTGGCTATGGTTATAAAATCAGCGAAAGTGCTTCAATCACACCTTACTATACTTCGTCCTTAACCTGGACAAATCTTGATTTTGCTGATCATTCACTTGTGTATCCGGAGGACGAAAGAATAAAAGAATTGTATGATGAAACTTTTCGTTTTGGTTCTAGCTATGAAACTGGTGTACGAATTCAGGCAACAAACCTGATATCTTTAGAAGGTGGCTATGAAAGATCGATAGTTTTTGAAAGACACTTGTTCTGGAAGTGGGCAGGCAGCGGAATTATTGAAATTGCCTCTCACGGTTTACTTGATGTTTTTATTAAAGAGGTTTTTAAATCATCACCTTCTGCCGGTCCGATTGTATTTCTTTTATTGAAAACTGCATTAGGATATGGATTATATGAGTTACGGCAGGATAAAATGAACTGGCCGTTCCCAAGTGCACCGCCGATTGCAATGGATAATATAAAATTTGGTGTGACGTTAACGTTTTAAATCTTTGTTTGCTTTGCAGCTTTGCGTGATTTTAGTTTCACGCTAAGTCGCAAAGACGCTAAGTTAATTCGCGAATTTTATTTTGATATTAACAATCTCAGATTTGCTTCCCGTACGAACTGGCGGTCCCCACGTTCCTGCACCCGAAGAAACATAGTAATGGGTATTTCCTTTTTTCTTATAACCCCAGCTAATTTCATAAATCATATTAGTAATAATATTGGCAGGCCATATTTGACCGTGATGTGTGTGACCTGAAAGCTGAAATGTAATATTATTTTTCTGAGCTTCTTCCAATTTATAAGGCGTGTGATCAAGCAGGATCATTGGATGATTTGTTTCTATCGATTCAATTATCTGCTGTAGTGTCTTTCTATGCTTGCTTGTGAATTGAGACATTGTTGAATCTTCCCTGCCAACTATATAAAAGCTGCTGTCAATCAATTCATATTCATCACGAAGTACTTTCATCCCGAGATGTTCAGCATATTCAACAGAAGCATCAACTCCATTAATAAATTCGTGATTACCATTAATTGTAAATATTCCATATTTGGGATTTAGCCTTTTGAAGGACTCACCAATCTTTCTCTGCTCAAGAATTTCTGCTTTATCATCTACTATGTCGCCTGCTAAAAGAATAATGTCAGGCTCAAGTGAATTCATTTTATCAATTATCTTCGTCAATAATCTTTCTCCATCAATTGGTGAGAGATGCAAATCGGAAGCTGCGACAATATTAAGCTCTGTCAACTTTCCATTACCTTTTGGAAATTGTAATTCTAGAGTTTTGACTGTGATGTCTCTTTTATTGAGATTTCCAAGAAATACTACCAAACTAACAACAGCAATCACAACAACTCCCGTGATTTTTTTTGTCAGTTCATAATCCTTTTGTATGAAAGCAGGGAGAAAATGAAACCACGAATCGAAGAATCTAACTATATCAATGAGTAAAAGTGTGAGAATGAAATAGACAAGAAATGCAAACCAGATTGCTCCAACTCCCAGCCAGATATCATAAACTAATGGCGGAAGGAACTTGTAGAAAAGTTTTGAAAATACATAACCATATGCAATAATTACGAAGAACACTACATAAAATGGTTTAAGAACAGGAAGCGTGTGAAGCGCCTGCCATCCCCTAATAAACACATAGTAATTAAGAGTGGTGTAAACAGTAAAGAATATTGTGAAGAATAATGCCATTTTTCCTAATAATTTATTTGAATAAACGTTAAGATAGGCTTATTGGTTCAAATGGTGAATAGTGGAAATATTGGTTGTGATGTGAGACAAAAAAACCATCGCGGACAAAAAATAACAGGACAGTATTTAGAGGACAGCAATTTTGCCCGCAATGGTACTAGGAGGCTATGAAATTATTTATAAGAGTGCAACACCTTCATATAATTTGCACGTTCAAATTTTGCCGGGTCATCAACATTCATATAGCTCATACTTCCGCGCATCTGGTCAACTGATTCATATTCTTTTTCTTCCATCCACAATTTCATTTTAGAAGTAACATCAGCAATGTGCCCAATACCAAACTTTAATAAGCAAGACAGCATTTGAGTTACTTTAGATCCAGCCATAATCATTTTAATTACATCTTCCGCAGTGTAGATACCGCTTGTTGCAGCAAGGTCTGCATTTGTTCTTCCGTAAAGAATTGCAATCCATCTTAATGGAAGTCTCATTGCGAATGGCGTACTGAGAATTACATTCGGTTCAACTTCCAGCGTTTCAAGATTAATATCCGGCTGATAAAATCTGTTAAAGAGTACTAATCCATCAGCGCCGGCTTTGTTTAATTCCTTTGCCATATGAGCAACTGAACTGAAGAATGGATGCATCTTCACCGCAATAGGAATTTTTATTTCTGATTTTACTCTTTTAACAATATGAACATATTTTTTCTCTAGCTCTTCACTTTTCTGATCAAGGTCAGTAGCCATAAAGTAAATGTTAAGTTCAAGAGCATCGGCTCCGGCTTGTTCAATCTGCTTTGAATAATCAATCCAGCCGCCAAGTGATTTGCCATTTAAGCTTGCAATCACCGGGATGTTAACTGATTCTTTAATTTTTCGAATGTGGTTCAAATACTCTTCGGGACCAAGCTTATATTCAAATGGTTCGGGGAAATAACTTGTTGCTTCAGCAAAACTTTCAGCAGAACCTGCTGTGTGATGATGAAGTTCCAGTGATTCATGCTCAAGCTGCTCTTCGAATAAAGAATAAAGAACAACTGCTCCTGACCCCGCATCTTCCATCTGTTTGATGTTTGAAATATCATGAGATAGTGGACCTGCAGAAGGCACAATCGGTGATTTTAATTTTAAGCCTAAGTATGTGGTTGATAAATCCATTATTTAACCTTTGATTTAAATTTTCAAATTATTTTCTACTCTTCAGTTTTTCCGTTACCCGGTTCCCAGGCAGCCAGCCTCTCGTATTCTTTCCATCTGGTAGTCACATCTTCCTGAGCCTCTTTCATTAATTGTTCAGCAATCTTTGGATGTGATTTTGTTAACATCTTAAACCTTGTTTCCATATAAGCAAAATCTCTGACAGGCATCTTTGGTTCTTTTGAATCAAGCTTAAATGGATTCTTACCCTCATTTGCCAGATCAGGATGATACCTGTAAAGCTGCCAATAACCTGAATCAACTGCAGCCTTTTGGTTCTGCATTCCCTTGCCCATATTAATTCCGTGAGCAATGCAGTGACTGTATGCTATTATTAATGAAGGTCCATCATATGCTTCAGCTTCAAGGAATGCTCTGAGAGTATGCTGATCATTTGCACCCATTGCAACTTTTGCAACATAGACATTTCCATAGGTCATCGCCATCAAAGCCAAATCTTTTTTAGCTCCGGGCTTTCCAGCGGCAGCAAATTTAGCAACAGCTCCACGCGAAGTTGCTTTTGAACATTGTCCGCCTGTGTTGGAATATACTTCTGTGTCAAGGACTAATATGTTTACGTTTTTTCCTGAAGCCATAACGTGATCCAAACCGCCGTAGCCAATATCATATGCCCAGCCATCGCCGCCCATTATCCAGACTGATTTTTTTACAAGATAATCCGATATGCTTAACAAATGTTTTAAGTCACTTACTTTTCCATTAGAGCCAGACTTAATCATATCATTCAATTTTTTCTTCAGTGCATCAACTCTTTCTCTCTGCTCATAAATTTCTGATTCATCTTTCTGTGGTGAGTTCAATATACTGTTAACTAAATCGCCACCTATATCATTCGAATGCTTTTGCAGAAGTTCTTTGGCTTGTGAGTTATGCTTATCTATTGCAAGCCTGAAACCAAAACCGAATTCAGCGTTATCCTCGAAGAGTGAGTTAGACCATGTTGGACCTCTTCCATCTTTATTTGTTGCCCAAGGAGTGGTTGGCAGGTTACCGCCGTAAATTGATGAACATCCTGTTGCATTTGCAATGATTGATCTGTCGCCAAACAACTGGCTCACAAGCTTAACATAAGGAGTTTCACCACATCCGGAACAAGCTCCCGAAAATTCAAACAACGGCTCTAGGAATTGCGAGTCTTTTACTTTTGTAACATTAATTTTTCTTCTGTCGATTTCAGGGATTGATAAGAAGTAATCCCAGTTAACTCTCTCCTTCTCACGCAGAGGAATCTGTTCTGCCATATTGATTGCTTTAAGACGGGTTTCCTTTTTATTTTTTGCAGGACAAACATCAACGCAGAGTTCGCATCCTGTGCAATCTTCTACAGCAACCTGAAGTGAGTAGTACATATTCTCGCCGTAGTCTTTTGATTTGAACTTTGTATACTTAAATGTTGGAGGAGCATTCTTAATGAATGATTCATCATATACTTTTGCTCTGATTGTTGCGTGCGGGCAGGCTATCACACATTTATTGCATTGAATACAAACCTCGGTATCCCAAACAGGAACACTGAGTGCAATATTTCTCTTCTCCCATTTTGTGGTAGCCAGAGGATAAGTTCCGTCAATAGGGAATTTGCTGACAGGAATATCGTCACCTTCGAAAGCAATTATTTTTGCAGTTACTTCTTTTACAAAATCGGGAGCGTTTACACTAACCGGCGGCTGGAGTTGTATTTTGCTGGTGACAGTTTTAGGAACTTCAACTTCAAATAAATTTGCAAGAGTTTTATCTACAGCATCAAAGTTCATTTGTACTATCTTCTCACCTTTAGCGCCGTAAGTTTTCTTTATCGAATCTTTAATCAAGTTGATTGCTTCTTCTTTTGGGAAAATATTCGATATAGCAAAGAAGCAAGTTTGCATTATTGTATTAATCCTTACACCCATTCCGGTTTCTTCACCAACTTTATATGCA
>JACZKK010000087.1 GCA_014860115.1 Ignavibacteriaceae bacterium
ATATAAACCCCACTCGCAAGATTTGAAGCATCAAACTGAACTTCATACCTGCCTGCTTGTTGTTTGGTGTTTACCAACTCTTTTACTTTCCTTCCAAGTATGTCGTAAATGATAAGTGAAACATCACTTGTCTGTGGCAGATCATACTTTATTGTTGTAGTGGGGTTGAAGGGATTTGGAAAATTCTGATATAAAGTAAATTCTTTGGGAATAAGTTCTTCATTCGAATTTAATCCGCTTTTGCCTCTGGTCTTTAGCAGCTCACTCAACTTGTTTGTGTATTCCGATAAATTGGTCACGCTATACTTACCCAATACTCCTTTGTTCAAACTGCTGTCTTGCGGAATTAATAATGAAGTAGTAAGAGCATCAATCTGCCTGTATAGTGCGATATCGGTGTTTGGATTTTGCTGAGCAATTTCATCAAAGTTAGTTATTGCAGGAAGAAACTCTTCTGCCGAAACCAGGCATAAATCTCCAAGATGGGTTAATATTCCAATCATCAGACTATCTGTTTGATTTACCGCCTTCTGCAAATAGAAATCTTTTAATTGATTAAATACAGCAGGAGAACTATTTGTCAGATTAGCAATTGTGTATAAACGATTGCATGCCTGAATACTTCCTTTACTGTTTCCATAATTCTGAATGATGCCCTCATATTCTTGTTTTGCCGGTAAGTATTGATTGTTATAATAATATCCATTTGCAGTTTTATACCGAGATTCTAATTCAGTTAATTCATTCGATGCAATTCCACTAGAATATACAGTGTCTATGACTTCACCACTACTTGCACGCAAAACCAGAAATTCTTCACCTAAAGAATATGTGCAAGGATCTTCAAGATAATGATCATAAATGACCGAAATTTCATTGCCGAATCTTTCAGAAGGATCGTGACCATACACAGGATGATTCCCCCAGTAATTTTCTTCTGCTGCTATCTCACCTTCTGCATAAATTCCGTCCATTAGCAGAGTATTATCACATTGACCTGAATTCTCTCTGTCATCAGCCAACGTGTTACATCCCAGATGAAGATTAGCACCTGCGTGGTCAAAATATATTTCAGCATTAATATTTCCGGAACATCCATTTTCTCTTATGATGTTATAACCTGTCAGAGGATATGTATATTCACCTGAAGTCGTTTCGCTTAAGTTGGGAAATGAACCCGCACTAACATATAGACCGGAATATATATTATTCATAATTGTGTTCTCTGCTAAGTTTGGAGAAGAACTACCAATTTCGATTCCGTGAAGATGATTTTGAATTGTGTTCCTTCGGATTTCTCCATTACAGGAAACTAAAGAAATTCCAGGGCCGGGATTCGATACTACTTCATCAACATCGATTGTATTTCCCAAAATATTTGGATTGTTTACCTGATTGACTGAAATGCCAACACACTGTGCGGATGTTGATGCATCGGCAGTTATAATATTTTCTTTAATAAGTGCCTCACTGCCGTTTGAGACTGAAATGCCAAACAATCCATAGTTTGTAATTGTGTTATTTGTTATTCCAAGAGAAAAATTATCGGCATTGTTGATTTCTATCCCTGTCCTAAAGTTAGATATATTATTTAAATCTACTTTCACCCCAGCTACTTGATAAGCTTCCAACATCCCAGTTGATATCGCTGCACCGTTATTATACTGCCCGCCGTTTAGCGTACAATTATAAATTCTTATATCCTCGTTATAAATTGGTTCAATATTTTCTAAGTCTTCCTGAATTATATAACCTCTTTGGAACCCATAATTAAAATTATCTATCTCACATTCAATGATCTCTAATGTTTCATTATTCTCGGATTTAACTCCAACACTCCATAATGGTCCAGTAATATTTTGAATAGTATCCCTTATTAAATCAACTCTTTTGAATCCAGCGAAATTTAAACATCCATCATAGTTCGGATATCCGGTTGTGAAAGAATTATCAGTTAACGTCAAATTTACACCTTCTGTATTAAGCACATGGAAAAGATTCCTTTGTGGTGAATTGCTAAAATTTGAGTTTGATATTGAAAGCATCCGTGGCTTTTGTATTCCATCCATAATCAAAACAACAATACTTGCGGAATTTATTTCAGTGTATTGTATTAGAAGAGTATCAACATTTATACACCTTATTGGATCTACTTCAGAAAGACTGTTTATTCTTACACGATTATTCAGACTTCCTAATGATTTTATTACACCACTCAATATAAAGTATCCCGGTGAAGAGTATTGCAAATTCATAATTACACCTTCGTTAAGAATTAATTTCCCGTTACTATTAAATTTTGACGACTCATTAACATTCAATGTACTTTCACTATTTAGTATTAAGCAACCATAAGAATTCAACGAAGAATTGTCTTGCAATTTGAGTGTTGATCCATCGTTTAGTGTAAATGAACCATTTACTTTGCAACTCATTCCATTAACTAAGTTAAAAGTTGAATTCTCTGAAAGTTCAGCAGTCCCGTTTATTATAATGTTACACGAACCTTCGAACGTGAATGAACTACCGTCCCCAAAAATAAAACTGTCATTAATTGTAAAAGTTGAATGATCCTTAAAATTAATCTGTGCATTTTGCCCTACAATTAAATTTGAGCTTTGTCCCTGGTATAATTCTGAGTAAGCATTCAAATTCAAAATTGACCCTTCTTCCAATTCTAAAAAACCATAGATTTTCAATTTTGCATTGCGTCTAAAATTAACAGTCTCACCTGATTTAATTGTCAACCTAACATCAGCAGGTACTATTAAATTACACAGATAATCACCTGAACTAATTATTGTATCTGAAGTAATAACAGTGTTTTCACAATTAAATATTCTTAATAGCGGATCAGCAACAAGAACATTTTGCCAGGCTAATAGAGTATCACCTTGGTAGTACGCATCAACAATATTGTATCCCATTTGATAAGCTGGAAAGAAAATATGATTTGCTATTACAGTGTTAGCACCTGGTTCCCAAGCGTGACCCATTGTCGCTGTTCCACCTATCTGAGTAAATTGTGTTGCTAATCCTTGTGTGTGACCACTACAGGTATCATCGGGTTGTACATAACGCCAATTAAGCGTCGTCAAACTATTTCCGTTGAAGCTTTCGTAAGTATTGAATACCGATCCATTTGCTAAATTAAATTGTAAACTGTCTTTAACCCATGCAGAATCATTGAAGTTACAATTGTAATCTTCTGCATGCGTACCCCAGGATGAATATCCCATAACATTTCCCGGATAAGAAGTAACCCAACTATCAGTAGGATCATAATGGACATTAAATCCCAATTCAGTTAACTTGTCACTTGCTAAAGTAAAGTATCCATCTCCTCCCGCCCAGGTTGGATCGTTATCTAATATCCAGGTTGCTGTACCGCTCATATCAGGATTTAATGAACTGTCTATTATTGCTTTTACCACATCAAAGCTGATTCCGTCAAGATGAGATACTAGATAAGATAAATGTTGTCCACTACCACCAATAAAATGATCTGATAGAAATCTGTAATCCATAGAAAGATTCGGATCGGCGTTGAAATATGGATTTGGAAGACCGTTATTTTCGAATACAGTTTCTAAAATAAATGTGCTATCGTAATCAGGGGTGTTTAACATACACAACAAGCCATCAACTGTTAAGTTACCACGCTGAAAACCGCCATAATCTCTGGCTGCTTGTAACTTGAATGGTACCCCTTTAACGAGTAAAATATAACGTATCGTGGAAAGCAGGTTGTTGTTTTCAAGATGTGTTTTTATCGGTGTGGCAATGTTATCCAGAAAATATTTAAAGGCATGGCGGGTTGGTATTTCTGCGTTGTTTGCGTTATTGACGCTGTCTTGGATCATATCGGTTACCTGAACGATTTTAACCCGGTGTGTTTCTTCGTCAATGGTTATGTCTTCATATTCGGGAAGTGGTAAGCCAACAACATTTAACGGGTCTGGGATGCCTCTTGCATTCACATAATAATCCTTGACCATCAGAGAAGTATCTGAATTAGTGTTGTAAACCACGAGTACGTGATAAGCATCCGGTATACCTGCATCAGTTGGATCTTGTGCCTGAGCTTGCACAGTTAAGAAAAACAGAATGAAAAGAAAAAAGTATAAAGTCTTCATTTTATCCTCCCTGACTTTAAAATAATAAAATTCCCCTTAGTGGGGATTACTTAAGTAAAATAAATTTCTTCGTTGAGTTATATTTTCCTATTGTTAGTTTATAAAAATAAATTCCTGAGCTAAGTTCATTTGCAGAAAAAATAAGAGTATAGTAACCAGCTTCTTTATTTTCCTCGATAAGAGTTTTCACTTCATTTCCTAAAACATCGTAAAGTTTTAAGCTGACATAATTATCTTTTGGTAATTGATACCGGATGGTTGTAGCTGAATTAAAAGGATTTGGGAAGTTTTGAAATAATTGGAAACCGAATGGATTACTAACACTGACTTCGATAATATCACTGTAATTGAAATCTCCGTTGTAATCTATTTGTTTTAATTTAAAGTAATAAATTCCTGATGTTTCAACCCGATCTATGAATTCGTAATTATGAGTTAAAGTTGTAGTTCCGTTACCATCAATAAATCCCAAATTTTTCCAATTCTGTTTTTCTACTGATCGTAAAATTTCAAAACCTAAATTATTTCTCTCGGTGGACGTTGACCATATTAACGAAACGATATCTTTGTTTATTTCTGCAAAGAATGATGTTAATTCAACAGGAACAATTGTTGTATCTATATATTTATAGATTAAACCCAAATTGCCCGAAGAATATCCTATATAATTTCTAGGTGAATGTAATTTCCTTAAACCAATATTTCTTAATTCTAAAATTTCATTCCAGGTTTTACCGCTATCAATTGTTTCGTAAACTCCGTCTCCAACAATAAAACCATGCTGTTTTGATAACCAACCAAAATTTCTTAGCACATACTGAGAACTGAACTGTGTAAACCAGCTGCTTCCAGAGTCTGTTGTTTTATATAATTCAAGTATTTTTATCGTAAAGCCGGTTAATGAATCAATGAAAAAAATGTCTCTTGTTGCAAAAATGTTTAAACCTACTTGTTGTATCCAGTTTATACCTCCATCAGTGGTCTTAAATGGCCACTGAGATTCATTAGCAGTCCACCCATATAATGAATTAACAAAATATAAACTGTTAAATACTACTGAAACACCTGCATTTAATTGTGCAAACCAATTATCTCCCCCATCTGTGGTCTTAAGTATTCCCCCTCTGCTTGTAACAGCCCAGCCTGTAGTTGGGTTAATAAAGCAAAACTTTCTTATCTGTCCTATTGTGTCTGCAAGCCCCGTTCGGTTTACCATACGCCAGGTTACTCCTGCATCCGTTGTCTTTACTATCCTGCAAGGTGCGCCTCCGGCAAAACCGGTTAAGCTATCTGTAAAAGTCAAACTTGTAAGAGTTGTTGTAAATAAGTTTATAGGGAAGTTTGGTATGCCAGACCAACTAATACCTCCATTTGTAGTTTTGTAAACGGGACCTCCTACCCATGTTCCACCTGCAATGTAACCTGTCATCTCACTGGTAAAAAACACATCTGCAAAGTTGTCGTTTATTATCATACGGTGCCATACATCGTAGCTGCCTTCAGCTTTCCATAATTTTAATCCTGTGCCAGCGTTATAACCTATTCTTCCTTCAGCAAAGTATTGCAGTTCATATTCTCCTATTCCTCCGGTTATTGTCCAATTCTGTCCACGGTTTGTTGTCTTCCATATCCCTATATTGCTCATTACTACATACCCCGTATCAAGGCTAACGTATTTAATGCAGTTTATTTCGCTTGTAGTTAGCATACCGCCGTTTATCCACGTGTTTCCTCCATCGCTGCTGTAAATATTTTTTGCAGGATAACCTGTTCCACCGTAACCTGCTGCTGCTATGTGTAAGCTGTCTATTATATCAATACTAAATAATGGGTAACTATCTCCTGCTTGTATTATTTCCCAGTTCTGTCCGCCATTAATTGTACTCAAAACTTTTCCGTTAGCTGCTATAAAGCCATAACTCTCTGTGAGAAAATCTATCCACCAGTAATCAGAAGTGTAGCCGGGTGTAAATATCCTTTGCCACGTTTGTCCGCCGTCTGTAGTTTTTGTAAGTGAGTTAGCATTCCCGCAAGCCCAGCCTAGTGTATCGTTTATCATCTGTAGGCCCCACAAGTCTCCAGTTACTCCGCTTGTTACCTGTGTAAATGTTTCTCCGCCATCTACAGAGCGTAGTATTTTGCCTCCATATCCGCTGGCTATTACTATTTGCCCGTTGTAACTTCTTACTTTTAATATTAGTGTTGTAGTGTTTGTCTCACTTACTGTCCAACTGCTGCCTCCATTCGTCGTCTTTATAAGTGCACCAAGATCACCAACTGCCCAACCGGTATCTTTATTTACAAAATTAATTCCGAGATAATCTACTCTTGGAACTTTAGGATTTAATTCAGTCCATACTCCTGTGCTTTGCAAAGGAAACAATCTTCTTTTTTCTTCAATTAAATTTTTACCAGAATATTTTTCTTCATAACTCTGGAAACCATCTTGTAATTCTATTCCTCGTCGATATTGGACGGGTCTTTCCTTTGTGGTGTCTGTTTGGCCATAGTTTAATCTTTGTTCTTCTTGTTGGGAATAGTTTTTGGATGTGAATAATAGAATAGCCAATAGCAGGGCGAGGAGAAAAGGAAAAATAGCCTCCAGGGATTTTTTGCTGCGCATATAAATACCCTTAAAAATTGTTGTTTAAAAATTAGGAAATTAAATTGAGAAAAAAGAAAGCGAATAGATAAATTTTCTGTACCTGTGGTTATCATAAAAACTAGTAATCAGTGGAATTGACATAGAAACTCGTACTTATCCACCTTAGCGGTTATCACTACCTTTAATAAATAAGCTCCTGGATTAACCTGCGAATGTGTCAGTGCTGGAATAGACTAAGGTCAAGTTATAAGCAATTTAAGGACAATTAAAAATGGATTATCAACAAACTACTTATGGTACTGAGCGATATTTTTATTTAATAAATATTCAAATTTGATTTGCCATTAGGCTGGAATTTTCTTATTCTTATAAAAAAAAGAAAAAAGTATTGGAACACGGCATTAAAATATCAGCAATCTTCCCTGTAAGCGCTAAAAAGCTCTACGACTCTTGGTTGAATAGTAAAACTCATTCAGCTTTTACCGGATCAAAGGCACAAATTGACTCCAGGAATGGTTCTTCATTTTCTATTTCTAACGGATACATAACCGGCACAAACCTCATTCTTCAGCCGTACGGAAGAATTGTACAGAACTGGAGAACAACAGAATTTCCTGAAGGTGCGCCGGACTCCAAATTAGAAGTTCTTTTTGAAAAGCATAACAGCGGTACGAAACTAACAATTATTCATACACATCTACCGAGCGGGGATGAAAAGAAATATGAAAAAGGTTGGAAAGAACATTACTTCAAACCAATGAAATTATATTTCCTAAAAACAAAAGCATCACCTAAAGCAAAGTAATTAGTCACTACTGCACTAATATTCTACTTGAACCGCCTTCTAATATTCAGCTATATTTGTTTCAATAATAAGAAGTTTTTACAAAGGTATTGTTGAAAAATAGTTTTTGGTTAACTATAATTTTTAGCGCAGTGTTATGTTTGTCTATTTACGCACAGGATACTACGCAGAGTCTCGCATTTAAGAATAAAAGACCTCAGCAGCAAGCTCCTCATTTTTATAGACCTGATCTCGCTTACCAGATCTGGCAAAAATTCAGATGGACGCAGGAAGCAAATGCCGGAGATCCACTGGCGCAACACGAATTGG
>JACZKK010000008.1 GCA_014860115.1 Ignavibacteriaceae bacterium
GCGATAATGATTTCGATGAGTTGTTCAAACAGATTTTCAGAGAGGACAGGGGATTTACTGAATATTTTAATCCTGAAACAAGGAGGATAATTTGATAAGAATAATTCTCTATGCTGCAATAGCTATACTTATCATTTTTGCATTTAGATTTTTTAAATTGATATCGAATTTAAAGTCTGCTTCAAAACCAAATATTGATGACCTTAAAAGCCGTGCAGAATTCTTGAAAAACAAGTATAAGAATGTCGAAGAAGCTGACTATCGTGATATTACATCGTCGGACGAAGAAAGCGATTCACCACCGAAAGATAATGCCTAAGAAGAATATTGCATCAAATATTGTTTACTCCATTTTCAAATCGCTCCTCTCTGTTAAAGAAAATCCGGAAAGGAAAATTAGTCCTCCCCAAAAAATTCTTATCGTACGACAGCACAACCAGCTTGGTGACCTTCTAGCCGGAGTTTCTCTCTTCAGAGCATTAAAAGAAACTTATACTGATTGTCATATTTCACTTATCGTTAGTCCGTTTAATTATCCCGGGATGGTAAAGAATAAATTCCTTGACAGAATCTATGTCTTTGATAAAAAGAAATTATTTAACCCGGTTTACTTATACAAAACGGTTAAATTTTTTAGAGAAGGATACGATCTCGCGATTGTTCCTGTTGTTGTTTCAATTTCTTTTACGAGTAATCTCCTGGCAAGATTATCCAAATCCAAAATCCGCATCGGTGCAAGCTCATTAAATGGCAAGCCAAACCTTAGCTCATTCCTTTTTGATAGAAGAATAGATATCGATTGGCGAAAGCATCCTGATTCAAATGTTTCAGAAAGAAGCCTGGATATTGTAAGACCTTTCGGCATTAATACAAATGATTATAGGTCGGAAATTTCATTTAATGGTGCTGATACAAATGCTGTAAAGAAATTTATTGATAAGTTTTCGGATAATAATAAAAAGCTGTTGATAGGACTTCACGTTGGTGCAGGAAAACCAAATAATCGCTGGTCGCTTGATAAGTATGCTGCACTTGTAAAGAAAATAAAAAGTAACTATCCTGCAAATTTTTACCTTACGGGTGGATGGGCTGAAAAGGAAGAGTTAAATTACCTCATCAAAAATGTTGATATTAATTTCGGTAAGTTCATCAGCAAACCAATTCCACACATCGCAGCCTTGATTTCTTTGTCTGATCTTTTCATCTCAAATGATACCGGAATTATGCACGTTGCAGGCACTACCGATACACCGCAAATCAGTATTTTTGGACCAACGAATCCATTTAACTGGGCTCCAATTGGATTGAACAAATATTTCATTCGAAAATCGGAACTCATTGATGATGTTTCTGTTGATGATGTTTATCATCTTTGTGATTTAATCCTGAGTAAAAAGGAGATTAAAAAATGAACAAGTGCATCGCCGCTGTTGATATGGGAACAAACTCATTTCATCTGATAATTGTTCAGGTGAAGAGTGATGGTTCATTTAAAATTATTGATCGTGAGCGGGAAGTAATACGTTTAGGCTCTCACAAAGGAAAAGAATTTACATGGATATCCGAAGGTGAGATGGAAAAGGCAATTGATGTGCTTAGAGATTTTAATAAAATCGCCCAATTCTATAAAGCTGACTTGAGAGCAATTGCTACCAGTGCAATCAGGGAAGCAAAAAATAAAAGTGAATTCATTGATCGTGTGTTTGAAGAAACCAACATTTCTGTTGAAGCAGTTGATGGAAAGACCGAGGCCGAAATAATTTACCTCGGTGTGCAGAATGCCCTTGATGTTGAAGATAAAAGAATTCTATGTGTTGATATCGGTGGTGGCAGTACTGAATTTCTTCTTGGAGAAAATGGAAATTCAGAATTTGCAGAGAGCATTAAAATTGGAGCTGTCAGATTGAGTAAAATGTTCTTTCCGGATTATCATCTTTCAGATTCCGGAATTGATATGTGCAGGAACTATATTAAAGATAAACTGAATATCAACAATAATCTTCACCCAAACCACATATTTGAAATGGCGGTTGGAAGTTCGGGAACAATTGTGGCTGCAGCATCTATTATTTCCTTTAGAAGAAGCGGTAAATTCAAAAAGACTATGAATGGCTTTACATTCACGGAAAATGAAATTTATAAACTCACAGCCGAAGTCTTAAAATGTGAATCTCCTGTCGATAGACTTTTCATAGAAGGAATGGAAATTAAAAGGGCTGACATAATTCCCGCAGGATTGCTAATTCTTTCACAGATTTTTGAAACCTTTAAGTTGAAAGAAATGACTGTATCTGAAAATGCTTTAAGGGAAGGGATTATTATTGATACTATTATGAAATTTGAAGAATTCCAGTCCTTACTCATTTAGTTCCCAAATTTTATTCATTTTAACTTACCTTTAATAAGAACACACCCCTCCATATATTTGCACGACATTTAAATTTTATCAATGAAACAAATTAGAAACTTCTGCATAATTGCGCATATTGACCACGGTAAATCCACCATCGCCGACAGGCTTCTAGAGAAAACCGGTGCTGTTACAGAGCGTGAAGCCAAGGCTCAGGTTCTGGACGACATGGATCTGGAAAGGGAAAGGGGAATTACCATTAAATCTCACGCCATCCAGATGCACTATGCTGCAAAAGATGGAGAAAAGTATATACTCAATCTGATTGATACTCCCGGTCACGTTGACTTTAGCTACGAAGTTTCCCGCTCACTTGCTGCCTGCGAAGGTGCTTTACTTGTCGTTGATGCTGCACAGGGAGTTGAGGCACAAACAATCAGTAATCTTTATCTCGCTCTTGATGCAGGTCTTGAAATAATTCCTGTCCTAAATAAAATAGATTTGCCAAGCGCAGAGGTTGATAGAATTTCTCACCAGGTAATTGATTTAATCGGATGTAAAGAAGAAGATATTCTAAAGGTCAGCGCTAAAGCAAACATAGGAATTGATGAGCTGCTTGAAGAAATAGTAAAACGAATTCCTCCGCCAAAAGGAGATCCGAATGCACCACTTCAGGCATTAATATTCGATTCCATCTTTGATTCATACCGCGGTGCTGTTGCATATATAAG
>JACZKK010000088.1 GCA_014860115.1 Ignavibacteriaceae bacterium
AAATTTAAATTCTGATGCATCTTCAACTTTTTGCTTTATTTTCAGTGAATCAGAAATACCAATTGTATATAAGGAGTAAATATTATCTCTTTTATTAATACCAAGATATTTATGCAAAGGTACATCAAGAAACTTCCCTAATAAATCGTGCAAAGCGATATCAACAGATGCTTTTGCTGAATTATTTCCCTCTGCAATATTATCAACATAATCAAGAATTAAGTTGATATTCTCAGGTCCACTGAATGACGAGAGATTAACCTCCTTGAGAAAGCTTATCACACTTGATTGGTCTTCAGATAAGTAAGGCGGGAGTGAAGCCTCACCATAACCGATCTGCCCTTTATGCTCAACTTCAACTATAACTGCCGGAGTTGTTTTACGTGAACCAGCAGATAATGTGAATTCTTCTTTAAGTACGATTGTATATGGATAATATTTTAACTTCATATTATGACTAATTAATACGGTGGCATTTTATAATTTCGCTAATCTTCTACAAATAAAGTTTGAAATTAAATGCTAAAGTTCTGATATTCCAAACCAAGTTTTTAAAATAAATTGATTTGACTTTTTCTAATCTATAAAATTCATGAATGGTATGGATCAAAACAGAGAAAAATGGGGATCAAAAATTGGTTTCGTTTTTGCGGCTGCAGGTTCTGCTATAGGACTCGGTAATATCTGGAAGTTTCCCTATATAGCTGGTGAAAATGGCGGAGCGTCATTTGTTCTCGTTTATTTAATATGTATTGCAATCATCGGACTTCCTGTCCTGATTGCTGAAATTCTTTTAGGCAGAACCACTCAGCGAAATCCTGTCGGTGCATTTTATAAATTAAGTCAATCGAAATTTTGGGCGAGTGTCGGTGGACTGGGTGTGATTGCTGGATTCATGATACTCTCTTTCTATGCAATTATTGCCGGCTGGGCAATTGGTTATATTGTTGAAGCTATTAGTGGAAATTTTTATCTCTGGCCTGAACCAGCAGCCGCAGCTCAACATTTCCGTGATTTAGTCATCAATCCTTACTGGATACTCGGTTACTTTGCCTTTTTCATGATCCTTACTATGATCATCGTTTTTGCTGGTATTCAAAAAGGAATTGAGAGAGCAAGTAAAATAATGATGCCTATACTTTTTATTCTTTTGATAATACTGATGATACGTGGATTAACACTTGAAGGGGCTGGAGAAGGATTGGACTTTTTATGGAATCCTGACTGGAGTAAAATAAGTGCAAGCACTATATTATTGGCACTCGGGCATGCTTTTTTCACTCTTAGTCTAGGAATGGGGGCAATGCTGACATACGGCAGTTACATGTCTGATGATGACAGTGTCCCCGTTGCAGGATTGCAAATTGTTTTCCTCGATACTGTAATGGCTTTAATTGCAGGAATGGCAATCTTCACTGCTGTATTTGCAGTAGGATTGGATCCTGCTGCTGGACCTGGATTAATCTTTCATACTCTTCCCGGTGTATTTGTAAAAATGCCCGGTGGATATATTTTTTCGATTTTATTTTTTATTCTGCTTTCCATTGCTGCTCTCACTTCATCAATATCGCTGCTGGAAGTTGTGGTTTCATACTTTGTTGATGAGAGAAAGTGGAAAAGGCACAATGCTGCAATTTTTCTTGGGATAATTATTTTTCTGCTTGGAGTGCCCAGTGCACTTTCATTCAATATTTTATCAGATTTTAAAATATTTAATTTAAACTTTTTCGATATTGTTGATTTCATCGCTTCAAATATTTTGCTTCCTTTGGGTGGATTGTTGATATCAGTGTTCGTAGCCTGGATTTGGGGTTTCGATAAAGTCATCCCGAATCTTCGGAAGGGAGCAGAAAGATTGTTCGATAATTATCCATGGTTACTCGGTTTTTGGAAATTCTTCCTAAAATTTCTCTCACCGGTCTTAATATTTTTTGTATTCTTACATTCAATTGGACTTCTAGAAAAAATATTAAATCTGTTTGCTCAATGAAGTCAATACGTGCTGATCATTTTTTGCAAAATCAAAAGCTGACTAAATGAAAAGATCAACTATCGGTGTAATCGCATTCTTTACCATTATCATTCTTATTTTCGTTGGTGGTGTATCCTTCTTCGAATCTGTGTGGTCTTTCCCAGGTAATTTTGAATTCTTAAAAAATTTCCCTTCAAAGGAATATCCAATCGGTTCTATTCCATTTATGGTCGTTGCTTTAGTAGGAACCGGAATCTTCATAACAATCAAATTGGGTTTTCCTCAGCTCAGATACTTTAAACACGGTGTTAAAGTAACAAGAGGGGTCTACGATAATCCTAGAGACGAAGGAGATTTAAACCACTTTAGAGCACTTGCTACAGCTCTCTCAGCTACAGTTGGAATTGGTAATATTGCCGGTGTCGCAACTGCAATTTATTATGGTGGACCGGGTGCATTGTTTTGGATGTGGGTAACTGCTTTCTTTGGAACTGCACTCAAATATTCTGAGGTTACACTTGCTCATCATTTCAGAGAATTTGATGACTACGGAAGAACAGCCGGTGGACCAATGTATACTATCGAAAAAGGACTTGGAAGTAATTGGCGATGGCTTGCAGTTGCATTTGCCTGCTTTGCTGTTATATGTTCTTTTGCAACCGGTAATGCAATTCAGACATTTACAGTCTCAGATCAGATGTATTCTGAAGTAACTCAAATTGTCGGACAAACTCATTTCCTCACAGTAAAACATCCTGTATTCAGTAATTTTTCACTCTCTGTTCAGCAAGTTATCAATGGAATCGCCTTGTCATTTATAGTTGGCCTTGTCATAATCGGAGGAATTAAAAGGATAGGAAATGTTACAGGTTTTCTTTCACCATTAATGGCAATATTCTACGTTACTGCTGGTATTTTAATTTTGATTTCAAATTTTGCTCATCTCGGTGATAGTTTTATTATGATTATAGAAATGGCCTTTTACCCTCCAGCTGAAATTGCTGGTGTAGGCGCAGGAGCATTTCTGATAATGTTGAATACTATGCTTTGGGGAATAAAAAGAGGTCTTTACTCAAATGAAGCTGGTCAAGGCAGTGCAGCCATAGCACACTCAACAGCAAAAACTAAATATGGAGTACGCGAAGGATCAGTTGCTCTTCTCGAGCCGTTTATTGATACAATCACAATTTGCACTATAACCGGGCTGGTAATTCTTACAACTGATGCCTGGCACTACACTCAATTCTTTCAGACAAGAATTGACTCAACATTTACCGGTGGATTGCTTAACAGCAGTCTACTAACATCCTTTGCATTTAAGGAAGGACTTAGCTGGCTATTCGATTACGGTGATAAAATTGTTACGCTTGCGGTTTTACTTTTTGCTGTATCAACTGCTATCAGTTGGTCGTACTATGGTGAGAGAGCAGCAAATTATCTTTTCGGTAAAAAGGCAACTATTCCATATAAATGGGTTTACATTCTTTTTGTTTTCATTGGAGCAATTGCTGAGCTGGAGGCAGTTTGGGCTTTTGGTGATGCGGCACTTGGCTTTATGACTTTCCCAAACTTACTAGCCATAATTTTACTTTCAGGTATGCTGAAGAAACTTACGAAGGATTATTTCGCAATTGATCACATTGAATATAAGAACCTGAAAGAAAACTTAGAAGAAAAATAAAAATTTTAATCTATTGCGTCACCGTTTTCTCTTGGACCTGAAAGAACCTTGTGGGCAATGTTACTGTCGGAACTGTAAAATAATATTTTACCATCTTTAAGATGTTTATATAACAAATCATTTTCTATGAGGTAGTAGAACCTTTTTTTAAATTCCTCAATTGAAAGATGAGCAGTAGCAGCAAGTTTTGCAAGTTCGTGGGGATCCTGGAAATCTGTCTGATTTAACCTTAACATATATTTTCTTGCAATAAAGAATGACTCCGAACTTGGATCAACCATTCTTACTCTTGTTCTTTTTGTAACCGGATCAAGAATATCATTAAAAAACAAAGGAACAAATCTTCCATTCTGAATAGATATCATCGCACCGCTGCCACCATCCAGTATAAACTGAGAAGCTGAAAAACCAAGATCGCGAGTATATTCCATATCAAATGGAATCGGGTCAGCACATCTTAATTCATAACCGATGTTTTTTGCAACGACAGTAATTTTAAGTCCATACTCTTTAAGCTTTTGCTGAACTTTAGTTTTTAAAATCTCACCGAAGTTAACCTCAGCAATTCTAATATTATCGTGAGCATCTCTTTCAATATCAACTAACTGATCAAGGTCTTCAATTTTCAGCCTTTCAACAATTCCTTCAGCCAGGATAGCAACACCATCAGATTTGCCGTAGCTCAACCGTTTGATTATTGACCCAACAAGTACATCAACAACATGATTAAGACCAATTGAGTCGCCGGGAAATTCCTCTGGAACTAATGTTAAAGTAGCACCTGTTGCTTTTCCAATACCGAGTGCCAGATGACC
>JACZKK010000089.1 GCA_014860115.1 Ignavibacteriaceae bacterium
TTCAGCTGGAACCCAGCACAGCTGCCGCCGACAGGATATTTTCATCTTGTTGATCCGATATACGGAAACCTTGTAAATGTAAATATGAGGACGACAAATCAGTATACAGATATGACAGGTCTTGGACTTGGACAACTGCAGATAAAATACAATTACCAGATACAATCGAAATACAATCTGGCTGCAGGGTGGAATATGTTAAGTCTGCCAGTAGAGGTGTCAAACAATAATTATCTTGCGTTGTTTCCAACAGCAGTGCCGGGTACATTGTTCGGATATTCAGGTGCATATTTCAATACAGAAACAATAGGAAATTGTGGAGGTTACTGGTTGAAGTTCCCGACATCACAAATAGTAGAAGTATATGGATTGGATAGAACAGAATGTGTAATCAATTTGAGTGCAGGATGGAATATAATAGGCGGCCCGAACTGCAACGTACCGATAAGCAGCGTTTTAGATCCGGGAGGAATAATAGTGCCGGGAACGCTGTATGAATATTCGGGAAGTTACACACAGGCAACATCGATCGATGGAACAAAGGCGTATTGGATAAAAACAAGTTCAGCAGGTACGCTTACGATAAGCTGCAATAATGTACTGGCAGAACAGAGTAATGAGTTAAGCAAACTGACAGAAGCATTGGAAGAATTCAGTCAGATAGAGATAACAGACAGAGGAAACAACAGACAGAATTTATATTTCAGCGGAAAGCTTGAAGGAAATGTAGATAAGGAAAGTTACAGTATGCCTCCACTACCGCCGGTTGGAGCGTTTGATTCAAGACTGGAAGACGATTACAGATTGACAGAGAATGAAGAAGCAATAATTAAAATACAGACGAGTGAATATCCGGTAAGTATAAAAATCACAAACCTGAAGAATGGTGCAGAATATAAATTGGTAGAAATATCAAATGGAGAGGAAGTCGGAAGTCACAGAATAGTAAATGGGGAAGATATATTAATAAGTGATGAGTCAGTAAATAAGATAAGGATAGAAAAAGAAGGAAAAATACCGACAGTATATAATTTAGAACAGAACTATCCGAATCCATTCAACCCAATGACAACAATAAAGTTTGAGCTTCCGGAAGCAGCAGAGGTAATGCTGACAATTTACAACACATTAGGACAGAAGGTGGATGAAATCGTAAACACAACTTTGGAAGCAGGAAGATACAGCTACAATTGGGATGCTTCAGATAATGCAAGTGGAATTTATATCTATGAATTAAGAACAAATGAATTTATTTCATCAAAGAAAATGATATTTTTAAAATGATAATTCATCCAAAAAATATCTTAATTTGCTCTATGATTCTGATTGTGGTTATTTTCTTCAGCAGCCTTACATTTTGTCAATCGGAGGCACAGGTTTCAATTCCATTTGAAATTTATGATAATGCCGGCGGACAAAAGATTTTGTACTTCGGTCTTGACCAAACTGCAACAGATGGAATAGATTACCTTCTTGGAGAAAGTGATCTTCCTCCGTATCCTCCAACGGGTGCATTCGATGCGAGATGGCTTCTTCCTGAAAACGGATTTAATGGCTCACTGAGTTCGTGGCTTGATTACAGAAACGCTCCTGGTTTTCCCTATTCAGGAACAGTCGAGCATAGATTCAGATATCAGAGTATGCAGGGGGCAACTGAAATGTATTTCTATTGGAATGTGCCTCCTGAGGTAACAGGCTTAGTTCAGGATTTAATTAATGGCACTTTTGTAAATGTTCCGATTGAAGGTCACGGTACTTATCAAATAACGAATTTCGAAGTTTTCAACCAATTAAAATTGTTTGTTTACTATAATAATGTTGTCACTGATGTTGTTGATAATGATCCGGGTGAATATGATTTTAAACTTGAGCAGAATTACCCGAATCCGTTTAATCCTTCAACAAAAATCAGGTTTACTGTCCCATCTGTCATTGTGAGCGGAGCGAAGCAATCTCATCTAATTACTCTTAAAGTTTACGATGTACTTGGTCATGAAGTTGCAACATTGGTTGATGAAGTAAAAAAGCCTGGAATCTATGAAGTGGAATTCAATACATCTGACATCAAAAATCTTCCATCTTCGGGAATATATTTCTATCAAATACAAACGAGCAATTTTGTTCAAACAAAAAAAATGATTTTTCTAAAATAAAATTACTGGTAATCAATGCACCTAATTCTAAAAACACTAATCACGCTATTTATTTTCACAAGTGTTGTATTCTCGCAGAACCAGCATACAATTATGTCTTATAATGTTCTGAATCTGGTACTGACTGATACTTTAGAACGCAATCCATATTACAGAACAATATTCTCAAATATTCAGCCGGATATTCTTGTTTGCCAGGAAATGACATCACAAACCGGTGTGAACGGATTTCTCATCAGAGTACTGAACAGAGTTTCATCCGGCTATGCAGCAGGAACTTTTATCAATGGAACTGATACAGATAATGCGATTTATTATAAAACCAGTTTATTCACTTTCTTAAATAATACACCAATCTCAACTGCGCTTCGGGATATAAATGAGTTTAGACTTCTTCATAATGCAACTGGTGATACAATAATAATTTACTCTGTACATTTAAAAGCAGGCGATTCCAGTTCTGATAGTTTACAGCGAGCAGCGGAAATAGATAGTTTAAGGAAAAGAACAAATTCACTTCCGTCAAATTCTAATTATTTGGTGGTTGGTGATTTCAATATTTATAGTTCAAATGAATTGGCATTTCAGAAGCTGCTTAACCAATCGCAATCCGGTTATTTCAAAGATCCTTTGAACCTTATTGGCAATTGGAGCAACAACGGAACGTTTGATGCTTTCCATACACAATCAACAAGAGTTAGAAATCTGGGAGATGGCGGTGCAACAGGAGGTTTGGATGACAGGTTTGATATGATATTAATGTCCCAATCAATAATGAATGCTGGTGGAATAACATATTACCCGGGTTCATTTGTTACTTACGGAAATGATGGTAATCATTTTAATGATTCAATTAATCAGCCGCCAAATGCAGTTGTAAGTCAGCAGGTTGCTGATGCACTACATTATGCATCTGACCATTTACCTGTTTACGCAACCTTTGGATTTGATAATCCTTATCTGGAAATCACTTCTTTCACTGCTTTGATTGAAGGATTTTATAATGGATCAACGATGAGACCGGATACAGTTACCGTTGAACTTCGGAATACAAACTCACCATTTGCACTGGTCGATCAGGCAAAGATATTTCTTAATAGCAGCGGTCAAGGCTCTGCACGATTTTATAACATTGAAAATGGCGTTCCTTATTATATTGTTCTTAAACATCGAAGTGCAGTTGAAACATGGAGTGCTTTGCCCCAAACCTTCTCTGCAAACACTTTGACTTACGATTTTACTACCGGACAGAACAAAGCATTCGGAAATAACCTAAAGCTCATTGGTACTAAATGGTGCATTTATGGTGGTGATGTTAACCAGGATGGTTTTGTCGAAACCGCTGATTTGAATTTAGTTTATTCGGATAATATCTCCGGTTTTACAGGATATGTTCCGACTGACTTGAACGGTGATTCGTTTACAGAAATTGAAGATTTAAATATTGTCTTTAGAAATAATGTTTCGGGAATTCAAAAGTTAAATCCATAGTAATGATTTAAAAATCTTAAATAAGAAAAAGTTATGAAAAAAAAAATTACTCTTCTTTTTGTATTAATAATTATAATATCAACTCAGGCTCAGGATTATAAGCAGGTTAAAATTTATTTAAATAATTCTTCTGATATTGAAGTCCTCCAACAGTTAGGATTGGAATTCGATCATTTGCATTTTACCAAAGACAATGCAATTAGTGTTTATTTAAATGGAAATGAATTCAGTTTACTTCAAACATCCGGATACAGATATGAAGTCTTAATTGATGACTGGTATGAATATTATAACAAACTTCCCAAATTAACTGAATATGAAAAAGCGGCTTTCATTCAAATAAGCAAAATGGAAATGAATGTAGGCGGTTTTGGTTTTGGCTCGATGGGTGGATTTTATACTCTGGCAGAAGTAATTGCAGAGCTGGACAGTATGAAAATTTTGTTCCCGAATTTAATTACCACAAAAGTTTCGATTGGTAATACAATTGAAAACAGACCGATGTATATGGTGAAGATTTCTGATAATCCAGATATAGATGAGAATGAACCAGAGGTCTTATATACAGCGCTTCATCATGCTCGTGAACCAGAAAGTATGATGCAGATGATTTACTTCATGTATTATCTTCTTGAAAATTATTACTCCGATCCTTCTGTTCAATATTTGGTCAACAACCGCGAATTATTCTTTATTCCCGTTGTCAATCCTGATGGATATGAATATAATCGAGCCACTTATCCTGCAGGCGGTGGAATGTGGCGAAAGAACAGAAGAAACAACGGCAGCAGCTATGGTGTAGATTTAAATAGAAACTATGGTCCGTACTCTTATTGGAATGCGCCAAATGGTGGATCGAGCACAACTCCGTCAAGTGACACATATCGCGGAACTGCACCTTTCTCCGAACCTGAAACAAATAATATTAAAACCTTTTTAGCATCCAGAAAAATTAAAAATGCACTTAACTACCATACATACGGTAATCTACTGGTATTTCCCTACGGTGCACTCGAGCACGAAACACCCGACTCACTGATTTTCAGAGAGTATGCAATAGATATGACATTATATAATAATTATACATATGGCACAGATATGCAAACTGTGGGGTATAGTACACGAGGTAATAGTGATGATTATTTTTATGATGGAGATATAGTTCTGAACAGTGGAAAAATATTTGCAATGACTCCCGAAGTCGGAACAACAGGATTCTGGCCGTCACAATCGGAGATATTTCCTCTTGCAATTGAAAATGTTCATCCGAATTTATATTATGCCTGGGTTGCAGGTGGTTATGTTGAAATGACGAATCCGAATTTCAGCAAACAATATTTTTTGCCTGGTGATGTCGTTCTTATGAATCCAGAGTTTAAGAATAAAGGATTATCAACTGCTTATAATCTTACGGTGGAACTCACTTCTATTAATTCAAATGCCACTGTAACAAGTGGTACAGCTTACTTCGATTCGCTTGCGTCAAGAAGTGCTGAGGTGCTTTTTTCACCGCTTTCTTTTACGGTTTCAACACTAGCTCAGGCAGAATCAGATATCCAGCTAGTTCTAACTACAAGGACGAATGGTGTCGTGATGAGCAATGATACATTAAAAATTATTGCTGGTAAACCAACTTTTATTTTTGCTGATACAACAAATAATCCAAATACACTCTGGACAATTACCGGAACACCAACAGCAGCACCAAAATGGGCAATAACAACAGCAACTTATAATTCACCACCGAATTCTTATACTGATAGCCCATCAGGGAACTATGCTTCCAGTTCAACTATTACAATGACACTAACTAATCCGATTAACTTATCCGGATTTTCAAATCCTCGTTTATCATTTTATACAAAGTTTGATATTGAGAATAACTGGGATTACGGGCAGGTCGAAATTAGTACGAATAACGGTTCAACCTGGATTCCTTTGCAAGGACAATATACAAATCCCGGAACAGGTACTTTCCAGCCTAATGGAGAACCACTTTATGACGGGACACAAACTTCATGGGTAAAAGAGGAAATCTCACTTTCATCTTATATCAGCAGTCAATTTAAAATCAGGTTTGAATTGAAAACAGATGTATCTGTTGAAAAAGATGGCTGGTATGTTGATGATATAAAAATATTCTACTACTCTGTGAATTCAGTCGAACTAACATCCTTCACAGCTTTGATTGAAGGATTTTATAATGGCACAACATCGGTTGAAGATACAGTAAGTGTTGAATTGAGAAATGTTTCTTCACCACATGCATTAATTGATCAGACTAAAATGCTGTTGGATGAAAACGGACAAGGCAATGGAAGATTTTATAATGCTGCTAATGGAACACCATATTACATAGTATTAAAACACAGAAATGCAGTTGAAACCTGGAGTGCATTACCTCAATCTTTTTCTGCAAATGCTTTAACCTATGATTTTACAACAGGACAGGATAAAGCATTCGGTAATAACCTAAAACTTGTTGGAACCAAATGGTGTATTTATGGTGGAGATGTAAATCAGGATGGATTTGTTGAAACAACAGATTTGAATTTAGTTTTTACTGATAATGTAAATGGAGCGACAGGATACATGGTAACAGATTTAAATGGAGACAATTTTGTTGAAATAGAAGATTTAAACATTGTTTTTATAAATAATGTAATTGGTGTAGAGCGTAAAACTCCAGGCGGTTATTCATCGATTAAAATGAGAAAATAAATAATTATTAATGTTCACAGATTAAACCTAAAAATTTAACAATCAATAAAATTCAGAGTACAAAATGAAAAAAATATTCATTCTCCTGTTTTCAATTTTAATTTATTCAAGTTCATTATTCAGCCAGGTTGAAGTAAGTTCTAGACTACAAAAAGCATTATTAGATGCAAATCCTGAAGATTATGTCAAGGTGTTAGTTTTATTGCGAGATCAGGTAGATGTTGTTTCAATGGATGAGCAATTTTATATGCAATCTGTTCCAATTCCTCAAAGAGTATCAGAACTTATAATTGCACTACATTCCAAAGCAGCAATGACTCAGTCCAATTTACTTTCTTATCTGGAAGGGAAAACACAATCGGGGGAAGTATTTAAGTATGAGTCATTCTGGATTGCTAATCTAGTTCTGGTTGAGGCAAAACTAAATGTAATAAACGAACTAATGTTCAGATTAGACATAAGTCAGATAGATATTGATGCAATTCTTGAACTCGACAAACCTATTGAAGTAAATCATGAAACAGAGGGTATTGAATCAATAGAACCCGGATTGAAAATAATAAATGCTCATCTACTCTGGGCGATGGGAATTACCGGGCAGGGAAGACTTGTAATGGGAATTGATACCGGAGTTCAACTTCAGCATCCGGCACTTCAATATAAATGGAGAGGTAATCACGTTCCTTATAATCAGGCGTGGTTTGATCCGTCAGGAGGAACTACCACTCCAAACGACTGTGATTATCATGGTTCTCACACAATGGGTACAATGGTTGGAAGATCAACAACCACAGCAGATACAGTTGGTGTTGCTATCGATGCTGAATGGATCGCTGCAAAAACTATATGTTCGAGTCCGCATACTTCAAATTCTATTGCTGCATTTCAATGGGCACTCAATCCCGACGGAAATCCTGCAACAACTAATGATATGCCCGATGTAATAAGCAACAGCTGGTACGATCCTGATGTTACTAACGAGTGTTCGGGAATTTATAAAACTACTTTCGATGCACTTGAAGCTGCAGGAATTGCTGTTGTATTTTCTGCTGGTAATGCTGGGCCTGGTGTTTCGACAATTACAAAACCAAAGAATATTAATACGAATGATGTTAATGTTTTTTGCGTTGCAAACATAAACGGCGCATTGTGGCTTGGTGGTTCAAATGATCCTATTTCCAGTTCATCAAGTCGTGGTCCTTCTGTCTGTGGCGGAACAGGTTCATTGCTAATTAAACCGGAAGTATCTGCACCAGGAACCTCAGTACGATCTTGCAACAGTTCGGGTGGATACACAACTGCATCGGGTACTTCGATGGCATCACCACATGTTGCAGGTGCAGTAGCTTTACTTAAACAGGCATTTCCAAATCTTACCGGAAAACAAATTCTTGAAGCATTGTACTACACAGCAAGAGATCTTGGAACAGTTGGTGAGGATAATACATATGGGACTGGCTTGATCGATGTATATGCAGCATTTTTATCATTAGGTACTCCTGATCAAACTCCACCTGATCCTATCCTTAATCTTTCCGTTATTGACCCAACATCAAATTCACTTACGCTTCAATGGACTGTGCCCTATGATTCATCGACAAACGGTGTAACTAATTATGATATACGCTATTCACTCTCACCTATTATCGATGAAAACACTTTTAACAATGCTACACCGTTGAACTTTTTAGGGACGCCAGGTATTTATGGATCTACTGAAACTTTTAATGTATCCGGTTTGAATTTTGCTACTACTTATCATTTTTCTATTAAGTCGAGCGATATGTGGAGCAACTGGTCAATTATTTCTAATCCTGAATTAGGTACAACTTGGATAGCACCGGAGATCTCCGCTGATCCATTATCAATTAATCAAATTATTTCACCTCTGTCTGCCATTATTGATACAATAACTATTTCAAACATAACTACACTTCCATCAACGCTAGATTTTACAGTCTCTCTCGAAAATAACACTTTTCCCAGTGAACTAATAGAAGTAAAATTAATTCCAAAGAGTTTTGAAGAAATAGTGAAGGAAGATGACATTGATAAAGAAAACCAGTTAGGTAATAATGGAGTAAGCATTGATGGACAGGGAGGTCCTGATTTATTTGGTTATGAGTGGATTGATAGCAACGATCCGAACGGCCCACAATATACATGGTATAGTATAACATCAAATCCAGCTGCTGTTCAGGTGGCATTCCCAAACGGGAATCTCGATGACGGTTGGACAAATGCCATATCGATTGGATTTCCGTTCGAATTTTATGGCAATCAGTATAATAATCTTTACTTAAGTACGAATGGTTTCTTAAGCTTTAATGCTTTGTCTTCATCGTACATTACAAACGCCACATTTCCTAACACAAGTTTACCAAATGATATAATAGCTCCCTTCTGGGATGATCTTGACGGAAGAACGCAAGGAACTGTTCATTATTTATTAGATAACGATAAATTTTATATTCAATTCACTAACTGGCAGAAGTATAACGCAACGGGTTCACTTACATTTCAGGTGGTTCTTTACTCAAACGGTAGAATAATGTTATACTATAATAATATGAATGCAACGCTTACATCAGCGACAGTTGGTATTGAAAATTCTTCCGGAACAGATGGTTTGCAAATAGCTTACAATGCAGCATATGTATCAAACGGGCTAGCAGTTAAAATTGCATCAGATCCGGATTGGTTGTCAAACAATATAAGCAGTGGAAGAATTTACAATGGCAATTCGATAGATGTTGTATTAACATTCAACTCCGAAGATTATCCGCTGGGTACTTACACAATGGATGTTGTTATCAGCAGTAATGATCCCGTTAATTCACTGATAACAATTCCTGTTACAATGCAGATAGCAAATATTTTTGAACTTACCTCTTTGATTGCTCTTCTGGAAGGATTTTATGATGGAACAACTATGGTATCAGATTCGGTAATCGTACAACTTCGAAATACAACTGCACCTTATTCATTAGTAGATCAAACTAATATTCTATTGAATGGCAATGGTGAAGGTTCCGCCAGTTTTACAAATGCCTCGAATGGAACCCCTTATTACATAGTTCTTAAACACAGGAATGCTGTTGAAACCTGGAGTGCATTACCACAGATTTTTACAGCCAATAGTTTAACATATGATTTCACAACTGCAGAGAATAAAGCGTACGGAAATAATTTAAAATTGATAGGCAGTAAATGGTGCATTTATGGGGGTGATGTAAATCAGGATGGATTTGTTGAGACAACAGATATGAATTTAGTATTTACAGATAATGTTAATGGATCC
>JACZKK010000090.1 GCA_014860115.1 Ignavibacteriaceae bacterium
GAGCTTTCCGATTATTGAAGGATTTGGTGCAGTTATTCCAAGAGGTTTCTTCCCGGTATTTGAACTTGAACCAATCACATTGGTATTTGCAGTTTCATCCGTGATATTAATTGGAATTGCGGCATCACTTTTCCCGATTCAAAAAGCATTAAGAACAAGTATTGTTGATGGGCTAAGGTTTATAGGATAATTTTTTCACCGTCATTTCGAGTAATCCTGAGTCCTTCGATTAACTCAGGACAGGCTCCGTCGAAGGATGGCGAATCGATCACTCTACAATGATATAAAAGTAATAAATTATGAAAATACCTTTTAAGTATACAATAAAAAATTTCACTTCTCGAAAGCTTACAACTTTCATCACAATATTTGGTGTTGCGTTAGTTGTTTTCGTTTTCGCTGCTGTTTTAATGATGGCTTATGGAATTCAAAAAACACTTATCGCAACAGGTTTGCCAGATAATGTTTTGATTACAAGGAAAGCTGCTAATGGGGAAATCTCGAGCATTATAGAAGGCGAAGCTCAGGATGTTATCAGAACTCTTCCTAACATTGCTGTTAATGCAAGTGGAAAGCAAATTATGTCGAAAGAGCCTGTCGTAATCATTAATCTTGAAAAATTTAGCGGCGGTATGAGCAATGTTACAGTAAGAGGTGTCTCCGATGTTATTTTTGATTTACGTCCACAAGTTAAAATCATTGAAGGCAAGATGTTTAATTTTGGATTACGTGAGCTGATAGTTGGTTCTGCTGTAACATCAAGATTTCGGGGAGCGAAGATCGGCGACGTTGTAAAATTCGCAGGAGATAATTGGCAGATAGTCGGTGTGTTTGATTCTGATGGAAGTGGATTTGATTCTGAGATGTGGGGTGATTCGCAGGCATTGCTGAATGCATTCAATCGGGGAAGCGCCGTTTCTTCTCTTACTCTTAAACTTGATAATGTAAAAAACTTTGAAGCGTTCAAAAAGAATTTTGACTTTGACAGAAGGCTACAGCAGTTTGATGCTAAAATCGAACAGAAATATTTTGAGGAGCAATCTGAGCTGATGGCAAACTTTATACGGATTCTTGGGATTTTTATTACAGTAATCTTCAGCTTTGGTGCTACTATTGGTGCGATGATAACAATGTATGCCGCAGTTGCAAACCGAACAGTTGAAGTTGGAACACTCCGCGCACTCGGCTTTAAACGAAGAAGCATTCTTGTCGTCTTCTTAATTGAATCGCTTGTCATTGCAATTACAGGTGGAGTAGTGGGACTTTTCCTTGCCTCCTTCCTTCAATTCTTCAATATCTCAACTCTGAATTTTGGTTCATTTGCTGAACTCTCATTTGGATTCAGTCTCTCACCATCAATAGTGGGTTACTCAATTTTATTTGCTGTACTAATGGGAATACTTGGCGGATTTTTACCTTCTGTCCGTGCTGCGAGATTGAATATTGTAAATGCATTGAGAGCAGCTTAGCAGGTCTTTAGAGATTTCTATTTTATCAGACAAAGATTTAATCTAATTATTCTCTTACCTGTCTTTCGCCTTTCTCAAAATAATTTTTTAAGTTTCTGGCGGTCATTTCGTATTATAATGTCATTCTGAAGGATCCGCCTTTGGCGGAGACTGAAAGAATCTCAAACAGCAAGAGTTTAGAACTATGGGAAAAAGAATTAAGATTTATAACATAGTTTTATTAACAATTTTCCTGCTTACAGCTTATTGCTTACCGCTTAATGCTGCGATTAGATACGTAAGCAAAACCGGAAGCAGCACACCACCTTACTTAACCTGGGAAACAGCCGCCGACAGCATACAGAAGTGCATTAACATTTGTGTCTTTGGTGATACCATTTACGTTGCCAACGGAGTTTACCAGGAACAGGTTGTGATGATACCAGGGTTATCGCTCATTGGAAGTGGGACTGACTCCTGCTGGATTGACTCAAGACAGTTACTCACAATGCAAAATTACAAGACAATAGATATGAAAAATGATTGTCTTGTGAAGGGTTTCTACATCCTATCAACAAATAACACTGATTTTGGTTATGGTATTTATACGGAGGGTCAATCAGGATTCATCACATTAAATAAATTTTCCAACGCAAATTCTGGAATATTACTTTCTTCATCTAGCGTGAAAGTTTATAAGAACCAATGCTTTAATTTAAGAAATGGTATTTGGCTATCAAATTCAAACTCAGTAATAAGCCAAAATGAAATATTTACTCTATCTGAAACTATTGGAAATGCTATCTTCATTAATGCATTTAATAATGAGATCAAACCTTTAATTGACTCAAACTATATAGAGACAAAAAGTGAAGGTATTAGAAAGTCCATTGGTTCGAGACCAGTCATTAAAAATAATACAATTATTTTAATAGCACTCAGCGCAAGAGGAATATTTTTAAGCACATCTGATTCAGCAAAAGTTTATAACAATCTTATTTATGCAAAAGAAAGAAGTGCAAACTATGGAATAAGAAATAATGGTACTACCTATCTTCAATTATATAACAATTATGTTTCAGGCTATTTTGACAGCATTCAGAACTATGTAATTACAATCGGACCTTATAATACAGTAAAGAATAATGTAGTAACAAAAGCACTCAGTGGAGTAGAAACAGTTAGTACGCAAGGATTGGTTTTTCAATACAATGATGTATGGAAGAACGGCAGAAATTATTCAGGTTTCACACCAGACACAACAAACCTTTCGGTTGACCCAATGGTGGTTAATGATGACTCAACACAGGGAAAACTTGATTTTCATCTTCAGAAGTATTCACCTTTGATAGATGCAGGTGATCCAACTATTCTTGACAGAGACGGTAGCAGAAGCGATATTGGGCTATACGGAGGTCCTTACGGCTGGACATACACGTATGAGGATTTAGCTCCACGTCCGCCGCATAATGTTACCGCCACAATAGAAGAGGGTCTAGTTAAACTAACCTGGAATAAAAACACAGAAGCAGATTTCTCCCATTACAGGATATACAGAGATACGGTTACAATACTTATTTACGATTCAACAAAAATGATAGCAGAAACACCGGATACATTCAATTATGATCAGCTTCCACCGGTAAACCACGAGACAAGATTTTATTATGTGATAACAGCATTCGACAACCAGGGAAACCAGAGCTACCCGAGTGAAGAGATAAATGTATTGGTAACAGGATTAGGCGAACATCCACCAAAAGGATATGACGGATACAGACTTCTGGCAAATTACCCGAATCCATTCAATCCATCCACAAAAATTCCATACAGGTTGAAGGAAGCAGGATATGTAAAGCTGTATGTCTATGACCTGAAAGGAGAACTTGTAAAAGTGCTAGTAAATGGATGGCAGGAGAAAGGATTCTACGAAGTAGTCTTTCACCCAACACTGGAAGAAAGAGGAAGAGTGACACAAATGGAAGTCCCGATGGGAAAGAGATACAACCAGATGTCGAGCGGAATCTATTTGTATATGATTCAGGTTTACGATGAGCGAAACATTCCCGTCTTCAGCGATGCCGAAAAGATGATACTGCTGAAGTAAAAATTAAAAAATATCTTATCCTCACGTGTGAGAATATGAGATATTAATGTATAAATGATCTTTTCTGAAATCTATTGAATCCCTACGGGATTCAGGTATTTTGGGCTACCTAGTTTCTATAAATATTAAACTCCTACAGAGTTTATCCCACTAACTGTTTTCGCTCCGTAGGAGCAATATGTTTGTAGAAAAAATGAATAAAAAAAAGAAACCCGAACTCCGTAGGAGTTCAATATTAGATTTTTATTAAAAGTTTTTATGAGAACATTTTTATCAGTCAAACCTTCTTTAAAACAGCAAGCGTCAAATCATCGTGTGCGGGAACTTTTCCACGGAACAAATCAACATTTTCGATGATCATTTCCCCAAGCTGTTGAGAAGTTAAATGGTGTTTCTTATCAAGCAGATCAATCAGTCTCTTCTCTTCAAAAAAATCACCTGATTCATTTTGTGCTTCTGTAAGTCCATCAGAATAGATTATCATAAAATCATCTTTGTCAAGTGCAACATTCTTTTCTGCGAAATCTGTATTCAAAATTAATCCGAGTGCCGGTGACTCTTTACGCAATTTTATCACTTGCTCTCTTTTTACAATCAATGGAGGATAATGTCCGGCATTAATAAAATTAATCTCACCGGATGAGCTTAATATATCTGCATAAACAAGCGAGGCAAATATTTTGGAAGGACTATCCCTGTAAAAAATAGAATTTAATTTTTGACACATTTTACTTAACGGAAGCTGATCATAAATAATTGCGCGAATAGTTGACTGAAGCTTTGCCATCAGAAGGGCTGCACTCAATCCTTTACCGGCAACATCGCCAACAGCCACACCGAATTTATTTTCATCAATCTGTATAAAATCAAGCAGATCGCCGCCAACATCATTTGCAGAGCGTGTGAACAGCCAGATATCCCAGCCTTTAACTTTAGGTGATTGTTCAGGCATCAATGACTGCTGAATAGCCTTTCCTTCCTGCAGTTCAGTTTTTGCGAGAAGCTTATCTTTTAATTCAAGAGCAAGTATGAAAAGAAATATTATACCTATTAAGATAGCTGAGATATTTAACCTCAGCGTTGCACTATCTCCACTTGCATCGAAATTCCCTGAGAAGAGTAAAAGAATTAATCCGATAAAAAGTAAAATTCTTCTGAATGGAGTCAAACGAAAATACATTGCTTTTAAAAGCCACCACGGAAGTACGAAGAATTTCTTAAACGCATTCATACTTTCAAGCTTTTCTTTTCGCTTTTCTGACAGGAAATATTGCTTCAGGTCTTTATACTCGGATTTAAATTCCTCTTTTATTTTTGTTTGCCTGAAGTCGCTTCTGATTGTGTGGCGGATTTGCGGTTCTTTTTTCTGAGCAGTATGTGAAGTATTCATAGATAAACTGTTTTTGTTTGTATCAATACTAAAATAATAAATGATGGAAAGAAAGGAGTAATTAACAAAACGTCAAACCTGATGAGGAAGGGAAGCAAAACAGTTTAATCGGATAAGCCGAATTGTGAAAGATGATGCTTAAAATGCTTCAGATGGAATGAATCCCATTCTGATTTATCAAGTTGTCCAAATATCGGATGAATGGTTTTGACAGATGGATTAGCTTCGAAAAATTTTTCGTATCTAATTAAAACATTTTCCAGTTCCTTTATTGCCGTACTCATATCTTCAAATTCTAATTTTAATAGATCAGGACCGATTGCAGGGTTCATAAATTCTTTTGGTAAATCTCTATCCCCAAAGAACAATCTTTTCAGTACAGGAATTTTTCTTTCTTCTGAAAAATTTTTAAGTGCAATTTCATTAATACTTGCCTGAAAAGTTTTATATAAATGTTCAACCATATGCTGTGCTGTCATCTTACCCCAAAGCGGTTTTTGATCAGGTGTTAATTGGCAAAGCAATTTTTCCATCTCAGCAAAATTCAATTTTATTTCTCCGTAAAGATTTTTGATATTGCAGCGTTTCTTGAATTCTCAAGATTATCAGAGCTGGAGATGCATACATCTAAATCTTGCAGCAATCCATCCTTAATATCATAGATCCAACCATGCACAGAAAGATTTTGCTCTCTCTGCCATGCTTTTTGAATGATATCTGTATTGCAAACATTAAAAACCTGTTCAACAACATTTAGCTCACAAAGTTTATTGAATTTTAAAGCATCATCTTTTATTTCAAATAAATCTCTTTGGAAGTTTTCCTTAACCGGTTTCAAATTATCCAGCCATTTATCAACCAGACCAATATTTTTATTTTCAAGTACTGCCTTAACACCACCGCAGCCATAATGTCCGCAGACGATAATATTTTTTACCTTCAGCGCATCAACGGCAAACTGGATAACTGATAAACAATTGAGATCATTTTTTACTACAAGGTTTGCAACATTTCTGTGAACGAAAAGTTCTCCGGGCATTAGTCCGACTATTTCATTAGCAGGTACTCTGCTGTCAGAGCATCCGATCCAGAGATATTCGGGTGATTGCTGCTGTAATAGTCTGTTAAAAAAATCAGGATCAGATTGCGTTTGTTGAGAAGCCCATCTGCGATTGTTTTCAAAAAGATGCTTAAGTACTTTCATAAAAATGGTTTTGTTTAAAGTAGATTTTATACATTTGATTTTAATAAACTTTTGTAGTCACTCAGGAGTCCGCCACCTCGCACAGTTGCTCCAATAACAAGACCTGCACCGATGAGTACAAGATTCTTAACAATATATTGTCCTTCAATAGTTAATCCATAAGGAAAAACAGTCCACACTTTTTCCGGAAGAATGAGAAGAGGTAGCGCTGTTCCGGGCATTTGAAGAAATAGAAGCAGAATTGTAACTCTCAGAAATTTTCCGGTAATCAAACCTATCCCGATAAGCGATTCCCAGGCAGCAAGAACTGGCAGAAATAAATCAGGGTCAACGAAATAAACTGTATTGCGAACAAGCTCCTCAGCAGGACTTAATCCTTCGAAAAACTTCAGCATTCCAAACCAGAAGAAAACTATTCCCAGACTAATTCTAAGGATCAGTAATCCGTAATTTGCCATCCAGTTAGTTAATTTTTTATCCAGACCGGAAAAAAACCTTTCAACTATTTTTTCTTCAATTGATTCTTTGTTCATCTTGAATTTTCATTAATTAAATAAATGAGCCAACTTCAATTTCTATTGTCATTTCAGGTTTATCGAAAATAAATTTTGCTCTATCCCATGAGGGTGGTCCAAACCAACTGCTCACATTATTCGAATATCCGTAATCTTCAGTCGGAATGCCAAAGATATTTGTGTCAACTATTTCATTTTTATTTTCATCGTGAAAAACTCTTACAGCATATTCACCGTATTGTAAAGAATCTATTACAACAATAACCTGCTTATTGACTATCGGCAGTACTTTGCCAATCCATACAGTATCTTCGCTCTCATAAATAAACTTTGAATTGTCGAGAGCAAATCTACAGTTACCTGTTTCATTAGAGAAGCCCGTAATAATAACTGTCAATTTACCAAGGTTTGTGCTCTCACGAGATTCTTGAGAAAATAATAAACCAGGTTTAATGAAAACAAATAGCGAAACAATTATTGCAACCAATCTGACAAGACTAATTTTCTGTTTTATTCGTGAATTCATTTTTTCATAAAATATTTTTCAAGTTTTAAGGCTGCAATCGAGAACAGATATCCAAATGCAGCACCGATTAAGGCTCCTCCAATTACATCAGAAGGATAGTGAACACCAAGATAGATTCTTGATAAAGAAACCAGTGTGGCGACAACTAAAAAAATCCATTTGTAATTTGGGAATAATCTTAGAAGAAAAACTGCAGCGGCAAAATTGTTTACTGCGTGATTTGATGGGAATGAAAATCCACCAGCACAGCCGATAGGAGTAATGGCGTCAGACAGAGCATTACATGGTCTAACTCTTTCAAAAAATTCTTTAAGAATTCTGTACCCTGTCTGGTCGGTAACAACAATCAGAAGAATTAATCCTATTACTGCAATTTTGCCTTGTCTTCCTCCTTTGAAAAAAGCAATTCCAATCAATATTACATAAGCTATATACCACTTGTTTACATCCGTAATAATGGAAAAAAACCTATCCAGAAATCCGGTAGAAATTGTATGATTGAAGAAGTAAAAGACTGCTAAATCTATTGAATACAAGAAGTCCATAATGGCACTATATGTGAAGTATTATTTTGATACAAAACTAATAAAAAAAAGCATTTATACTAAATTTTTAGAGATACTTTTGGATTTTGAAGGCGTAAATAGAAAAAAAAATAATTCCTCAACTTTAAGTTTATCTGTACTGGACTTTATTCTCACCGGCAGGTTTCCGTTTTCTAGTAAAACATACCAGGAGGTGAGGCAGCAGCTGGATGTTCTGTTGATTGTTCCACTTCGTATTATGGCTTTGCTGGCTGCTGTGTTTGGTTTATTTGCCATGATTTTTGAAATAAAGTACTTTCCTCACCAAAGTGTTGAAATATATATTATCAGATTGACCTCAACGGTTATTGCGTTCATAGTACTCGCTATGTTGACAGCAGGAATTTCAGTAAGCCGTTCTCGTACACTTGTTCATTTACTTCTTGTTACAATAATTGTAACCTCTGGATTGATGATCTATATTCTTCCCAAATCCTTATTTGTTAACGCGAGTATCACGGGATTAATAATCTTTACTTCAGCGCTATTTTTAAGCTGGGAAATACGGAATCAAATAGTAGTTGCGATTTATTATAATATAGTATTTGCAGCTGCAATATTATTGAGCGACCGAGCCATATACTTTCTTCCCAACATGTTCGAATCAGTATTATTCGTACTGTTTCTCAGCTTTGCTTCCATAATTGCATGTGCTGTTAACTTCAGAGCACGTTTGTTAATTGTTGAGAGAAATCTTGCAATAGAACAATCAGAACAGAAGTACAGATCAATAATAGATAACTCTGCCGAAGGAATATTTCAAACTACACTGGATGGTAAATGGCTTACAATTAATAAAGCCTTTTCTGCAATACTTGGATATAAAGATGAACGAGAACTGATGCAGATATATGTAAACGATATCTATTTTGAAGAAAGTGATCGAAAAAAGTTAATTGACGAGCTTAAGAAGAGTGAGCAGATAGAAAATTATAGAATCAGGTTAAAAAGAAAAGATGGCACTGTGGCAATTGTGAGTCTTAATGATAGAATTGTAAAAGATGAAAATGGTGAGGTCTATCTTGAAGGTAACATTTCTGACATCACTGAGCAGGTAAAAGTTGAGGAAGAACGATTGCAGATGGAAAATATGTTAAAGCAAGAAAAGGAGAAGACAGAAAAATTGGCTGCGGAAGCAATCAGAATAAGCGGAACGAAGAGTAAATTTCTGGCAAATATGAGCCACGAAATTAGAACACCAATGAATGGTATTTTAGGATTTCTCACTTTAATAGAAGCAGGTGCTTATGAAAATAATGCTGAGTTGAAACAGTTTTCAACTAATGCCCGGCAGTCTGCCGAGTCACTGCTCGAAATAATTAATTCAATTCTTGATCTTTCTAAAATTGAAGCGGGTAAAGTTGAAATTGAAAGAGTTCATTTTAATCTTTTAAATGTAATTGATCAATCAATCTCTGTTGTATCATCGAAAGCAGCAGAAAAGAGAATTAAAATCCTGAAAGAAATTCAACATTCAACTGAACACAGGCTTATTGGCGATACAACTAAACTTAGACAGATAATAATCAATCTGCTGAGTAATGCAGTCAAGTTTACTAAAGAAGGTGAAATCAGGTTAAAAGTAAGTACCACACCTGTTGTTGAAAATGAAGTTAAACTTACTGTATCGGTGGTGGATTCTGGTATCGGTATTCCAGCAGATAAATTGAGTGATCTTTTCAAACCATTCTCTCAAATAGATGGTTCGGAATCCAAGCAATTAGGTGGAACCGGACTTGGCCTTGTGATTTGCAAGGAATATGTTGAATTACTCGGCGGTGAAATAAATGTTGAGAGTAAACCTGGAAAAGGTAGTACCTTCGACTTTAAAATTAAGTGTGGAGTTCAACCGAAATCAAGCTACTCTGACACAACAATTTCAAGTAACAGAAGCAACGATGAAAATATAGCCCTCACTCATAAAGTTGAATTTAATCAAAATGGTTTCAAAGAGAAGCGAGCGAAGTACAAGGTTTTAGTGGCAGAAGATAATCTGATCAATCAGAAAGTTTCACTTAAAATGCTAAGTGCAGCAGGTTATAATTCTGTAGCTGTTTCAAATGGAAATGAAGCAGTTGAAGCAGTGATACATGGAGATTTTGATATGGTCTTGATGGATATTCAGATGCCTGAAATTGATGGTTATAAAGCGACAGAAAAAATTCGCTCTTTGAAAAACTCTAAAAAAAATATCCCGATTATTGCGCTTACTGCTCATGCGTTAATTGGAGACAGAGAAAAATGCCTGAACGCTGGAATGACGGACTATATTGCAAAACCAGTACTCGGACAAGAACTGATAAAGAAAATTGATTCACTTTTTAAGATTAATAGTAACGGCACAAGCTCAGATGCTGTAATTAAAGAGAAAGTTAATTCTTTAATTGATAAAGAGAGACTTCAGAAAGTGAGCCTTGGTGATTTAGAATTTGAGAAGGACCTTCTTGAATCTTACATTTATGATGTCGATCAAAAATTAAAAATCCTGAATGAGATGTTGACCAAAAAAGAGCTTGGACGAATAATCGAGCTTGCTCACACAATTAAAGGAGCAAGTTATTCTATCGGTGCAATGAAAGTTGGAGATGAAGCTTTAGCAATCGAAATATCCGGCAAGAATAACGATTGGTCAAACGTACAGGATCGACTGGAAAAATTAAATTTTGCTTTGGACGAAACTAAAAACGAACTGAAGCAATATCTTCAAAAAATATAAAAGCCCTCTTCGCGAGGGCTTATGATTTAAGCTTCTACCGCAACAACTTCATGTTCAAATTTCATTAAAACATTTCTTATCGTTTTAATTGCGAAGTCAATTTCTTCTTTCGTTATAACAAGCGGAGGTGCAAAACGGATAATATCTCCATGTGTTGGTTTGGCAAGCAGGCCATTCTCTTTGAACTCAACACAAACGTCCCACGCTGTCTTTCCTGATTTTGTTGGTTTAATTACAATGGCATTCAATAAACCTTTACCTCTTACAAGCGATACAATTTCAAGTTCATCAACGATCTTTTGCATTTCCTGTCTGAAATATTTTCCCATCTTCTCAGCATTTTCAGCCAACTTTTCTTCTTTCAAAACCTGGAGTGATGCAATGGCAACTTTTGCTGCCAGAGGATTTCCTCCGAATGTTGAACCATGTTGACCAGGTTTAATCGTCAGCATAATATCATCATCGGCAAGTACTGCTGATATCGGCATAACACCACCAGATAAGGCCTTACCAAGAATAAGAACATCGGGTCTCACATTTTCATGATCGCAGGCAAGAAGTTTTCCTGTTCTGCATAAACCTGTTTGCACTTCATCTGCGATGAATAAAACATTTTTTGATTTACAGAGATCATAAGCTTTTTTCAAATAACCTTCATCAGGAACCATGACACCGGCTTCACCCTGAATTGGTTCAACGAGAAAAGCACAAGCATTTGGATCCTGCAATGCTTTTTCCAAGGCAGGAATATTATTGAAAGGAATCAACTCAACGCCTGGTAGGTAAGGACCATATCCATCTTTACAATCAGGATCATTCGATGCTGAAACTGCCATCATTGTTCTGCCATGAAAATTTCCTTCGCAAAAAATTATTTTTGCTTTATTCTCAGGAACACCCTTTACTGCATATGCCCATTTACGTGCTAGTTTGAAGGCTGTCTCATCACCTTCAACACCAGTGTTCATCGGCAGAATTTTATCATATCCAAAATACTCTGTTATGTATTTTTCATATTCACCTAAAACACTGTTGTAAAATGCTCTTGAAGTTAAGGTAAGCTTTTGAGCTTGTTCGGTTAATGCACTAATTATTTTTGGATGGCAATGACCCTGGTTTACTGCAGAATATGCTGAAAGAAAGTCAAGATATTTTTTCCCTTCAACATCCCAAACCCAAACACCTTTTCCTTTGTCAATTACGACATCGATAGGATGATAGTTGTGAGCGCCATACTTTTCTTCTAATTTTATGAAATCCTGGGAAGTCATATCGTTTCCTTATTTTTTGGTTTAAAAATTACCCTGCAAAATTAAAGGGGATAGCCTACACTTCCAATGAAAAATGATGTTTATCATCACACTGGAGCTAAATTTTGTAACTTTAAACAATCAAAAATTTAATAGTTTGAAGAAAGATTTTTATGGAAATTGAGACACATTCAATAAGCATATCAACAAAAGGAAATTGTGATATTATTGATATAACAGATAGAGTCAGTGATCTTGTTACTCACAATAATTTTATTGATGGAAATGTTCTTGTATTTGCCGGTGGTTCAACTGCTGGAATAACAACTGTTGAATATGAGCCAGGTTTGCTGAAAGATTATCCTAAATTTTTTGATAGAATTGCACCAACAAACATCAACTATGAACACGATAATACATGGCACGACGGGAACGGACATTCTCATGTCAGAGCTGCTATTCAAGGTGCTTCGTTAACTATTCCTTTTTCAAAAGGAAGAATGCTTCTCGGAACCTGGCAGCAAATTATTTTTGTTGATTTTGATAATCGTTCAAGAAGAAGAGAAATAACAGTTCAGATTACGGGAAAGAAAATATAAATTTTATAATTGAAGGAATCTTACATGAAATTTATCATCACTTTATTACTTTTATTTGTTGTCACCCAGGTTGGAATTTCTCAGCAGGATGACAGTGTTTTTGTAACATTCTATTATCATCCGAATAACACTCCAACAAATGTTTATCTTCCCGGAGAATTTAACGGATGGGTACTTAACTCAAATTCGCTTATGAGTTATGATGCCAACACTAACACCTGGTACAAAACTGTAAAATTAAGAGTTGGAGGACCAAATCCTCTGCCTGCACCAGTCAGTATACCCGGTGCATACCAGTATAAAATTAATGATGGTCAGTGGTTTCCCGATCCATTAAATCCAAGACAGAATCCAAATGATAATAATAACTCATATCTGTTTATCAGAAATCCAACCATACATTACTTGCTACCAAATTCAACAACTGCATCAGGAGTAATAAGAACAAGATTTCCTGAAATTACCGCATACTTGTTTCCATCGATTTCATCGAACGTTGATACTGGTTCCATTAAAATTATTCTTGATGGGGATGAGTACATAAACATCGGAAGCAGCTATGACGAATCATCCAAAAAACTTTCTTTCACTCCACTTGATCCACTCGGAGATGGTGAACATCAATTAATTCTTTATGCAGAAAGTAGTGTAGGAACTTCAAGTGCTGACACAACAACTTTTACTGTTCAGGCAAATGTAATTCAATTTTTTACATTGCCTTCAGAAACCTGGAAGCATAACTGGAAAATGCAAGGAGGAATTTTCAATCAGAGCGGCGGGTTTGATACGACAGTTACTTCAGCGCAAATTGTAAGGTTTGATTCTACATGGACAGTTCCGGTTGTTGGTGGAAAACTAAACCGTGTAGTTTATCTACTTGAAGGTGATAATAAATTTGTCATCAAAGCTGTTATTGGAAGTCAGACTGAAACCTCCGACACACTAAATATCATTCGCAAGGTCAATCATATTCCGAAGGCTCAGATTGACATCATTCAAAATGGAAATTCATTAACACTCAGTGGTGCAAATAGCACAGATCCGGATGGACAAAATTTATCCTATTTATGGAAAGAGGATTCAAGTAATTCGCAGTCACTTGGAATAAATGGACAAACAAATGAAGAAGTGATGATAACAAAACCTTCATTGCCAGGAGAATATTATTTATCTCTTATTGTTGAAGACCCGGATAATAATCTTGATTCAACAAGAGCTTACTTCGTTGTCATTCCCGATAGTGAAAATGTGAAAGTTGCCGGATACGCAGCCAATCCGGATTGGGTAAAAAATGCAAGAATCTATTTGATGTTTTTTAAAGCATTTACACCAGCAGGAACAATACAAGCCGCGATTGCTAACTTACCTTACATAAAAGCTATGGGCTTCAATACAATTTGGGTTCTTCCTGTAACCGAAGTCCCGGGAAATATTGATAACCAGATTAACATCGGCTACAACACAATTGATTTTTTAAAAGTTGAGACTTCACTTGGAACAAACCAGGATTACAAAAATTTTGTTGATGCTGCACACCAAATTGGAATAAAAGTTATTCAGGATATAACTCCGAATCATACAGGCAGAAATCATTCTTTTGCACAGGAAGCTTTGCTTTACAAGGACTATTCACAATACTGGAATTATTATCAAACACAATTCATTCCGCATAACGATAATGGATTAGGTCAATGTGTTACACCTCAGGGAATTTATTATTACTGCGGCTTCAGTGATGCATTATTGAATTATGATTGGAGAGATCTCGATGCTAAAAATTATATGATTGATGTTTATGATTATTGGGTGAGAGAATTCGGAATTGATGGCTACAGGTTTGATGTATACTGGGGAGTTCACAGGAAATATGGTGAGAGCAATATGGGAATTCCGGTTAGAAATTCTTTGAAGCATATTAAGCCCGACATTTTGCTTCTTGGTGAAGATGATGGAACAGGTGTCGGAACCGAAGTTCTTTATGCTGATCAAAATGGCGGACTTGATGCTAGCTATGATTTTGCTTTTTACTTTAATGCTGTTCGCGATTTTAATTTTAATATAAGTGGAGTAAACACTTTACATTCGAGATTGGATAACAGTGGATTTCATCCCGGTGAGAATTCTTACTTTATGAGATTTATGGAATCTCAGGATGAAGACAGGATCAGTTATATCTATAATTCATTTGAAAAGACAATGCCGATGGCAACAGTTATTTTCACAGCACCGGGAATGCCTATGATGATGAACGGACAGGAAGTCGGCTGGGGAAAAGGTCTAGGTCAACCCGGCGAACCTGATTTGAATGTCAGACGGAGAGGAATAATTGATTGGAATTTTGGTGGAAGGGATTTACTTACTCCTCATTACCAAATAATCGCACAAATCCGTTCACAGTTTCCTGCTTTTGCACAACACAAACTTGATACTAACGGAGATGGACAAGTTAATAGTTCGGATGAATCTGATTTTGACAGAATAACCACAACAGATGGATTAGTTTATTCTTTCTTAAGACCTTTTACTGATTCGAACGGATTGACAGTAGCCAACTTCAGTAGCAGCAGTAAAACAGTTACGATGAACTTAACGACAGCTAATCTGAAATTCACAGGTGGATTCAATCAGGGCTCAACTTACTGGTTAAATAATTTGTACTCTGATACAAGTTTTCAGAAGTTGGGAAGTGAACTTGCAAGTTTTAGTGTTACGTTACCTGCTTATGGATCTGCTGTTTTTACAATTTCAACCGAAGAGCAGTCTGTTGTTCTTCCTCCGATTCCACCGATTGTTTCAGTTGATGATGAACTTGTTTCTCAGCCGGAAGATTATAATCTATTTCAGAACTATCCTAATCCATTTAATCCGACAACAACTATCCGCTACAGCATAGTTAAACCTGATGTTGTTCGAATAAAAATTTACGATATACTTGGCAGGGAAGTAAAAACTTTGGTTAATGAATTTAAGCAAACCGGAACTTATGATATTCAATTCGATGCATCCGGCTTAGCAAGCGGGATTTACCTGTACAGACTTGAGAGTGGTTCCTTTATGGAAACTAAAAAGATGATTTTGTTGAAATAAAAAATAATGTAAATAAGAAACCAACTAGATGAAGGCGATCAGATGATCGCCTTTGTCATTTTGTAAAATGTGAAAGTAACACTGCTGAAGCAGAGGCTACATTGAGCGATTCAGCATTACCAATTCGTGGAATGCTAATTTTTTTATCACTGATTTTTTCGAAATCTTTTGATGGACCGTGAGATTCACTCGATAGAACTAACAACTTTTTCGTTTCACTTTGGTAAGTAAAAATATTTTCACCTTCAGTATCT
>JACZKK010000091.1 GCA_014860115.1 Ignavibacteriaceae bacterium
CAAATCCTACTGTTTCATATGCACTTCCATTGCTTCTTTCTACCTGGAAGCCGCTATTGTTTGTTTCTGTTGCGGTTGACCAGTTTAGGCTTACGTTGTTAACATTTACTGCTGCACTGAATGATGTTAATTCTACCGGAACTATATCACTAGCGCAAACTTTAAAGTTATCAACAGCCCACCACCAATCCCACGCTGGTTGAACGGTTCTAATTCTTACGTGAACAGTTGGCTGAAGTGCAGCTATTGATGTAATATCAACAAATTCGTGTGTGTTTCTTACATCAGTAACGTCAAATGTTCTTACTGCTGTCCATGTTGTACCATTAGTACTTACTTCAACATAGCTGAAATCAGAACTGCTGAGAGCCTGCCAGTCATTATCAAATTCAATATAGGCATTTGCATAATTTGAAAAGTCAAATACCGTATTTATTGTTGCGGTGGATAATAAAGTAGTACCACTACCACATGCATCTACGTCAGCTGCAAGCACATTGCCTTGTGCTGTTGCGGGTAATGTATATTCACTTGCCTGATGGATTTCAAATACACAGGTTCCGCCATCATTAGTTATGGTCCAGTTGCCTGTTCCTGCTGTAAAATCATCTTCCCAGCAGAATAAATTTGGATCCTGTACTGTTCTGAATTTCCAAGTTGGTCCGGAAACGTTACAGGTATCATTCTTGCCAACTACTCTCCAGCCGTACGTAGTGAAATAATTTAGTGGACCAGGGATAGCTAAAGTTGTCACTGGGGCACCAGAGTATACTAATGAAAGATTTGGGAAAACTCCGAAGTAAACATCTATGGAAGTTATACCGGAAGCGTTTGTCCAGGTAGCATTTCCAGGATTGATACTTACATCGACAGTACCATCAGCTGGACTTGGGTTGCCTGGTTGTCCAATCGGGCAAGGTGGTCCGCATTGTCCGTCAATTCCGAATGATGTAATTTCGACTGCGCCCCAGCTTAAGACTAGAGTTGTTGTACCAGAAGTTAAATTTGCAGTTCTCAACTCACCGGCACCTGCTGTATTATTATAAGCAGCTAAATACAAAGTATTTGTTGCATAATCAAAATCAGCATCCTGAGCAAAGTTTGCATCAAAACCCAAAGGTCCTAATACCGTACCGGCTCCGGTAGATGTATTAATACTTAAAAGCTGATCACCAACAATATCAACACCGTAAGCAGCTCCATCACAATTAATGGCAACTGCGATTAAACCAGCACAGTTAGTGACGGTGCCAACTAATGTTGCTACGCGAGTTCCCAAATTAATTGTATATAATTCAGATGTAGTAATGTTGGTTGAACCAAGATACATGGTCGAATTAGCAGCATTCCAAGCCAAAGAAGTTATTGTTTGACCTGCAGTTACACCGGTAATAGTTCCAAGAACAGTTTCTGCGCCTGTCGCAACATTAACAGTCATTAAAGTATTGGTAGATCTAACGGCATAAAAGGTACCCGTACCGTCAAAGTCTCCACCTTGATGTAAAGTACCACCAGTAGGACCAACTAATGTTAATGCACCACCTGGGATATCAACACTGTACCATTGATTACCAATTCCATCTGCACCGTAACCGGTCGTAAGTCCTTCAATTGGCGGATTATGTAAATTCAGTTTCCCATTGGAAACAGCATTTGGATCCAGACCGATTGAGTGCTGTGTTTTTTGTGCCATAATATTCATATTGAATATTAATGCTAAGAGCACTACAAGCACAGAAAAATGTTGAAAAGATTTCTGCATAAATGAACCTCCTGATTGATTAGTGGGTATAGAATTAATTAAGGAACGAACTAGTTA
>JACZKK010000092.1 GCA_014860115.1 Ignavibacteriaceae bacterium
GGTCTTTTATATGTTGGTGGAATTCAAACTGATTTACCATTTTGGTTGATTTTTGGCAGCTTAATTTACTTTTATAAGATGCCCTTACCTGCTAAGGAAGTTATAGAAGACCAAATAAAATCCCCGGTCACTTAGGTTTATGAAATTTAAAAAAGAAAAAATTCCCATTACGAATCTAATTAATCGCAATAAATTTGTATCACTCATTACAAATACTTTTTTAAAATTATTTTTTTCCGCTATACGATTTGGTAATAAGTCATTTAATTATAAGGATGGCACAATCGTTATAATATCCTTACATAGGTTAGGAGATACCATCTTTACTATAGCCGCTGTTAAGGAAATTCAGAAGATGTATGGTCAAAAGATGATTATCTTTTGCTTTCCGGAATCTGTACCTATTTACAAAATTGAATTCGAAGATATAAAATTTTGTCCGGTTCGACATGAGGAATTTAGTTTTGGACAAAGACTTGCTAAACATTCAGCAAAATCAAAATTAAAAAATTTGAAACCTGAGATCATTTTAGATTTAACAGGGACAATGACATCTGCGTCATTGATTTACAATATAAAGGCGAAACAAATTATTGGGATTAATAGAAAGCATTTCAGTCCTATTTACGATCATTTTGTTTCCGTGAGAGAAGAACCGCAATTGATTGACATCTATTTGGATACAATTTCTCCCGTAGTTAAACCAATTAACCGGACTAAATCGAATCAACATCAAATATCAGTTAATCCTCTTGGAAAAATACTGATTCACCCATTCGCTGGATGGAAAGAAAAAGAGTGGAACTTAAAGAAATTTATCATTCTTGCAGATAGGCTAAATGAAAACTATCGCGTTAGTATAATAACTGAAAAAAGTCAGCTAAGCACTGATATTATTAATGAAATTAATCACTCGAATATTGATTTAATCCAAACTGATTCTGTTGAGGAATTGATAGAAAATATTAAAGAATGTTCTCTTCTAATTGATAACGATTCGGGGCCAGTTAATATTGCTAATTATCTTGGTAAACCAACATTTTCAATCTACGGAGCTACGAATCCTGATTTTACTGCCTCTGGAGTAAGCCATCAGATATTTATTCAAAAGTTACTTAGCTGCTCATCACAAAAAAGAGATAAATATTGTTCAATTGGAGCTTCAGTTTACGATTGTCCAGGCATTCAATGTATGAATTTACTAACTGTTGAAGAAGTTCATGCAAATATTACTCCCTTAGTAGAAGAATATTGTAACAAGAAATCTTAATGTAGTGATATATTAATCAGGTAAAGTTGTGAAGTGATACAAAAAGTTACTTTTTAGAACGGTCCTTTTTTATGCTGTCTGAAGACATTGTGAAGTATAAAATTCTTCATATTCTTTTATACCATCATTAAAATTGAAATTTGCTCTTGTTATTGTTTTTGCATTTTCACTAAAAACTGATAACAATTCAGGGCGATCAAGTAATTTAATTACCATATCAGCTAATCCCCGGTAATCACCTTCTTTTGCTAAATAACCCGTTTTGCCGTGAAGTATCAAATCCTTAATTCCAACCACATCAGTTCCAATTGATGGTATTCCCATACTCATGGCTTCTAAGAGAGCATAAGGCAGACCTTCGTAGTGAGATGATAGTATAAATATGTCAAACTTTTTGTAATAAGATTTTGAGTTCTTTTGATAACCAGCAAGTTCTATCTTTTTATCAAGACCAAGTTCATTGATCAATCTGATGCAGGCACCTTCTAATGGTCCATCTCCAACGATAATAAGCTTTGTATTAGGAAATTTATCATTAACAATTTTAAAACTTTTTATTAATGTTAGCGGATCCTTTTGATAATATAACCTGCCGACAGTACCTAGAATGATTTCAGAATTGTTTTGTAGTAATTTATCAGGTACTTTATTTACATAATTGTAGTCATCGAAATCAGACGGATCGATCGAATTATACAAAGTTATAATTTTGTTATTTGGTACAATATTATGTTCAAGTGCTAGGTCTCTTTCAGATCCCGAGACTGCTATTACTTTGTTCGTTAGATACCCAAGATATTTTTCCAGGTTCAGATATAAAAGTCTTCTCAGTTTTATGCGTGTGTCACAAAACATAAAACCATGAGGGGAGTATACAACATTTGGATGGCGACTTATGAATGTAGCTAAACGCCCAACAAAACCCGCTTTGGTACTATGACAGTGGACAATGTCATAATTATTCTCTTTGATAATTCTTCGGATCTTTAAAATATTTATAATATCTGAAGGAGAACCACTTCTTGTGATAGGAAGGCCGAACATTTTGTTAAAAATGCCAGTGCTCTCCTGAACAAAATTTTTATTTCTATTCGTTGAATAAACTATGTCGATTTGAAATTCTGATTTGTCTATTTTTTTTGCAACATCAATTACATGCTTTTGGGTGCCACCCGAAGTAGCCTCCAAAATATATAGAATCTTTATCATTTGTAAGATTCTACTCCTAACAGATTTGAATAAAAGTTTTCAATTTTCATTACATGTTCTTGTATGTCAAATAACTTGGATCTTATGAAGCCTTGCTCAATAAGGTCCTCGGCAAATTGAGGGTTCTCAATTATATTAATAACTGCACTTGCAATCGCTTCAGGATTTTTTGGAGGTACTAGTATTCCACTCTCTCCATGGATGATGACTTCTTTTATTCCGTCAACATTGGTTGCAACTACAGGTATTCCCGCAGCCATTGCTTCAAGGAGTACAATTCCAAAACCTTCATATAAAGATGGTAGTACAAAAATATCCATTCTATTATAAAAAGGTATTACCTCGGCAAATTTACCAAAAAAAAATACTGAATTGCTAATGCCTAATTTCTTACTGAGATCCTGAAGCTCTCCTAAAAGTGAACCATCTCCCACTATTTCAAGTCTTGTCTGTGGAAACTTAATTAAAATGCTTTTCATTGCCAACAATAGATAACTAAGGCCCTTCTGAGGTTCTAGCCGGCAAACCGTCCCAATAGTCATTGGTTTATTGTTAGAATACTGTTTCGAAAGGGCACTTTCATAAAATTTTTGATAATCTATTCCGTTTGGTAAAACAAAGATTTTTTTTGATGGAACGAGCTCAAATTTCATTAAACTCTTCTTTACTGATTGCGAAATAGCAATTACTTTCTTATTAAATAGGATACTTAACATTTCCACAAAAATAAAAATATTATGTTTTTTAGGATTCACATTATTATGCTTGTGAGTAATAAGAATTGTTCGCCTGGAAAATACATGAGCTATTGTTGTATAAAATCTGGCCTGGAATAAATGTGTATGAATTATGTCAGGTTGAATTTTCTTGATTAATTCCCTGAGCTGAAAAATTACACTTGGATTAAATTTATTTTTAACTCCAAGGATAGTAACTTCAGCATGTTTGGCAATCTCTGAGAGAAGGTCATCTGGCTTTTCTCTTAAGGCACATACGAAAAAATTATATTTGTTACTATCTAATCTTTTTAAGTAGGCTACAAGTAAATTCTCAGCTCCTCCAAGTCCAAGGCTTGTAATAACATACAGGATATTAGTTTTTCTCATATTAGCATTATTTAAATCATTAATTCTTGGTTGAAACCAATTTGGAACATTAATAAAACTAACAGAACTCTTCTAAAATCTTTCCAGGAAAAGTTTATTAGTGCTTAGAAACTTTGCACCATTCCAACTATGATTTACTTTATTTCAGATTTGGTATTTAAATAAGAGTTAATAGTGAAAAGTAAACCTAAAATTCTTATTTAAATATAAGTATTAAAACTTCTTTCTTTTAATTCTCTTTGCTTGATATTTTTTCTTATAAGATAAATGCTATCTAAATTTTCTTTTATATAATGGATCACTCTCCTTTACTCTGTCTGTAATTTTCTCAATTATTGTTAAATTGAAGTATATTTTTTAATAAGTATTTTTTGAAAAGTAAGCATCCACTTAAATTAAACCATTATTGTCTTTATCTGGATAATTTAAAGCACATCAGGAAAAGTGAAAACTTTAAACTAATGGGGATCATTTTTTCTCAAGATTATTTTGGCAAACTATCTTCCAGAATTCAATTTTTGTAACACGTAATCAGGTTTTAACAGATGATTGTCAATAAAAAATCCATATATATCACGAGTATTGTAGCAGATTTTCTTCTGATAAATCTTTCCTTTTTTTTAGCTTTACTAATTTCGCATACCTCAGACATGAGCCTGGAAAAAAACCAGCCTTATTTACTTCTTTTAATATTAAACTTTGTCTGGTTTTTTTATACTAACTCAAGTGACTTTTATCAAGAATTTATGATTCGGCCATTTCCTATTCAAATTTATAATATTCTCAAATTGTCAATTATAATTTCAATTTTTAACATCCTTTTCCTTTTTATTATTACGCAGCAATCATATACGAGAAATTTTGTTATCATAAATGGCCTGCTGATACTAATTACAATAACGGTTAGGAGTATTGTCTTCAAAGGTGCACTTAGAGCTTTACGAAATAAGGGAAAGTCGATAAGAAATTTAGTAATAATTGGAGCTAATAAAATTGGAGAAAAATTTAGAGAAGTGATTACTAAGAATCCTGGGTACGGGCATAGATTTGTGGGTTTCATAAGTAATAGTCCTGCAGAAAATGTAATTGGAACATTTTCTGAGCTTGATAAAGTTATTCAAGAGAAAAAAGTTGAGGATGTAGTTATAGCTCTGCATGCTGATTCAGGTATAAATCTGGATGACATAGTAAGCATTTGTAATAAGAACGCTGTGAAGATTCATGTGATTCCTGATTTTATTAAGTTTTTATCTGGTAGATTTCAGATTAGTTCTGTTAGTAATATTCCCGTAATTACTGTCAGAGATGAACCCTTAAATGAATTCTTGAGAAGATTTCTCAAAAGAGTTTTTGATATTTTCTTTTCTCTTCTGGTTATAATATTTGTTTTATCCTGGCTGATGCCAATTGTCTCTCTGCTAATCAGGCTGGATTCAAAAGGACCAGCAATATTTATCCAGGAGAGATATGGTATGAGGAAGAAGCCCTTTAGATGTCTTAAGTTCAGAACGCTCACATATCAGAAAAAGAGTTCAGTAGAATTCGAGCCGATTGTTAAAAAGGATCCAAGAGTCACGAGGATTGGCAGTGTATTAAGAAAGACAAATCTGGATGAGTTACCTCAATTTATTAACGTATTAAAAGGTGATATGTCGGTTGTTGGTCCAAGACCACTTATAAAAGGTGTGGATCAGGTTTATCAAAGAGTATTTGAAGATATTAAAATGCGATATAATGTTCGGCCTGGAATTACCGGCTGGTCACAGATTAATGGACTGAGGGGTGAGGTTGTGGACGAGAAAGAAAGTAAACAACATATCACTGAAAAAATGAAATTTGATCTATGGTACATTGAGAACTGGTCTATGAAATTTGATATTCAGATAATTTTAATAACGATTTGGCAAATGATAAGAGGAAATACAAAAGGATTTTAGCCCCAATACTTTCGTTTTATATTATTTTTTTAACTTCCTGCCAGCATATCTCATTCAATTTCAAATGCGTCTATAATAATCCTTTGTATAGTTTTATTAAATCCCGATCCTCTAAAGGAATCTCAGATTTTTTTCCCATAAAAAAGTAACCGGATGCAGCATCCAATGTACCTGGTTTATTAATATGGATATAATCAAAGTATTTCCAGAAAAACGAGGTAATCCTTGTAAACGGTATTAGCAATTTCCTTACCCTTTTTGAACTGAAGAAGCTAAATATGAAATAGCTGTAAGCCCATGCTAATGCCATTCCGGAACCACAAACAGCACCACTTTCAATTTCATTAAAATCTCGAAACAATCTTCGATGACCTAAATGAGTGAATCGCTGAAAATCATACCTTCCCATATGAACTTGCTGCATGAAAGGTGTTTCAGCATAGACCAATCCATCTTTTTTTAACACTCTATGCGATTCTTTTACACACAAATACGGATCAACAACATGTTCTAAAACGGCCTGTAAAATGACGCAGTCAAAAAATTCATTTGAGAATGGGATATTGTGAGCATCAAAAACTATTTGTGTCCTTGGCCCGAAAGAAACGTCACTTTCTATTAGAATTAATTTTGGTTCTGATAGTAACTGTTCAAATCCTTCACCTGGGATACTTCCACCAACAACTAAAACTTTTGGATTCGAAGTTCGACTAAGCAATAACTTCAATAATTTTTTATAGTTTGTTTTTGCCTTTATATTATTACTTATCGAAGGGACAATTTTTTTTGCTATCTTTTCTAAAGTGTTCTTACTCAGATTAAAAGTAGTTTCTTTATTGTCCAAAAAATCTTCAGTTAAAAAAACACTTTGTTCTTCGTTAATTAAAATTGGAATGTTATTTACAATAGGATAAATTTTCAGACAGTTGGAATTTTTACAAGAAAGTGAATTTTCAGCTTTTACTAACTGATCAAGGCACTTTGGACATCGCAACTCTTTGATTATTTCTTTATTAAGAATCATTCTTTTTTCTTTTAAATGGATGGATTCTATTTCTTTGCATTCATTATAATTTATGTTATACAATTTACCGCTAATGATAATACTGATAAAGCAAATAACCTCTAATCCTGATTTATAAAAAGTAATTTTAAATGGTAGTTTAAATGTAATGATTAAATCTAAAACGTATGAATTAGACTAGCTTCATATCAAAAAAATATCTCGATAATCAATAAATGTTTTCATTTAATAGACGCATTGAGAAACTTGGAATCGGACTTATCTAGCAAGCTCTTTACAAAATCATTAGTCAGAATAACTTTATTTTGCACTTGCCTTGATATAGTCAATGTGCTATGTTTCGCTTGAATTTTCAACCTTCGAGGAGCTAAATGAAATTAATATCTCGCTTGTTCTTTGTTTTTGTTTTATTTTTTTCGTGCCTGAATATATTCCCACAAGTTTATAAAGTAATTGAGTCGGGCCCAGATCATATAATAGTTGAATTCAATTTTGGCAACTCCTATACTATTGTTGATACTACACTTGAGGGCAGAACATTTCAAAAAATCCGGGGGGAAGATCACTCCATCCGAAATCCAGGTGATCCTTGGGTACCTGAATTTAAGGTGCTTGCTGGTATACCTTTCGATAGCAAACCTGATGTTAAAATAATTAATCTAAAACAGTCAATAATTAAAAATAAATTTATTATTCCTTACCCTGAGGAAGATCCGGCTTTTATAAATCAGGATTTTGAAAATGTGAATAAGGAAATCTATGGTCGGAATGAGTTGTTCCCGACTTCTCCTGCTAATATAGAAGAGATGTATATTGTTCGTTATGCAAATGTTTTACCAATTGCTGTTTCTCCTTATCAATTTAACCCCGTTACTAGAGAGCTCGTTTTTACTTCTTACATTATAATCAGAATTGATTTTAATGCGCGTGGTGGTATGAATGTTCAATCGATCAATGATCCAATGACTGATGATTTTTTAAAGACATCTGTCATAAATTATCAAGAGGCAAAAAACTTCACCGGGAACAGTTTTTCAGGGGATTCGCCTCTACTGCAGGATGCATACTGGTATAATCCTAATAAAAATTACTTCAAAATTTATGTTAAAGAAAAAGATGTTTACAGAATGACTTATGAGGAATTAATTTCATCAGGTGTTCAGTTAGGATCAAATACTTCAATCAGCAAACTAGAAATGTTCAATGATGGTTTACCCGTTCCGATCGAGGTGTTTGACAATAATTTAGATTCAATTTTTAATGCTGGTGATTATTTGCAATTTGTTGGATATCCTGCTACGGCAACTCCTTTTTGTACAATGAATATATACAACCTATCTAATGTTTACTGGTTTTCTTATCAGAGTGATTCCACAGGAATAAAGTATAAAGAGACACCAGGCTGGGCGGATTATTCCCGCACGTATTTTTTAAATTTAACAACTCTACATTTTGAAAAAGATTCTTTGTATGAGAGATTAGGTTACGCAGGCAATGATAACCGGGATTTTTGGTTCTGGGATAAAGCCTCATCAAGAAACCAACAGGTCTCATATGCATTTGTTCAGTTCTTCGAGCAATTTCCTTTATGGAACACTGACTCTGCATACATCCGATTAAAGGTGGCTATGCAAGGAATGAGTACGGATTTTCAATGTCCGCTCGATCATAAAGCGTATATCATTATCAATAATAAAGAAGTTGGTAGTATTTCCTGGAATGGACAAGATAATATAGTCTTCGATAAAAGATTTTATGCATCTCCTGATAGTATACCAATTTATCTTGGTAATGAACTTCGGATTGAAGTTAGAGGTGATCAATGTACTACAATTGATGATGAGATAAGGATAAACTGGTTTGAATTTGAGTACTGGAGAGGAAATTCTGCGTTTGGAAATTACTATAACTTTAAAAATTATGATCCATACGGGACAAATCGCTATGGTATTTTTAACTGGCAGGGAAATGATATGCGTATTTATATTCCCAGTAAAAGTAAAATGGTATATCTCCCGGATCCAGGCAGTTATCAGCAATTTGTTGACACTGTGAATGCAGTGACTGAATATTTTTTAGCAGCGAGTGATTATTATTCAACAGTTGATTCTATAGTAGCAGATATTCCCTCTGATCTTCGAAATTTATCAAATGGTTATGACTATATCATAATAACTCATAATAAATTTAATAATATCGCAAATCAATTAGCCGCGTTAAGAGAGAGTAATTTTCCCGATGAAAATATTTCTAATCCCAGGATATGTATAGTTGATGTGCAACAAATTTATGACGAGTTCTCTTATGGACTATTAGAACCAAAATCTTTACAAGAATTTGTTAAATATGCGTTTGAGAATTGGCAATCTCCAGCTCCTGCATACATTGTGCTGTTAGGTGATATGAGTTACGACTATAGAGCGCTACTAGCTTCAAGCCGACCAAATTTTATTCCATCTATTCCTTTTTTCACGACTATTTATGGACAAGCTGCCAGCGATAATCTGATAGTGGCTGTTGCGGGAAATGATGCTGCTCCTGATCTGGCAATTGGTAGATTATCAATTGAAACTGTCGCTGAAGGAAATATTCTGTTGCAAAAATTAACTGATTACCCTGATGATCCAACAAAGCCATGGAAACAGAATGTCCTTCTTCTCGCTTCAGGTTTAAGTCTTCAGGATGAAATTCAATTTGGATTTAATGATGCAAGTTTATACCTGGGCAATACCTATGTTATTCCACAGGGATATGCTGCATCTTATGTCTTTCGCTTCCCAAGTAAACCTGAACATGAACCCTACCAGGGTGAAGGACCAAAGATAAGAGAAGAAATTAATAAAGGAGCTGTACTTGTTAATTATTATGGACACGGAGGTGGCTATCAGTGGGATCTCGTATTTACAAATGATGATATTTATTTGCTGGAGAATGAAGGCAGATTGCCAGTAATTTTAAGTGTTACTTGTTACACAGCACACTTTGACAATCAGGATGTATTTGGTGAACAATTCAATAAGGTTCCTGGTAAAGGTAGCATTGGTTTTTACGGAAGCTCGGGTTTAACATATTGGGGTGTTGGAACCGCTATCAACCGTGAATTATTTGATGAGATATTCATTAAACGAAATTTTGTTACCGGGAAGGCCTTTATGAATTCAAAGAACCGTGTTCCACCAGGAGGGCTCTACGGAACACAAATTAATTTGTTAACATATTTGGGTGATCCTGTCATGAAACTTGCATTACCTAATTACCCTGATTTTGAATTGAAGTCAAGTGATATTAGTCTGATTCCAGAAAGTCCTTTACTAGGTGATAGCGTACAGGTAAAAATAAATATATCAAACTGGGGAGCTGTATTTCCAAATGATTCAGTGGTTGTTGAACTTTTTGCAGCATTACCTGATACTGCATATCAAATTGGTTCAATAAAAAGGGGAAACTTTGGGGAAAAAGATTCGGTTTATTTCCCATGGGTTCCTGATAAAGGTGGTTTTTATACATTAACAGCCAAGGTTAATGAAACGGAAATTATAATGGAAGACGATCATTCTGATAATATTGGAACAGCACAAATTATTATCTTCAATATCAGTGAACCAAATATTTTAACTCCATTCGATGGATTTGTTTCTTCATCCGGTCAAGTAGAATTTACTTTTGCAGATATTGGTTATTACATCAAAAAAGATTTAAAGTATTTTATACAAATTGATACTTCACTTAACTTTTCAGCTCCATTATTTACTTCCGGGGAAATAGTTCCGAATCGATCCCTGGTTAGATGGAACTCACCTAACTTGCCTGCTAGTGTTTACTTCTGGAGAGCACGAATTTTTGACGGCCAGGATTTTGGGAACTGGGGTCCGGTCAGAAGTTTTTCAGTGCTTAATGATCAGAAAAGTGGTTACTATGCTCATAGTGAAATCCTAAAAACATTTTCTACATATAACATAAATTATGTTGAAGCAACAAAAAGTCTTGTGCTAAATACTGATCCACTACCTGCCAGACCAAAAGAGAAAACATTTCTTGGTAATATTTTGCCAGACCCTCAAATACCTGACAGTTTATCCCTCACAACAATCACTACCGATGGCACTTATCTTTATTTTGCAAACATGGGGTTTTATGCACAGGATTCAACAAATGGTATGTCTATGATTTACAGGGTTGGTACAGGTAATAATGGAACAGTAGAAGGTCAATTCTATGGACCATTCACAGATTATCGTGATACTGTTCTGCACAATATAGTTTATCATAGCGATGGTTACCTTTACGTTGCAATCGGTGAACCTTATAAAATTGTAAGAATTAATACTCAGACTGAGGTGATTGACACAGTAGCAGTTCCACCAGGTTTAATTAGGGACAATTCCACAATCGCAAAAGGTCCTCAGTATCTTACTTCAGAAGGCCAGTTTGTATATAACCTATCGTATGTAGATTCTTTGATCAGACCCAAGTACACTTTAAGAACTTTCGATCCGGCTAATGGTTGGGCATTAGCCAAACCAGATCTGGAACTTTTTGGTACCAGTTATTATCCAGGTTTTACAGGATTCTTTGTTCATGGTGATCGTATTTATACTTGCGATTATTATAACAACTATATGAGACGGCATAGAATCACTGATGGTATATTTGAAGAAGAGTGGCTTATTATGGAGCCTCATCCGTCAAACTTCCAAAAATATTATTCATGGTGTAATGATTGGCAAAATGATAAAATTTATGCTTCGACGTTTAGATATTTAGACACCTTAGTCGTTCCGAAATTTGGAAAGTTTGCAGGTTATTACGTTGATGCCAACGGTACAATAACAAGCAATCAAGTTGGCCCGGTAGCGTGGTGGAATAATTTGAAGTACAACTTTACCAATCCAAGTCCAACTGGTGAATACTCAATTTATCTACTAGGTCAGAATGCGGTAACAAAAAATTGGGATACACTTCAGGTAAATCTTCCGGACTCAGTTTCTCTTTCTGAAATTAATTCCAACATATATACAAATCTCAGACTCAAATTTGATTTGACTGATTCCACGTTTACAACCGCGGAACCAATGGAGCTAAGGAGCGTGCAGTTTGATTACCATTCACTTTCGGATGTATATGTTGAAAGGGAAGATTTTAATTTTCAGCAAGATTCTCTGCTTCAGGGGTATCCAGTTACATTCGATTTTAAAGCAAGAAGTTTTGGTGATCTTTCGGCTGATTCTCTCAAATTAAATTTCTATCTCAACGGATTGGACAGTTTAGTTTACAGCCCAATTGTGAGCGTTCCTGCTGATAGTTATTCAGTTCCGGTTGAATATACAGTTGATACTAGGGGACTACTTTTCGAAAATGAAATTAAAGTATTTGGTGAGCAAAGAAAAAGAGAATATTTTTATTTTAACAATCTTATCACTCAGAATTTCTTTGTTGCGCGGGACTCAGTACGACCTGTCTTTGACGTTAAATTTGATGGTCAGGAAATTATTGATAATGATATTGTTTCATCCACGCCGGAAGTAATTATCAAATTAGAAGATAACAGTCCATTACCTCTTGATACAACGCTATTTACGATTGTTCACAACAATAAACCACTAAGGTTCTATCAACCCGAAATCAGTTATGATTATCAAGGTGCGGGTACTCCGTTTGTAATTACCTGGAAACCAACACTTAATGATGGAAGACACACACTTGAAGTTCTTGCTAAAGATAAATCAGGAAATTTCTTTGACTCCACATCATATCGGATAATATTCTATGTATTTAATGAAAATGATATAACTGATATGTACAATTATCCAAATCCATTTGCCAGGACTACTCATTTTACATTTATTCTAAAAGGACAGAATAAGCCTGATGAATTAGATATTAAGATTTATACGATTGCCGGCAGATTGATCCGGGATATTAAAATATCCCCAAATGATCTTATCACTAATTTCAATAAAATTTATTGGGATGGCAGAGATGAGGATGGCGATGAAATAGGTAATGGAGTTTACTTATATAAAGTGATTGCAAAGTTTCCTGATAAGACGAAAACCATCACTCAAAAACTGGCAAAGGTTAGGTAATCTAAATTTATGAAGCCTGATTTTATCCTCAAAAATTGGGCTTCTGTTTCATACCTTTTATATCGGCATTAAATTTGAACAACTTGAAGATTCAATCAATTAAATTTAATTAGGAGGCTAAAAAATAGCATGTGTGGCATAGTAGGTTATGTAGGAAATAAGAATTGTGTGCCTATTTTGATACAGGGACTTAAACGTCTTGAATATCGAGGGTATGATTCTGCGGGTATTGGCCTCATTCACGAAGATGAGCCGATAGTTATAAAAACAAAAGGCAAAGTATCTTTACTTGAAGAAAGAGTAAATGAACTTGTATTAGAATCGGAAATTGGAATTGGTCATACTCGATGGGCGACGCACGGCATTCCCAACGAACAGAATGCTCACCCGCATACCAATGCAAATAAAACTCTCTTCATAATTCATAATGGAATCATCGAAAATTTTCAAGCGCTAAAAAACAACTTAATAATATTAGGCTATAAATTCGAAAGTGATACTGACACTGAAGTTTTAGCTCATCTAATTGATAGCTATTTGAATAAAGGTATCAACTTAAGCAAATCCGTTCAAATGACATTAAATGAAGTAAATGGTACTTATGGTCTTGCCGTAATGTATTCAAAAGAACCCGATAAAATAATTGCAGCAAGAAAGGGATCACCTTTGGTTATTGGCATAGGTGCTGGTGAAAATTTTATCGCTTCGGATGTTTCTGCAATCCTTGCTTATACGAAAAATGTAATATACCTGGAGGATGGTGAGTTTGCAGAGATTTACAAGGACAGGTACGTAGTCAAGTCAATATTAGATAAAGAGATTGAAAAAGAAATCCACGAAATCAATATGAGCATTGACGAAATAGACAAAGGCGGCTATCCTCATTTTATGTTGAAAGAAATAATGGAACAACCTGAGTCAACACGCAATTCTATGCGGGGAAGGCTTCTAATTGAGGAAGGTTCTGCAAAGCTTGGTGGATTAAATGATATAATTGACAGGCTGGTTAATTCAAAAAGGATATTGATTTCAGCCTGCGGAACATCCTGGCATGCTGCACTTGTTGGTGAATATATGTTTGAACAATATGCAAGAATACCAGTTGAGGTTGAATACGCCTCAGAATTTAGATACCGCAACCCGATTTTATCGGGTGAAGATTCTATATTTTTTATTTCACAGAGTGGAGAAACTGCTGATACTCTTGCAGCTTTAAAAGAGGCAAAAAGCAGAGGTGCATTAGCCCTTGGAATCTGTAACGTAGTAGGAAGCACAATAGCTCGTGAAAGTATGAGTGGAGTTTACATTCACGCTGGTCCTGAAATTGGAGTTGCATCTACTAAAGCATTTACGGCGCAGCTAGTTGTTCTTGCTTTAATAACTCTTTTAATAAGTAAAAGAAAAGGACTAAAACCTTCTGATGGAAAAAAGATTGCTGATGCGCTAAATGAAATTCCTTCCAAAATAGCACAGATATTAAAATTAAATGATGAAATTGAACAACTTGCAGAAGAATTCAAGGACTCACCGAATTTTTTGTATTTAGGAAGAGGATATAATTTTCCTGCAGCTTTAGAGGGTGCATTAAAGTTAAAGGAAATTTCATACATTCATGCCGAAGGATATCCTGCTGCTGAAATGAAACATGGTCCAATCGCTTTAATTGATGAGAATATGCCTGTAGTTTTTATCGCACCTAAAGATTCTACTTATGAAAAGATTTTAAGTAATATTCAGGAGGTTAGGGCGAGAGGTGGAAGGATAATTGCCATTACGGATGAAGGAAATGGTGAAATAGACAAGTTAGTTGACCATACAATAAAAATTCCACGAACCATTGAAATGTTGACTCCGATTCTCACTTCTATTCCTTTACAGCTTTTAGCTTATCATATTGCAGTTAAGAAAGCATTGGATGTAGACCAACCAAGGAATTTAGCCAAGAGTGTTACTGTAGAATAATTCTTTTGAGAAAACTAAGTTTATTCTTATTTTTGCTCGCAAATTTTTGGGCAGATAGCTCAGTCGGTAGAGCAATGGACTGAAAATCCATGTGTCGGCGGTTCAATTCCGTCTCTGCCCACGTCAATTGAGGCTGATACCGACAGCCTCTTTTTTTATATTTAATATTCTCACTTTTTTATAACTCAAAATAAATCATTTAGCTTAACTCAATCTTCACCTGTTATAATCGGAGATAATGAATGAAAGATTGCTGCCCTGTTTGCAATTCAGATAAAAAAAAAGAAATTGGTTTGCCAAAAATTAACCTAATTTCTAAAAGATTTGTTGATAAAGAATTCAAGATAGTTCAGTGTAATAATTGCGAGCTTTACTATGTCTCGCCCAAAATTGATTTTAATAGTAGCCAATGGAACCAACTTTATAATTCTGAATATTTCTCTAACCAATCCAATTGGTTATTAGAGAAAAGGAAAAAAGAACTTGCTAAAAGATTCGATACGGCAAGAAGTTTAATTGAAAATCAAAATCAGAAACTTAAATATCTTGATGTGGGAGCAGGTGAGGGAAAAGGATTGTTGGAAGCTCATGGACGAGGCTGGGAAGCAACCGGAATTGATATAGTAGATAATCGATTACAGGATGCGAAACTATCTGAAATAAAGTTTATAAAATCCAATCTTCTTGAATGCGACTTACCTGAAAATCACTTTGATTTTATATATGTTGATTCAGTTATTGAGCATGTTCTTAATCCTTTTGAATACTTGTCGAAAATAAAAAAGCTTCTAAGAAAAGGAGGGGTAATTTACATTGGAGTACCTAATGAAGATTGTCTTTTTAATAGTGTCAGAAAACTAGTTTTCGTTCTAACTGGCAAAAAGAATGAATCTGAAAAATTAAAACCATTTGATTCTCCCTATCACGTAATTGGTTTTAACGATAGCTCGCTTAAATATTTCCTTGATAAAATAGAATTAAGGGTTCTAAAAAAACGAAACTTCGGGCGAAAGTTTGATTTTCTTTCCTATTCACCAAAAAGTAAATCGTTTTGGATAGGTATTTTCTTCTTATTCCCTGTGGAATATATCGGGCAATTGATCCAAAGAGATATTTACTTTGAGGCATATCTGTCCTGGAATAATTGACCTTAGAACTATCTGGCCAACCCATAACTTGTTATACCTTAATAAATAATAATTTTGAAAGTATTTTTTAAATAATGATTACTAAATTAATTCTACTAGCGAGCCTCCTGCTATTTTCAGGGGATTTTAATTCGGATGTTATTTCTCACCTTTATGATAGTGACTCAAATATTATTTTTGATGAAGTCAAGATTGGCCCGGAATATTTTCCAACTGATCCTGAATTAAAACTGGTATACAATTCAAGCATGGGTGAAGCATACGCTGAGATTAAGAAAAAAGGCAGCAGTTACATAATGGATTTACGAAATGATGACTTCTACTTTGTACAAACAGTTTACGTAGAGAACGACACAATTTTTTTAACAAAGCTGGAGCAGGAAGTCGATATATTTCTTTTCATTTCATCTAGTGCTTCGGTGACTTATGGTAGTCCATACTTAAGATTTCCTTTCCCGCTTAAAAATAATGATTCCTGGACCTGGAATGGCGTTGAGTATATTGATGAAAAAAATCCAGATACGATTAAGGTTTCAGGAAAAGTTTTAGGACAAGAAATCGTTGAAACTGAAGCCGGCAAATTTGAGTGTATTAAATTTCAAATTGATATCCACAAAAAGAAGAGTGGTTCCCATACAAAATTCTATGAGTGGCGAGCACCTAAAATTGGGCTCGTAAAGCTTGAAGCTTTCATTGATTCTAAAGGATTTATAGGAACAGTTATGAATCTATTAGGTTATAACGAAATGAAATTTGAATTAAAGAAAATTCTCTAAATACAAAGAGATCATTTGATAAATCATCGTCTGATAATATATTTCGACTAAAAATCGAGGGAATTCTATGCAGCCTGAAGTAATATTAAATACTAATTTTCCAAATTTAAAATTATACGCAAAAGGTAAAGTTAGAGATATTTATCATGTAGGCGATTACTTACTTCTGGTGTCAACCGATAGAATATCCGCTTTTGATGTGATCATGAACCAGGGCATTCCGTACAAGGGAATGGTTCTTACAAAAATTTCTGAATTCTGGTTCAACTTTACAAAAGATATTATCTCCAACCATTTTATAACTACCGATGTAAATAAGTATCCTGCTGAGTGTAAAGAATATGCTGGCGTTCTTAATGGCAGATCAATGCTTATTAAAAAAGGAAAAGTTGTTCCAATTGAATGTATAGTGCGTGGCTATATCACTGGATCTGGTTGGAAGGATTATCAGAAGACTGGTGAGATCTCTGGTATAAAACTTCAGGCAGGATTGCAGGAATCTGAAAAATTTCCTGAACCCTTATTTACTCCATCAACAAAAGCTGAAATCGGTGAACACGATGAAAACATTTCAGCTGAACAGGCAATGCAAATTGTTGATAAGAATACATTTAATGCTGTAAAAGAAGCTACAATTAATATTTATAACAAAGCTTCGGATTATGCCCTGACAAAAGGAATTATCATAGCGGATACAAAGTTTGAGTTCGGTAAAGTAAACAGTGATATAATTCTTGTTGATGAAGTGTTGACTCCCGATTCATCAAGGTTCTGGCCTTTGGATAAATATGAAAAGGGAAGAGGGCAGGAAAGCTTTGATAAGCAATTTGTTCGCGATTATCTTATTTCTATAAAATTTAATATGCAGCCACCACCTCCACCGCTGCCCGATGACATTATTGGAAAAACAAGCGAAAAATACCTCGACATCTATAAAAAATTGACCGGGGAAAGTTTAGTTTAATTTTATTTCCAGTAATTTTTTTATTAGAATTACAACTAATTATTGAAATTAGTCCTGATTTTCTTTTCAACCGGGATCTTATTATTAGATGACACTTCCAAATCAACTTACAATTTTAAGAATAATACTCTCTCCGGTATTTCTCTTTTTATTTTTATCTGATGTCATCTGGATGAAGCAAGTGTCAGTAGCAATTTATATTGTTGCAGCTCTTTCTGATTGGTATGACGGTTGGCTTGCAAGAAAATTCAATTACATTACCAGCTGGGGAAAATTCTGGGATCCGCTTGCCGATAAAATTTTAACCTCCGCTGCGTTTATCGGGTTTGCTGTTGTTGATTTAATTCCATGGTGGATGGTTATTATAATCGTCGGAAGAGATGTTCTCATTACTCTTCTTCGAGTTTTTGCCGATATGAAAAACTACAGCTTTGTTACAAGCTATTATGCAAAATGGAAAACTATGCTTCAAATGATCTTTCTTTATTATTTACTCATCCTTTACGTTGCTCAATTTACACCTGAAATTAATTCTGTTTATGGTGACTTAATCTCATCTTTACTTAATGGGCAAATAATATTTTTTATTGCCTTGCTGATAACTGGTGTAACATTTCACTCAGGGGTTTTATATATAATGAGAAATTGGCAAATCATCTTAAAGATGTTAAAAGTTGAAAATTAATTTTTTTGAAAAATTTATAGGTTCGGGCTTCTATTCCGGCTTTTCACCTTACATTTCAGGTACAGTTGGAAGTCTTGCTGCGTTGATCATCTACCTGATACCCGGCTTTGAAGAGTTGTTTGTTATTATTCCTGCAATAATAATTTTTATGGTTTATGGAATTTATTTGGGCAATAAGTTCGAAGTTGAATACGGAAAAGATCCTTCTCAATGTACAGTTGATGAAGTTGTTGGTATGTGGATTTCGCTCGTTGCACTACCCAAAAGCATTGGTATCGTAGTGTCAACGTTTATTCTATGGAGAATCCTTGATATTATTAAACCGCCGCCAGCTAGAAACCTTGAACGACTTAAAGGCGGCCTGGGAATTATGATTGATGATGTGATATCGGGCATTTACACTCTCTTAATTATGCATCTTGTAGTATATTTGTTCGGTACTTTTTAACCACATTATTTGATTATAATGAAAACATACATTATTACGATTGGCGATGAAATTTTGCTCGGAAATACTCTGAACACAAATGCTGCATACATAGGAGCTCAGCTATTCGAAATAAATATACAAGTAATTAAATCTTCAGTTATTGGAGATGACAATTCGGCCATTCTTAATGAATTAAATTTTGCTTCCGGAGTTGCTGATTTAATAATTATAACCGGAGGACTGGGTCCTACTCACGATGACGTTACAAGAAAATCTATTGTAGATTTTTTTAATACAGAGTTGATTGAAAATCAGGAAGCTCTTGAAGACATAAAAACTCTTTTTGAGAAAAGAAAAAGAATAGTAACCGAAGTAAATATTGATCAGGCAAAGGTTCCAAAAATTGCTGAAGTAATCAGAAACCAGCTTGGCACTGCACCGGGTTTATGGATAGAAAAAGAGGATAAAATATACGCAGTGATGCCCGGTGTTCCATACGAAATGGAAGCAATGATGGAATTCACGGTCATCCCGAAACTAAAAGAAAGGATTGGTGAGGGACAAAAAATTCTTTTAAGGAAAATGATTCTTACAACAGGCATTCCCGAATCAACACTGTACGAAAGATTGGGAAACATTGATGAACTTTTACAGGGAGCAAAACTTGCTTTTCTGCCAAATCAGTTCGGTGTGAAACTTCGTTTGTCTGTTGAGGGCGATGATGAAAAGCAATTAAAGAATAAGCTGACTGAAGTTGAACAGAGAATACGAGGTAAAGCCGGCCGATTTATTTATGGAGTTGGTGATGATCAGCTTGAAGCAGTTATTGGCAGACTTCTGATGGAAAGAGAATTTAAAATTGCTACCGCTGAATCCTGTACCGGCGGACTTGTTGGAAATATGCTCACTAATGTTAGCGGAAGCAGTAAATATTTTGAACGCGGTGTTATCTGTTACAGTAACGCTGCCAAAGTTGAAATATTAAAAGTAAATGAAGATACACTTGCAGAACACGGTGCAGTTAGTATGGAAGTTGCAATGCAGATGGCTGAAGGTGTTAAATCTACAAGCGGCGCAGATATCGGTTTAGCCACAACAGGAATTATGGGTCCAACTGGAGCGTCGGCCGATAAACCAATTGGACTTGTTTATATTGGTTACTGCGATGAAAAAGTTTGCACAGCAAGAAAATTTCATTTCGGTGATGATCGATTACTAAATAAGCAGCGTACTGCTCAGGCTGCATTAGATTTTGTAAGAAGGCAGCTCCTCGGAATTTCCTGGGATGATTAGACTTTTTGTCGCACTCAAAATTCCCGATGTGGTTAAGTCGGAAATTTTCAAGCATTGCTATGCTGCGGCTGAATCGCCATCGGACTATCGCTGGGAGGATAAAGATAAAGTTCATCTTACATTAAAATTTATAGGAGAAGTAAAGGAAGAACTAATTCCACAGATCACAGATGAACTTGAGTTTGTGAAAAATTATTCTGCCTTTGATTGTAAGGTTTCAAGGTTTGGTTTTTTCTTCCGGGATAATCAAGCAAAAATTCTTTGGTGCAATATTGAAACTGATGATTCTATTGTTTTGCTTGTAGATCAATTGAACATTAGATTACAGACGTTCGATATCGAAATTGAAAAAAGAAAATTCAAAGGACATTTAACCCTGATGAGAATTAAAAAACCTGTGAGTGAAAATTTTATTAAGAGATTTAAAGAGTATTCATTCGATTCCATTAAATTTAATGCCAATGAGATTGCACTTATACAAAGCGTGCTTAAACCTAACGGATCTGAATACAAAGTTTTAAAAATTTATGAACTTAAATAATGGAGACTAAAATGGCCGCAGACAAAGAACAAAAAATGAAAATTATTGAAGACGCTATCCTGTCAATTGAGAAAACTTATGGCAAAGGCTCAATAATGAAATTAGGCGATGGCATCGTTCAGGAAATTGAAGCTATTCCTACAGGTGCACTTTCGCTCGATTACGCGCTCGGAATCGGAGGAATACCTAGAGGAAGAGTAACTGAAATTTATGGACCTGAATCAAGTGGTAAAACAACTCTCTGTTTGCACGTAATTGCAGAAGCACAAAAAATGGGCGGACTTGCTGCATTCATTGATGCTGAACACGCACTTGATGTTAACTATGCAAAAAAGCTCGGAGTGGATACAGCAAATCTTCTCATTTCACAACCAGATTATGGAGAGCAGGCTCTTGAAATTACTGATACTCTTGTTCGCAGTAATGCACTTGATGTAATTGTTATTGATTCTGTTGCTGCGTTGGTTCCGCGTTCAGAAATTGAAGGCGAAATGGGTGATGCAACAATGGCAGTTCAGGCAAGATTGATGTCACAGGCGCTTCGTAAGCTTACCGCAGCAATTTCTAAATCTAAAACTTCAGTGATATTTGTCAATCAGCTTAGAAGTAAAATCGGAGTGATGTTTGGAAATCCCGAAACAACAACCGGTGGAAATGCGCTTAAGTTTTATGCATCCGTGCGTATTGATATTAGAAGAATTGCTGCAATAAAAGAAGGCGAAGATGTTATTGGTAACCGGACAAAAGTTAAAATTGTTAAAAGTAAAGTTGCGCCTCCTTTCAAGCAGGTTGAGTTTGATATTCTTTACAACGAAGGAATTAGCAAAACTGGCGACCTAATAGATCTTGGAGTTGAATTGGGAATTGTTAAAAAAAGTGGTGCCTGGTTTAGTTATGGAGAAGATAGATTCCAGGGCAGGGAAGGCTTCAGACAGAAGTTGATTGAAATGCAGGATATAAGAAATAATCTGGATAAAGAAATTCGTACGAAACTTGGAATGATTAAAAATGTCGCCGCTGAGAAGAAAGAAGAAGTTGATGATAAAATGAAGCAGAAAGATAAGAAAACAAAATAGTGTTTACTTCTGATGTCATTCCTGCGAAAGCAGGAATCCATAAAAAATTATGGTAATTACTCGTATAGTACAAAAAGGAAAGAATGATGTAACAATCAATTTTGATAATGACTCAATGCTGTTCTTAGCAGTTGAAGTTTTTCTAAAAAGCGGTCTGAAGAAAGGCGATGATATTTCTGAAGACCGTTTTTCTTTTTTAATTGAGCAAAACAAACTATTTCATATCAGGCAGAGAGCATTTCGACTGCTGGGAAGGAGGCAGCACGCTTCTTCTGAACTGAGCAGGAAGTTATGGAATAAAGATTACGAGCAGAAACTGATTGATGAAGTAATTGAGGATTTGCAGAAGAAAGGCTACCTGGATGATGAAGAATTTATTCGTGCATTCGTGGCGGAGAAAAGCAAATCAAAAAACTGGAGCACAAAGAAAATCAAAAGCGAATTGCTGAAACGGGGGATTGATTCAAAGTTAGTTGATAGAATGCTGAATGGACAGACGGTCGAGTCAGACTTTGAAAATGCAATGAAGCTTGCTAATAAAAAATATGAAGTTCTGATGAAAAGAAATTTAGAACGAAAGGACCTGCGTAATAAATTATCGACTTATCTCTTCTCAAAAGGATTTGATTACGATCTCATCAAAGAAGTATGTAATAAATTGCTGAAAGCTGAACCGGATGATTATTAGAATCTAACCGCATTACTTTCCTCTCGTTTCTCTCTACTTATTTTCTTAAGTTTCAATTGTCATTCGAAATAATACTGTCATTCTGAATCCCGACATAGTCGGGATGAAGAATCTTAAAACAAAGTCGGGAGATTCTTCGCTTCGCTCAGAATGACGACGTAATTCGAATTAGTAAACCAATGCACAACCGTAATAACAAATATCACCAAACTCTCTTCCTGATTTTATTTTTCCTACTTATCGCTTACAGCTTACTGCTTAATGCTACGATAAGATACGTTAGCAAAACCGGACTAAGCATACCACCCTACACTACCTGGGAAACTGCAGCAGACAGCATACAGAAGTGCATTAACATTTCTGTCTTTGGCGATACCATTTACGTTGCCAACGGAATTTATGAAGAGCGTGTTGTGATGATACCAGGGTTAGCGCTTATCGGAAGTGGAACTGATTCATGCATAGTGGATAGCAGGGTTTTTCCTCCTATGGGTAACAGAACAATTACAATGGCAGATTCTTGTCTTATTAAGGGATTTTATATTCTAACATCAAATGATTTCAATTATGGATACGGTATTTATGCAACAGGACAAAATGGATTGATAACAATGAACAAGTTTTCTAATTCAAATTCCGGAGTTGTGCTTTGGGTCTCTGATACAAAAGTTTATAAAAATTATTTCTTTAATGTTAGGACAGGAGTATATGTATCAAATTCAAATTCGACAATAAGAAAAAATGAGATTTATACTATTACGGATCAGATAGGATCTGCGATAATTATCACAGGATTTTCTGATGATTACCATCCAATAATAGACTCCAACTATATTGCAACAAGAACTGATGGAATTCGAAAATCTTTAGGTACAAGACCAATAATAAGAAATAACATAATTGAATTTGTACAGTATGGGGGTAATGCTATTGATGTCTCATACTCAGATTCCGCATATATATATAACAACTTAATTATAATGGGAACCGGGATCAGAGGTATTTATAATTACAATGTCCCTTACTTGCAAGTAATGAATAATTATATACAAGGAAGTTCCATAATGTCACCAGAAGGTATGTTAGTGGGTGGTTCAAACACGGTTAAAAACAATGTGGTTGTTAACACTGTCACAGGTATTTCCGGAGGTGGGATACAAAATCTTTTGGTTCAATACAACAATCTTTGGAATAACGACGTTAACTATTC
>JACZKK010000093.1 GCA_014860115.1 Ignavibacteriaceae bacterium
GTAGAGGGATTAGCAGCAAGAATTAAAGGACATATTGAACTAGCTCAGGAATTTGCCAATTGGATTGATGACGAAAAAGATTTTGAAAGAATGGCTCCCGTTCCATTTTCAACTATTTGTTTCAGATATAATCCGGGGAATAAAACCGAGCAAGAACTGAATAAATTGAATGAAAAACTATTAGAAAAAATTAATGCTTCTGGAAAAATATTTTTATCTCACACAAAGCTGAATGGTAAGTTTGTAATCCGTTTGACAATTGGCAGTATCAGGCACGAGAGAAGACATATTGAAGAGGCGTGGGAATTGATAAGAGAATATCCTGGAAAATTAAAATAAAAAAACCCCGGGTCATCACTCCGGGGTCTCTTCATCATCCACATAGGGGGCTATTTTGTAGGAGGGAGTAAGACTGTGTCAATTATGTGTATAATTCCATTTGTTGCCTGCACATCTGCACCGGTAACCTGTGAATCGTTAATCATAACTTTACCATCAACTGTCTTAATCTTAATATCTGAACCGTTAAGGGTTGTTGCTTTGTCAAGCTTCACTACATCTGTTGAAGAAACATTTCCTGAAACAACGTGATACAATAAAACATTCTTTAACGCTTCTTTATCTTTTAGTAAACCTTCAAGAGCACCTTCAGGTAATTTTTTGAAAGCATCATCTGTTGGTGCAAATACTGTGAAAGGACCATCGCCCTTTAAAGCATCAACCAAACCAGCTTCAGTAAGCGCGGTAGCTAAAGTTGTAAAATTACCAGCACTAATTGCTGTCTGAACGATATCGTTTTTCACTGCTTTTGATACCATCTTTGTATCATACTGTGCAAATATTGAGGTAGTAAATATTACCAAAGCGATTAATGATAATGATATATTTTTCATTTTTTCTCCATTTTTTTTGTTTTAGATTTTACATAAATGATAACACAACATCTTACAAGATAGTTCCGTTAAACATTTATATTTTGAAAGGATATTTTAATTTGACCTGAAAAAGGAAATCGTTTAAATTTAATTAGGTACTGTTACCCTAAATCTTATATTCTGACTAGTCTTGTAAGAATCTAAATTTAAACAACAGCATCTTACTTCTGTAAATTCAAACAACTATTCAAAAAAGGGAAAAATGGAAACAAAAAAAGTTTACCTGAAACAAGTAAAAGGGTTAACGCTCGCAGCAAAAGGGGAGTCAAATCACTGGATTACAATGGATGGCCCCGAAAAATTGGGTGGAAGCGATGCTGGTGTAAGACCGAAAGAACTAATTTTGATGGGACTCGCCGGTTGTACTGCGAGCGATGTTGTGAGTATTCTTCAAAAAAAGCGAGTTAAATTAACTGACTTCGAAATCAACATAACAGCGCAGCAGACTATAGAGCACCCAAAAGTTTTTGCCAGTGTAGATCTTGAATACGTGTTTTATGGTAAGGGCATTCAACCTAAAGATGTAGAAAGAGCAATCGACCTTTCAACTAATACTTATTGCGGTGTTTCTGCAATGTTAAAAAAGGCGATGACGATAAATCATACTTATCGAATTGTGGAAACTGAAGAAGAGACTGTTCTCTTAACTTCCTAGTCCGATTCAAAATATTCTTGTAAGCTCTCTTTAATTTTTTTGGTATAGGCCAATACTATTGCCATCAGTGTCGGTTATTACCGCGTACCAGCCCATTGCAGGAATTGTGGTTTTACCGACTTTAATGTGACCACCAGCGGTTTTAGTTTTTTCTAAAACCTGGTCAAGCTGGTCAACTGTTACATGGAAAACAGTAGTGTTCCCTTTCGCAACTGATTCAACTTTTCTAATTCCTGCCATAATCCCCTGGTGATTGTTGTAGAGTAAATAACCATTCCCAAAAGGTTTGAAATCCCAATCAAAAACTTTTTTGAAAAATTCAGATGAGCGATTAATATCTGTTGATGGAATCTCTATATGTGAAATAAGTGGATTTGGCATAAAACGTTCCTCAAGTTTCTTTTAGTATATATTGAATTATTAACTTCCCTGTGCAAAAATAAAAATATATCTAAGAACCCGGAAACATTATTTTAATGGAAAAAATTCTACCCAACAAAGTATTTTATGACGAATTGGCTTCTGATTATGATAGTATGATCTCATTTGAGAAAGCAGTTGAAAACAAGGAAAAGCTGTTTAAGAATTTTGTAACTGCTGAAATGAAATCTGCTGCTGATATAGGATGCGGCAGTGGAGTAGACTCAATCGCTCTCTCGTTATTGGGATTAAAAGTAACTTCGTTCGATCCTTCCTATGAAATGATAAAACTTGCAGAGGCAAATGCTGAAAGAATGAATATTGAAATAGATTTTCGAAATTACTTTGCTGATAATATCCCGAAAGAATTTGATGATCAATTTGATCTTGTTGTTTCGTTGGGAAATACATTTGCAAATATTCCTGAAGAAAGTTTTATCGCTTCGTTAAAAAGATGCTACGACATTCTCAAACTGAATGGTCAATTAATAATACAGTGCTTGAACTATGAGAAAATTTTAAATGAAAACAAAAGAATAGTTAACATCACAGAATCAGCAGATAAGTTTTTTATTCGCTTTTATGATTTTATTACCGAGCATATCGTATTTAATATTTTGATTTTCAGTAAATCAAACCCTTCTGAACAAAAACTTATTTCTACTAAAATATCTCCTTACTCGCAGGAAAATTTTAGATCAGGGTTGGAAGAGGCGGGCTTTCATTCTGTTAAATTCTATTCTGATTTTCAATTTACGCCCTTCAACAATGATCAATCAAAAGACCTCGTTGTTCAGGCATTAAAACTCTAAATTGCTCTGTTTCTCGCTGAAAATGTGATATTTATCATAAATAATTACCGTTTGCAAGAAAGTTATTGACTGAATTATATTTAGATTTTATTTTTGAATAAACGTTCAGTCATAATATTTTAATTAGAAATGCCAAGAACAAAAGAGCAATTTGAAGAAATCAGAAAAAGCAGCAGACAAAAAATTCTGGACGCAGCTTTGGAAGTCTTTGCCAAACAAGGTTATAACTCAGCAACGGTTGATGCAATTGCAAAAACAGCGAGAATTTCCAAAGGTTTGATGTACAATTATTTTAAAAGCAAAGATGAAGTTCTTAACGAATTGATGATCGGTATGATGGATGCTCTGATGTGTGAGTATATGCCCTTAAAGCCCGATAAAAAATTTACAAAGGATGATATTATTAATTTCATTACTGTGGGAATTGACCTTGTTCTGCAAAAGCCTCATTACTGGAAACTTTACTTTAGCGTATTTGTACAGCCTGAAGTAATGGTAAAAGTTTTTGATAAAATGATGAAAATGGGTCAGCCATATTTGGTAGCAATGATCGAATATTTTAAGGAAAAAGGTGTGGAAAATCCTGAAGTTATGATGAGATATTTTTCAGCAGTGATGGATGGAATTCAGTTTCACTGCATGATAGATCCAAAATCTTTTCCAGCAGAGGATGTTAAGAAGTTATTAATTAAGCAATTTGTGCTTTGATGAAAACTATTAAACCACATAGAAACAGAGAGCACATTAGAAATTTCAATCCTATAAGTTCTATGTGTCTATGTGACAAAATGAGGAGAATAAAATGAAAACGTTAATAGCATTAATTACACTTTTACTTTCGTTAGCAACGATAGCGCAGGATGCGAAAGAGATAGTACAAAAAGCTGATGAGTTGATGCGTTCGAATAGCAGCTACTCTGAATTGAAGATGACAATTCAAAAGCCGGACTGGTCTCGAACGATGGGAATGAAGGTCTGGGCATTGGAACCTGATTATGCTCTCATATATATAACCGAGCCTGCAAGAGATAAGGGAAGTGTTACCCTCAAAAGAAAAAATGAAGTCTGGAACTGGCTTCCATCTGCGCAACGTGTTATAAAAATTCCACCATCGATGATGCTTCAAAGCTGGATGGGTTCAGATTTTACAAATGATGATCTCGTACGTCAATCCTCCGTTGTGAATGATTACAATCATAAACTAATCGGTGAAGAAAAATTAGACGGTTACGATTGCTACAAAATTGAAATGATTCCAAAACCTGAAGCTGGAGTTGTCTGGGGAAAAATCATTACCTGGATTGCGAATAACAGTTATCTCCAGATAAGAGCGGATTATTATGATGAAGATGACGTTCTTATCAAATCATTCATTGGAAGCAAAGAAAAAAAAATGGGCGGCAGGAATATTCTAACTTACTGGGAAATGGTTCCTGTGGATAAGCCTGGTAATAAAACAATTATGGAATACACAACAATTGAGTTCAACTTTAAAGTTGATGAATCATTTTTCTCTGAACAAAATATGAAACGTGTGAGATAAAAATGCTAACGTACGTAACTCTTGCCTGGCGTAATCTTTGGCGAAATAAGCGGCGTACACTTATTGCATCCGCTTCAGTTTTCTTTGCGGTGATTCTGGCTTTGCTGATGCGCTCAATGCAGACAGGTTATTATGATTATATGATTGATTCCTCCGTGAGGATGTACACTGGTCATATACAAATTCAGGGAAAAGATTACTGGGAGAAAAGATCTCTTGAAGAAAGCATGATACTTGAAGAAGAAAAGATCAAACTAGTTGAACAAATTGAAGGCGTAGAGCTGACTGTTAAAAGACTGGAAACATTCTCACTCATTTCCTATGGATTGGTTACAAGAGTTGTTCAGATCGTCGGCATTGATCCGAATGAGGAGAACCAACTGACTTCATTAAAAGATAAAATTATAAAAGGAGTATATTTAAAGAATGATTCACGAGGGATTATACTTGCAGAAGGTCTTGCTGAATTATTGAAAGTTGGAATTGGAGATTCAATTCTTATTTACGGGCAGGGGTTATACGGCGTTACGGCAGCAGAGCTGATTCCTGTGCAAGGTATTGCCAGATTTACGCTTCCTTCGCAGAACAAGTCCTTTGCTTACGTCAGCATTCCATATGCACAGTGGATTTATTCTGCACCTGAGAGACTAACTTCTCTCTCCATAATGATTGACAATCCAAAACAGCTTGATAGAATTCACCAGAAAATAAAATCACTTTTCGACTTGTCTGATGGAAAGGAAAATGATACTTACGATATAATGAGCTGGCGTGAGCTTTCTCCTGAACTCGTTCAGTCAATCCAGATTGATAATGCGCAGGGAATAATCATGCTTGGAATTCTCTACATCGTTATTGCATTCGGAATTTTCGGAACAATAATGATGATGACGGCTGAACGAGTAAAGGAATTCGGAATTCTGATTTCTGTCGGAATGAAAAAATGGAAACTATATCTTGTTACAACTCTTGAAACAATGTTCATCTCATTTATTGGTGTATTAACAGGTGCCTTAGTAAGTCTGCCTCTGTTAATTTATTTTGTCAACAATCCAATTCCTCTAACTGGAGAAATGGCTGATGCAATTCTTGCTTGGGGTTTTGAACCGATTCTTCCGTTTGCAATTTATCCCGGGATGTTTATTGCCCAGGTTTGGACGGTGCTGGCAATTGCATTAGTCTCTGGCTTGTATCCAATAAACTTTATCAGAAAAATAAAACCTGTGGAAGCAATGAGAGGTTGATATGTTATTAAGTCTTGCCTGGAGAAATATCTGGAGAAATAAAAGACGTAGTCTCATTATCATTGCAGCAATAGCCGTCGGACTACTATGCGGTCTTTTCGCAAGTGCAGTTATGTTCGGTATGGGTGAATCGCTTATCAATTCAACTATTGACAGGGATCTTGGGCATATTCAAATTCATACAAAAGCATTTGAGGATGATAAACTGCTAACGGACACTATACCTTCAGTGCAAAAAGTTTTATCAGATATTAAGTCTCAACCAAATTTAATTGGTGCTTCAGCCAGACTCATAATAGAAGGAATGATTTCTTCAGCAACATCATCAGGCGGTGTAAGAATAACAGGAATTATTCCTGAAGATGAAAAAAAGGTAACTTCAATACATAATCAAATTGTTGCAGGCAGTTACTTTGAAAATGAAGACGCAAATCAAATTGTTCTTGGGCTAAAGCTTGCAGAAAATCTCGGGATAAGAGAAAGATCAAAAGTAGTTTTAAGCTTTCAGGGATTAGACGGAACTATTATTTATGGTGCATTCAGAGTGACAGGAATTTTTAGGACGGAATCTACAATGTTTGATCGCTCGACTGTTTTTATTCAGGAGAATGATATTTTGTCTCTGCTTAGCACCGAACCAATCTATCACGAGATAGCAGTAAGATTAAATTCAGTCCAGAATGTTGATACTGTTTATGCAAATCTTAGAAAAAAATTTGACGATTTATCCATTAAAAGCTGGAAAGAACTTGCACCAGAATTAAAACTTATGGATGAAATGATCGGACTTCAGCTGAATATTTTTTTAGGCGTGATACTATTTGCTTTGTTATTCGGAATAACAAACACAATGCTAATGTCGGTTATGGAGAGAATCAGAGAGTTTGGTGTTTTGATGGCCGTAGGAATGAAAAGAAGAAAAGTATTCTCAATGATTATACTTGAAACAATTATTCTTTCTTTAGTTGGTGGAGTAGTAGGAATGATATTAGCTTCAATAACTATTGCATATTTTGGTTTTGCAGGAATAAACCTATCAGCATTTGCAGCAGGTCTATCCGAGTGGGGATTGGGGACAATACTTTACCCTGTCCTTCCAATCAGTTTTTACCTGTCAATTACAGTTATGATTTTATTGACTGCGGTTTTCTCGGCAATTTATCCTGCGATAAAAGCTATAAAGCTTAAGCCGGCAACTGCGATAAGAACTTTTTAAAAACAGTGAATCACATAGGAACATAGAACACATAAAATTAAAAAACTATGTGACCTTATGTGACCATGTGTTTAAAAAAGGAGAATAGTATGTCTTTAATTCAAATAAATAAAGTAACAAAAATCTATGACGGAACAGCAGTTCCAGTTAAAGCACTCAACAATGTCGATTTAAAAATTGAAGCGGGAGAGTTTACTGCGATAGTTGGCCCATCCGGTTCAGGTAAAACAACTCTGCTGAATATTGTTGGAGGACTTGATATCCCGACTTCTGGGAATGTAATTATAGATAATGTTGATATTTCAACTTATAAACCTGATGAGCTGGTTAATTTCAGACTACATCATATCGGCTTTGTTTTTCAGGCATATAATTTAATTCCAGTTTTTACAGCTAAGGAAAATGTTGAGTTCATTATGCTCCTTCAGGGTTTAGTTAAAGCAGAAAGGGAAAAGCGGGCAACCGAATTGCTGAACGCAGTAGGGTTAGGTGACAGAGTTAATAACAAGCCATCAGAACTCTCCGGCGGTCAACAACAGAGAATAGCAGTTGCTCGGGCACTTGCTTCCAAACCGTCATTTGTGCTTGCCGATGAACCAACTGCTAATCTGGATTCAGCCACAGCAGATTCTTTGCTTGACCTTATGGAAAATCTAAACAAAGAATTTAATATGACTTTTGTTTTTTCAACACATGATCAACGCGTAATAAGTAGAGCTCACAGAATAATTACTTTGCATGACGGAGCTGTTGAGAGGGATGAATTAATAAAGCAAAATCAATAATCAGATTGATAAAATATCAAGTTATACAAAATGAGAAAACAGTTAATCATTTTATTATTTTTCATTGTACATACCGCTTCCGCTCAATTGTCATCTTTCGATTATAATGGCTATGCAAAATATCTCTTCAGCACTTCTAAAATTCCCAGGATTGATGATAGATTAAATGACAACTTAATTCACCTGAGGTTAAATACTAAATGGTATGCAACCGAAAATTTAACAGCTGCGCTCGAAATAAGATTCCGGGCCTTTTATGGCGAATCAGTTGAAAAAATTCCTTCCTACAGCGAGCTTATTCAAACTCAGCACGAATTTGCTGAACTTGACGCTGTAATCTGGGAATCGGAGACGTCAATTGGCTATCTTGAAGCAGATAGATTCTATGTTGATTATCATAAAGATAATTTTCAAATAACATTAGGCAGGCAGAGAGTTGCTTGGGGAACATGCTGGGTTTGGAATCCAACAGATTTATTCAATCCCCAGAATGTTTTAAATTTTGATTATGAAGAACTTCCGGCTACTGATGCAGTCAGACTTCAGTATTACACTGGTCCGGTTACAAAAATTGATTTAACATATCAACCTGCAATAGACCCTGACAATCAAATTCTTGCAGGGCTATGGAGTTTTAATCAGTGGAATTATGATATCAACCTGATTGCAGGCATGCGATTTAAAAGATGGTTAAGTGGTTTGAGTTGGACCGGGGATATACTTGATGCTGGTTTTCGTGGTGAAGTTCTGGTTACTCAAGCACCAGATAAACCCGACACAAATTCTCTTTATCAGCAAATTGGTGAATCATTGCTTTCATCATGGGATAAACCAATTGTTTCAGTTGCTTTATCTGCTGATTATACTTTCCCAAATACATTTTACATTCACACTGAAATTTTATACAACAACAACGGAAAAACTTCTAACACTTTGCTTTTTCAGGAAGAGGCACTTTCATTGGGAATGCTTTCAGCAGCAAGATGGTCTCTGTATCAGGAGTTTTCATATGACGTCACACCCCTGCTTAGAGGAACAATTTACGGAATATTTAATCCCGATGATAAATCTTTCGTAATAGTTCCATCAATAAACTATTCAGTAGTTACAAATCTAGATCTTTACCTAATAAGTTTATTTTTTGAGGGAGATACCCTTACACAATATGGTGAATATGGTACTGCTTTTTATGCAAGAATAAAATTTTCTTTTTGAGAATTCACCTTCGTATAAAAACTCAAAAAATTCAACAACTCTTGCTTTAAACTCCTATTTTCACTAAGTTTTCACGGGCCTAAATTAAAATGGATATTACTTTTAATTAAGTTATTATCCTGATAGTTATAGCGAGGGCAAAACTTCTTGAAACCAACAAATAAATTTTATTTACATAGGAGGCAAAACAATGAGTAAAATAATTTCCATTCTTTTAATATCTGCGATATTTATCCTTTTTGGTTGTGGCAAAGGTGGTGATCAACCAAATGAAAAGCAAAAATCTGAAGAAAAAACTGGTATAAAGAGTCTGGATGATTTTGTTGATAAAGCAAAGGAAGTTCAGAAAAGTATGGAAGAAGGTAAGAAATATGAGGTTGTAGATTTCAGAGAGCTAAAAGCGTTATTGCCGGAAAATTTGGGTGACTTAAAAAGAACAAATACTGAGGGAGAAAAAAGCGGCGCTATGGGCTTCACAATTTCAAAAGCTGAAGCAGATTATAACAATGAAGATTATTCTCAACGAATTGATATAGAAATTACCGATATGACTGGTGCTAGCGGATTTGCCGGTTTAGCAGCCTGGGGTTGGGCTATGGCAGATATTGATAAGGAAACCGAATCCGGTTATGAAAAAACAACTAAGTACAAAGGGCATAAAGCATTTGAAAAATATAACAATGAGTATAAAGATGGGAGTATTGAAGTATTAGTATCAGGCAGATTCATGGTTTCTGTAAATGGCAATAATGTTCCGATGACGGCGATTATGTCCGCTATTGATCAAATAGATGTCGGCAAACTTGAAGCTATGAAAGATGCCGGTGCAATTTCTGAGTAAAGAATTATTGTCTTTCATCATCATCAACATAAAAAGGAGTAGCTTATGAACCTTGTGGAACGGGCAAAAAACATCATCATAACTCCCAAAACTGAGTGGGATGCTGTATCTACTGAAGAGCCCAACATACAACAAATTCTTTTAGGTTATGTTCTTCCTCTTGCATTGATTCCAACAATTGCGGTGATTATCGGGTGGGGAGTGATTGGAATTTTTGGTTTCACTTCCTTTACTTATGGAATTGCTATGGGTTTAGTACAGTTGATAAATGCCTTCCTTTCTGTACTAGTAGCTGGTTTTGTAATTGATTTGCTGGCCCCGAGTTTTGGTTCTCAAAAGAATATGGGGAGAGCAGTTCAGTTAGTTGCGTATTCGATGACTCCAATATGGATAGCTGGTATCCTTAATATACTACCAACAATTGGCTGGCTAGCCGGGTTGATTGGTTTGTATGGATTATATCTTATGTATCTCGGTCTTGCACCACTAATGAAGACACCTGAGGATAAGAAGGTGGGTTACCTTGTTGTAAGCATTATAATACTCATAGTTGTATACTTTGTCATTGCTGCAATATTAACCGCAATCTTAATGGCAGTTTTTGGATTGAGCATACTTTCAGCTATGTCTTACTAAAAAATATTTTTATCTTTTAGAGCCTGCCTGCTAATGCGGGCAGGCTTTTTCTATGAGTATTTTTATTTTTTTTAATTTAAATTGTAATTATGAAATACTTGTCGGATGAAATAAATAGTGAAATTGTATCTATTGTAGAACAGAAATTTGAAACTGTTTTAATTGACAACGTTGACAGATTCATTAATTTTTTTAATACCCTTGCAGATATTAGAGAAGCATTCCCCGATTATGATGAGAAAATGATGATCATTAACACGGAAAATGCTAAAAAGATATGCGATAGTATTAAAATTCAAATCGATAGTCATTTTCAAAGGAATGAATCTTTAACTTTTGAAAATCTATTTCCTGATATAGAAGTTCAGCTGGATAATTTATTATCGCAACTGGAACCATCAATTAAGGTTGAGCAGTCTGAGGAAAGATTTAAACACTTAGTCGATGATAAAAATATTATTCTATTCTTAAAAAAAATTAAAATCACCACATTCAAATCTCAGCAATTAATTCTGAGATTAATAAATCCTCTCCTGACAAAAATCAAAAAGCAGCCTATTAAGGTTAAATATTGGGATCAGGAGATACCCTTACGGAATGTTGGATTTTATTTTCTTCGGAATAAACTTTTTAAAAATCTTTCTTCTGTTTATCACGACATATTCAAATTGTTGAGTGAGAAATCAGTAGCATTCTGGAAATACGATGAAAGTTACGATGAAGGATATATATTGAATTTTAGTAAGGAAAGTAGTACTGAATTGGTAGTGAGTTCGGTTGAAAATCCGGAAACAATTATATCAGACCTTGAATTATTAAAGGAAGAAATAAAAAGAAGAACATTAACGGCGATTAAAGAGTGTATTCAAGAGTTTTATAATAATATTGAAAAAGTCGGTACAATTGAAATAAGTAAATCCAGATTCGATAATAAAAAAAATGTAAAACAGCTTGATGTTGAAAAAACTGAATTTAATAAAATTATAAAAGAATGGGAGAACACTATATATGCGCTAGGTGAAGATTGGGAACTTAACTATGATCTTCATTCGGCTCGTTATTCAGCCATTGAAGTTTTTTTCAAGTTTGAAAAGTCGCTCTCTATAAAAAACAAAATACAGGTTTATCCTCAATTCAATGAAATTTCGGGCGCACTCAATTTTATTTTAGACAAGATCACTCAGCCTGCATCTAATTTGCAGGATTTGGAACGCTTAATTGCATACTCAAAGGAAAATTTACAGAAAGTTCTTCTCTCTTCTGTGATACCTAATTTAATAAATTCGATGTCCGATTTAAGATTGGCAGAAATGATCGATGAAGCAGCATTGGAGGTTAAAAATCAGATCGAATCTATTACTGAAAAACGGGTATTTGTAAAAACCAGTTCCTATGATAAAAAAATTAAATCATCCGATATATTAGAAATTTATCCGCGCGAACTCGTTTACTTTCATGCATTACCAAAATTCTTAACATCTTTAGAGAAGATTAAAGAAAATTGTATTGTCGATCTGAAAAACATTCAATCGGAACTTATTAACTTGGGTGATATGGCTGATTTTGGACTTGAATCAGCAATCACTGCTGCAAATACAGAAAACTTATCTGAATCAGATGTAAAAGAAATTGCCTTCGAAGGAATAAAGGTAAGTGTTGATAAGAAGGAGAAATTAAGGAACTCATTTGAACAAGTATATAATAATGTAATTGAAACTTTACGAAGCTCAATTTCAGAATACAACAAAGCGATGTTTAGTTTCACACAAAATTCAAAAATTTCCGAAATCAGGATTCAGTTAGCCAAAGCAAAAGTTAAGGTAAAAGCCAGAAAAACCAGAGACAAGTTCTTCTTATCAATAAAAAATTTCATTCCCATTATCTTTGAAAGATCTAAGAAGTACTACAAAGAAGGATCCAGGTTTTACATTAGAACACGGAAACAGTTTGGACTAACTGAGCATAAAGAGTCAATAACGTCTGAAATCTCTGATTTCTTATCTAAAGCTAATAGTTCTTTAGAAAAACTGCCATATATTTATCGTAGATTATTCCAAATAGCCCCTCTGGAAAATGACAGACTCTATGTTTCTAGAGAGGCAGAGGAAAAGCAATTGGAAATAGCTTACAAAAGCTGGTTGAATGGAGGATATTCGCCAGTAATTATTTCTGCTGAAAAGGGAGGTGGTATAACTTCTTTCTTGAATATGTTTGTTAACAGATTAGAAAATAAGCATAATGTAAAGCGGTTAAGCATTAAACCTTCAATCTCCAAAGTCCAGGATTTGCTTAAGATATTTGAAGAAGTGTTTCAACCAGAAAAATTTTCAAGCTTCGAAGAACTGGTTAGATATTTGAACATCGATGAGAACAGACAGGTAATAGCGATTGAAAATTTACAACATATGTATTTGAGATTTGTGAAAGGGCTTGATTGTTTAAAAATACTCACGGATATAATTTCAAAAACAAGTAAAAATATTTTCTGGATTACATCCAGCACTCTATATGCAAATGAATTTTTGAACAAGACTATCAGGCTCAATGATATTTTCGGTTATCACATCCCTCTAAAACAACTTCAAAGAAACCAGATAATAGGTCTGATTACAAAGCGTAATTCAATCAGCGGCTATAAACTTGAATACGAACCCGATCCGAAATTGCCAAGAAAAAAAGACTTCGAAAAGCTTACTTATGAGCAGAAACAAAATTTCTTGGAAAAAGAATTTTTTAGCTCACTTAATAAATTTGCCCAGAGCAATGTTAGTTTGGCACTGTTATTCTGGTTAAGATCTATCAGGGAGATACAGGAAAGGAGAGTATTCATTAATGCTGATTTTGAAATTTCTAATGCTATATTGAATTCACTCTCACCGGAGAAAATATTTGTGTTGCAATCACTTGTTCTGCATGATGGTTTAAGGGTTACTGATCTGGCAAGAACAATTAATTATTCTTTAAATGAGACCAGACAACTTGCACAAATTCTTTATGACGATGGAGTCCTTGTTAAGAATGATGACGTGTTTCTCATTAATCCATTACTTTACAGGCAAAGCATAACAATTTTAAAGACAAGAAATCTTTTATAATAAGTACCAATGAAGAAATTATTAATCGTACATACTTTAACTCTATTTTTTATTACATCTCCCTTTCTTAGTGAAAGTAATTTTGTTTTTGCACAGCAGGATAGCAATGCTACAGGTATTGAAATCAAGAGTTCTCAGGATATTACACAGAATGATGTAAGTGAAAAAGATAAAACAAGTTTAAATATTACTGATGATGTGGGTATCAACAACATTAAAGATTTATTTAAATTTGAAAAAATTATAGCATCTCTTATAATTCTCTTAGCTGGATTTTACTTACTTAAGATCATAACAAAAATCCTTCAGTATTTTGCAGAGAGAAGTGCCAATTATAGAATATCCTATAAAGGGACTATACCAATTATAAGACTATTAGGATGGTCAATTATTGTATATATAATTGTTGCAATAATCATACAACCGCCCTTTGGTACTTTGATAGCTGTTTCTGCATCACTTGGTATAGCCGTTGGATTGGCAGCACAGGATTTAATAAAAAATATTTTTGGCGGTATAATGATTCTCTTCGATAGACCATTTCAGGTTGGTGATAAGATAAATGTCGGTGAAAATTATGGTGAAGTGTTAACTATAGGTTTAAGATCTACGCGAATTGTTACAGGTGACGATTCAGTAGTAAGTATTCCCAATTCTGATATAATGAACCAAGCTGTCTCTAATTCAAATTCAGGAGAACCAAATTGCCAGGTTGTTGCAGAAATATTTTTACCGATTGATATAGATACAGTTGCTGTAAGAGATATTGCACTTGAAGCTGCAAAAGTTTCAAAATATGTTTATCTGAATAAACCGATTAGTGTTCTTTTCTTTAATGAGGTTAAAGAAAACAGATCTTACTTAAAGATGAGACTTAAAGCTTATGTTTTGGATATAAGGTTTGAATTTGCTTTTAAGAGTGAAATGACAGAACTGATTATCAGAGAATTATTAAGTAATGGAATATTAAAAAAGGAAGATGTTTCTTAATTGCTGGTGTTGAAGTAATTCGATAGATTTTCGTCAGTCTAATTAGTAATTAGTTTTTCCAGCTCCTGAATATCCGCAACTGAATTTATTTTCCTAAAGTAACTTAGTGCTTCAGTAAAAAATTGATTACTCTTTTCCGAATCCCGTTTTTGTTTATATAGAATTCCCAGCTCCTGAGCAGTCTCTGCCAGATTAAGCTTATTGCTCAGTTCTTTATTTAATCTATAACTCGTCAGTAGAGAATTTTCTGCAAGTTCATATTGCCTTCTGTTTCTGCTAATTATTCCCTTAACTTTATACACTTCAGCGATTGATAATTTATCATTCACTTTATGTGCAATCTCCATTGCTTTGTTTGAAAATGCTTCTGCAAGCTCAAAATCTTTGAGATGAGCATAAACATATGCCTTGCTGATATATGTGATACCGATATTCTGTAAATAATTTGATCTTACCGATGCGTCAATACTGTAATCAAATTCGCTGATCGCTGCTGAGTATTCTTTCTTCTTGGTGTAGACCATACCAAGGTTATGTTTAACTTCAGAAATTCGCTTTAAGTCTCCAAGCTTTTCAAAATTGAGCAATGCCCTCTTCAAATAGGATATAGCCTCGTTATAATTGCTCTGCATATTATTTATGATTGCAAGATTAATTTCAATTTTGCCGACTAACGCAATATCTTTTATTCCTTCAAGTGCGATTAAAGCATTTTCGAAATGTTCTTTTGCTCTTTCAAGATTTCCCTGATCACCCTGAATTGTTCCGAAGATATTCTGGCAGTGGATGCTTCCCTTTATGTCATTTTCTTCCTGGAAAATTTTTATAGCCTTGTCAAGATTGGTAACACTCATTTCCCACTGGGCCTGCCTACTATATATTTCTCCTATTGAAAGTAAAGCATTTGCGATTATATCAGCGGTTCCTCTTTTACCATCACATAGATTAACTATTCTCTCATAGATTTCTATTGCAATTTGATTTTCACCGGATGTTATGGTAAGCTGGCCAAGGTAGATGAAAAACTCAATTAATTTTTCCGTATGATATTTTGACTCAGCGAAAGTTATGATCTGATCCACTTGGTAGCGGGTTTGGGAACCTGAACTGATATCAAAATTTATTTGATCATCAGATTTGGCGACTTTAATGACGGATTCAGGTTTGGCTTCCCCTATTAAAATCCTCAAGAATTCTTTCTTTTCAGCTTTGTCAAAAAAATTCTTCAGAGTTTCTTCTATTACAGGATGAATATTTTGTGTTGAGTCACTCAAAAATGCTTAAATCAATTTCCTAAAGAGAACATAATTAATTATGTATCTCTTATGGCAAGCCTTATGCCACTACTGATTTTTTTAAATATTTCAACGTATGAATTTTTAACTACTTGGTTTCGTAATAATTACATTGAGTAACAAGGAAAAATAGATGAATTGTAATTTTTTTTGCTGTTCCAAAATAGGATATGACTCAAAAGGTGAGAGAAGAAGTAGAGAGAAATAATTGTGCAGAGAATCTAGATTCTTTAGCCAGTTACTTGACTAATTTTGAGATTTCTTTAAACTGAGGTGTTCCGCATACATTTAACAGTTCGAATAAAATAGATTCGGTTGTGGTAATTTCTGTTCCGTGATCTCTCATTCTTTCAACTGCTGTGCGGTAATCATTTTCTTTGCGGGATGAAACAGCATCAGCTGCGAGGTTTACCTGGATACCGTTTTCAATTAAATCCAGAACCGTCTGCTGAACACACACGTGAGACTCAACTCCGCATACAACTATTTTGGATAAGTTTTTCTTTTTAAATTCATTGAACAACTCTCCGGCACCTGAACAGCTGAATGACATTTTATCAAATGGTTTCAAATCACCAAGCTCATTAAGAATTGATTTTGTTGTTGAACCAAGTCCTTTTGGGTATTGTTCTGTGTAGTAGATCGGCAAACCTAAAACTTTAAATCCTTTGATGAGCTTTATAGTATTATCGACAACCATCTGGTAATTATTAATGACAGGCAGGATTCTCTCCTGAATATCTATTATCAGTAATGCTGCTGTTTCCGGTTTAAGTAATTTGCTAAATCTTTTAACTTCGCTCATTTCTGTCCTTAGATTTAACCATAAATTTTTTCCATTCCATACTTGCCGCAAGCGTACATCATTAACAGGCTGGTGATATCCACCAAAGCTTTTTTATGTTCATCAATGTAAATGATTAAATTGTAAACATCAGCAATGAACTTCATCTTATCTACAATTTTTCTTAATTCACTTGAAGAAGGAATACCATGCCAGTACACCACTTCCTCAATTATCATCTTTTCATATCTCCTCAAAAATTCTCCAAATGAAATTGTATGAATTGATGTCGCTGTCCTTGGTTTACAAATGGAAATCAGGTCGTTGAAATAAGTATCCCAGTGCTTTGCGAGATCACTGTTTTTCTTTTGCATTACATATCTTGCTTTAGCAAGAGTGAACCTGGCTCTGGTTCTTGGTTTGAAGTTTGGAATTAAAGCATAACCATCAAAACTTTTAAATTCATCATCAGGATCAATATATTTCCACCTGCTGATAAGCTGTTTGGCAGAGTAAATATTAATTACTTTTGGTTTTGAGCTATCTATAAAAATAAATTTTCCCTGCTGCCAGTTGATGACAGTTATCCAGTGTCCCCACTTATCTACACTTAAGATGCAGGGATATCCTCTTTTTAGATGTTGAATGAGAACCTTTATGGCATCTTCTCCGATTTCACGCCGGAAGTATTTTAAGCGGCAGTCATAATATTTAGCAGCTACTGATAATCCGATTTCATCAGTTCCATGCCACCACGAGCTGCCTGCTTTTCTTGCAATTGATTTTTCACTTGCAAAAACTCCAAGCATCACGAGTGCATACTTTAATGCAAAAGGTCCACACTGGTATTTATTTGGTTGAGGATAGAAACTCATGCTAAGAAATATTTAGGGCGTAAATGTAATTAATCGGATTGAATTAGTCATCATTTAATCTTCAATAACACAAAAAAAATCTTTAAATTTGAGACATGAGAAGACCAAAAATTAAAGTGGCGGTTGTCTATAACGAAGCTGAACCTGAAATGTATAAAAAGACCTCTGATACGGAGGTAAAGGATTTGGAATTCAAGACCTATTTTGAAGTTGATAAAACAACCCCGATGGAAGAGTATGATTATGTTGCCAAAAAGCTCATCTCTGTTGGGTTTAATGCATATACGCTCAATATTAAGGATAGTCTGGAGCTAATGCTTAGAAATTTGAAGGATGAAAAGCCGGATGTAATTTTTAATTTTGTTGAGATTTACAAGGATAACCCAAGATTAGAGATGAATGTCGTTGGATTGTTTGAGCTAATGGAAATACCTTATACCGGTGCCCCCGCAATGGGTTTAGCCAATTGTCAGAATAAAATACTGGCTAAAAGATTACTTAGTTCAGCTGTAATCAGAATTCCACATTTTTTTATTGTCTATGCTATATCAGCCAGATACCTCCATAAGCTTAATTATCCGCTTTTAGTTAAACCAGCCTTTGAGGACGCAAGCGTTGGGATTGAGAATGAATCAATTGTAAATAACGGCAAGCAACTCAAGAAGAGGATAGAACATGTTCTTAAACAATATAATCAGCCGGCACTTGTGGAGGAGTTCATTGAAGGCCGAGAGTTGAATGTTGCAGTTATGGGCGATAAAAGGCTGCGTGTTCTGCCAATAAGTGAAATTGATTTTTCGACGATGCCTGATCATCTTCATAACATAGTAAGCTATCAGGCAAAATGGGATCCACATCACGAGTCTTATCATAAAACTATTCCGATTTGTCCCGCCCCGCTTCCTAAAAACATTGAAAAAAGAGCCAAGGAACTTGCATTCAAAGCTTTCAAAGTGATGGGATGCCGGGATTATGCGCGGGTTGATATGAGACTATCAAAAGAAAATAAGCTTTATGTGCTGGAAGTAAATCCAAATCCTGATATTACTGAAGGAGCCGGATTTATGAGATCTGCCCAGCATGCCGGGATGACTTATGCTCAAGCTTTGAAAAGAATAGTTAAATACGCTCTCGGTCGAAGAAATGTTAAAAAGTCAGTTACTGTTCCTGCCTGATTATTGAAATTACTTCGTTGAGCGATTGTGCTTCAAAATCCGGTTTTATATTTGTGCTTTTATCAAGTGGATATTTTGTTTTACCTGTATAGATCAGTATACCATTTCCTCCAATATCCTGAGCAGCCTTAATATCGTTTTCAATGTCATCACCAAACATAAAAAATCCTTCGTCAATTTTAGCTTCGATGCTTTCAAGTGCAGCCTTGAAATAGTGAGGAGAAGGTTTCCCGATTAGAATTGCTTCTTTGCCGGAGGCAAATTCTATTCCAGCGATGAAAGCACCTGCATCAATTAGTAATTCACCGTGAGGACTCCAGTATTTATTCTTGTGCATTGCAATCAAGTCTGCACCTGCAGAAACTTTTTTGAAGATGTCATTTACTATCTGATAATTCCATTTGTCTTCAATATCTCCAATAACAATCGCTTCAGGATTTTTTTCATCAATCATTCCTTCAAAGTGATGAATCAGATAATCGCGGCAGTAAACCTGTACTCTTTTATAATTTCTTTTTACGAACGAAAACGTTGCATCGAATGAAGTAACAGCCGGGATTTTAAGTTCAATTTTGTGACCAGCGAAAAATTCTTTAACCATCTCACCGGTTCTTAGTGTAGAATTACTAAGTATACAAGCAGAGATTTTATTGTCTTCGATGAATTGGAAAAATTCCTCTACATCTGAAGCAGGAGAATTTCCAATTTTCAGAACGCCATCAAAATCAATTAGTAAAGGTTTGTAGTTCATGGAGAAAAAAAAGGCGGCATTACCGCCGCCTGAAAATTATATTTTGGACTCTGCCAACTGTGGTAATTTCTGCTTGGCTAAATAATAAGCTCCGAATAAAACTCCAACGAAAAATAAATCGCTCAACAATGTTTGATGAAAGAATGGAATTGCTGTAGTATAGCAAGCAGCTAATCCCGCACCGGTTTTTTCATAATATCCAGTCGAAATCCAGATGCCAAAGTTAGTTATGATAAAAAAGCTGACCGAAGAAATTACAGATGCAAAAAAGATATTACCCACTTTTTTCTCTTTGAGCATTATCATTCCAAGAACAACAATTAATGCAAAACTTAAATAGACGGCCCACATAGTTTCGTGAAATCCAAGAACTAAATCGGTAACGAACATTGCAGTCAGCGGAACGAGAAAAGCCGCCCATTTTTTATTGAAATATGCTCCTCCGAATAAAGCCATCGCAGCAATTGGTGCAAAGTTCGGTGGATGTGGAAGTAATCTCACGAATGCAGCGGCGAAAATCATCAACGTAAGAATCCAGAATTTTGGTGTTATCCTGCTCATATATGTTTCCTTTCTAAAATTTTTTTGAAAATAATTTCAGTTTATAATTGTTCAAAGATAAAGGTTTATGAATTAAAAATTAAAGATTAAAAATTCGAATTTTTTTTGTTAAAATTTTTATTTACTTGCTCTTGCTCATTCTCTTACTCTTTATTTCACTCTACTCTTAGGCTAATCCCGCCATAAACAGAAAAACCAGCGGTTCCGTACCCGTAAATTTCCTCATATTGCTTATCCAGAAGATTTTCGATTCTGCCCTGCAATCTTAAAAATGAAAACAGATCATAGTATGCTGCAAGATTAATAAGGAAATAATCCGGCATTACAATTCTTGGAGGAAATGTTGCAAAATCAAGGTCATCCCGTTTACCAACATAAATAATATCTATATTGATATTGGCAATATTGTTCCAGGTATAACTCACATAAATACCTGCTTTGTTCTCCGGTCTTCGAAACAGTTTTTGATTGTAATTTGGTGTGTTTTCGCTTTTATCTCTTGTATTTAAATAAGTGTAATTGGCTTTGATAAGAAGTCCGTCCATAAAATTGGCACTAGCAAATACTTCAACACCATTTGTTTCGGCCTTATTAATGTTTATGGTTTTATAACTTGTATCTGAACCAAACATATCACTGAATTTATTATAAAAATAATTAACTCCTATCGAAAATTTTGCATTCCAAAAATATTGTTCTACACCGACATCCCATCCGAAACTTTTTTCGGGATTTAAATCAGGATTGCCATAATTAGGATCATTAAGATTAAAGAGTGAAGGTGCTTTAAATCCCGTTCCAATAGTTGTTTTTATTTTTGTTCTTGTTGGCCAGAAGATATATGCAGGTGCTAGCCGGTAAGTAAATGCTGAGCCGAATTGATTGTAATAATCATACCTTATTCCAATTGTTCCAAAAAAGTAATTACCAACTTTAAATTGATCCTGGGTAAAAAGTCCAATGTTATTATAATTTTTTAATGGGATTTTGCTCGAATCAGAGGGAAAATAAACAGGGAAGCTGTAATATTCTGATGTGGTTTCTTCATATTCAAATTCAGTTCCGGCAGTAATGAGATTATCCTCAAAGAAATAAAAATCATTCTGCCAATCTGCTTTGTATTTTTTGCCATCATAGTGACTCCAAGAGTATGTACTACTGGCAGATGAAGTGTCATATGAGTAATTCCTTATATTTCTCAATACATACGCTCCAAATTTCTGATTCCATTTTTTATCTAACAAGTTTAGATTTCCTTGTGCTCGAATGAAATATTCTTCCTGATTGAAAGAATAAGTAGGATCATCCCAATATTCTGGTAGACCAAAAGATTGATCAAGTTGAGTTGAGGAGTAGTTATAACGTATTACCAAATCAGCATCAAATGATTCAGACAAATTATATCCCAAAATCGTATTGAAATTATCTAACTGATATCCATCTTTTTCGATGTTTCCATATTTTGTTGAAGCAGCAGAATAGCCATCACTCTTTGTTCTGCTAAATGAAGCGGAATAGTTGAATTTATCTATAGCACCAAGCGAAGTGATAGTGCCCTTATAGGTATTATAGCTGCCACCTTCAAGTCCAATATTAAAAGAAGGTTTACCTTGTCCTTTTAATGTGATAATATTTACTACCCCTGTAAGTGCATCTGAACCGTAGAGTGTGCTTTGAGGACCTCTTAATATTTCAACACGACTAGTATTATCAAGTGGTAAAGAAAAAAAGTTATAAAAGTTGGATGGATCATTCGGCATATTTACTTCTACGCCATCAATAATTACAAGTGATTGAGATGGGCTTCCTCCTCGAATATAAATATTGGATACCGAAGCTTTGCCACCCTGCTGTGTAAAGCTGATTCCATATTCATTTTTGATTGCATCGAAAGTATTGAAGGAATTCTTATTGACAATTTCTGCCGAGTCAATTACGGAAATGGAATTAGCAAGTTCTAGTGTGTTTGAGGGAGTTCGCGTCGCCGTAATAACAACATCATTTAACTTGTAATATCCTGCTGAATCTGTTTTTTGAATGATATCCTGCTGAGGGAAAAACATTACAGGAAAAAGCAGGACTGCAAAAAAGAAAATGTATTTGGTTTTTACCATAGAAGTTACTCCGCTAAAAAATGACAGGTAACTTCGCGGGTCAAAAGTTGAAAGTAAACGATTGATAAAAAGATGATCGTTAAACTAACCTCTTCTCGCGAAGGTTGATTAAGTTACACTTACGGCAGGTCTCCTGGCTTTTGTAATGTATAATTTAGAATTAAGAATGTAGAATTAACTCATTATAAATTATACATTCTGCATTATACATTACTTCACAGTTGCGCGACAGCGCCGGAGTTGATTGAGTCTTGTCATTGTGAGTCATACTGAGCCTGTCGGAGTATGATGAAGCAATCTCAAAGGATTACTTCGCTTCGCTCGTAATGACAGATTAAATCGCACCGGACTTCCCTATAATTTCCCTTACTCAAAATTTGAGTGGGAACACCGTAAACATTTGAAAGAACTGCTTAAACTTAAATTGAGGATATCAATATTCAAAATCTGAAGTACTAATTATTTTCCTGAAAATTTTTTGCATGTTTTTAATGTGAGAATTGAATAAGTTTACATTGCAATTATTATTATCAAAGGTTAGGGGATTGACAGACTTAAAGTCTGATATTTTTTTTCGCACTAAAAATGCGTTCCTAACAGAATCTTTCTATAATTTACTTGCCTGGTTCTGCTTTTCCGGAAGACTACAACTTTTTCAGAAATTTATTTCTACACCAAATAATTCAACTCATTTAAATCCGAGGTTCATATGAAAAAATTTATTTCAGTTTTTATGCTGATGTTTTTGTTAGTATTTGTTTTTTGTACAATGGCACAAACTCCTCCAGCCACTTTTGATTTGAGGGACGTCGGAGGCGTAAACTATGTAACATCAGTCAAGTCACAGCAAGGTGGAACTTGCTGGACTCACGGTACAATGGCTGCAATGGAAGGTAATCTTTTAATGACAGGTGCCTGGGCAAATAACGGCGAAACAGGCGAACCAAATCTTGCAGAATATCACCTTGATTGGTGGAATGGATTTAATCAGTACTTTAACGAAGATCTCGATCCGCCTACCGGCAATGGACTTGTCGTGCATGAAGGCGGAGATTACAGAGTTTCTTCAGCTTATTTATCAAGAGGTGAAGGCGCGGTGCGAGATATTGATGGACAATCCTATAGTACACCCCCACCAAGATCAGATACGAGCTGGCATTATTATTATCCAAGAGAAATATACTGGCTTAATACTTACTCAGATCTAAGCAACATTAATACACTCAAACAAATGATAATGGATTATGGAGTAATGGGAACTTGTATGTGCTATGCAAGTTCATTCATTCAAAATTACATTCATTATCAGCCGCCAACCTCCACCCAGGATCCGAACCATGCAGTATCGATTATCGGATGGGATGATAACAAAGTGACTCAGGCTCCGTTACCCGGTGCCTGGCTAGTAAAGAATAGCTGGGGTGCCGGATGGGGATTGAATGGCTATTTCTGGATTTCATACTACGACAAGCATTGTGGAAAAAATATTGAAATGGGTGCTGTAACATTTAAAGATGTAGAGCCGCAGCAGTATGATCACATTTACTACCACGATTATCATGGATGGAGAGCAACGAAAACAGATTGCAATGAAGGATTCAATTCATTTGTTGCAGAATCAAATGAATATCTTCAAGCTGTCAGTTTCTTCGTTGCTGCGGATAGTGTTAACTATACTTTCAAAGTATATGATACATTTCAAAGTGGACAGCTGCAAAACGAATTACTTTCACAATCAGGTTACATACAATATACTGGGTTCTATACAATTGATATTACTGAACCGCTTTTGTTAAATGCAGGAAATGATTTTTACGTTTACCTGAATCTATCCCGAGGCGGGCAGCCATTTGATAGAACTTCAGAAGTACCGGTATTGCTTGTTGGGGATGCATATCTAACAATTGTCAACTCCACTTCAAATCCAAATGAAAGTTTTTACTGGGATGGTTCTCAATGGCAGGACATGTATTATTATGCAGACCCTCCGTGGCCTGCAGGTTCAGCTAATTTGTGTATTAAAGCTTTGACGGTTGATGAAAGTAATATTCCTGTTGAACTTACTTCCTTTACCGCAACTAATAAAGGTTCAAAAATTTTACTTGAATGGATCACTGCTACCGAAACAAATAATCAACAGTTTGAGATTTATCGCAGAAGCAATGATGAAGGCGAGTTTACAGACTGGATGTTAGCAGGATTTAAAGAGAGCAAAGGAACTATTACTGAACCAACATATTATGTATTTGAAGATGATATTACAGGAATAAGTGCTTTGTCACTTGAATACAGATTGAAACAGATTGACTATAATGGAAACTTCTCATACAGTGAGATAGTGACTGTGAGCAATTTAGCATCGAATGGATTTATTCTGGAACAGAATTATCCGAATCCGTTTAATCCATCAACAATAATAAAATATGCGCTTGCGGGTAATCAGTTTGTCTCAATTAAAGTATATGATGTGATTGGAAATGAAATTGCAGTTCTGGTTAATGAAGAAAAATCCGCAGGAAGTTATGAAGTTGTATTCAGTGCAGATCATCTATCGGCAGGAGTATATTACTATACAATGATAACTGATAATTTTGTTCAGACGAAGAAACTGATATTGTTGAAGTAAAATTAATCGTCCTTTAGAGATGACATCTCTTTGAGAGATGTCATCTCTGTTTAAATGAGAATTATCAAAATCTATAAGTGAGATTAGCGAGAAATCTTCCAGAAGTTCTGGTATCTTCAAAAATGCCTTCATAAGTGAAATTCAGAAGAACTGGTTTTAGAATGTAAGTATTCAGATTTATTGAAACCGAATTCTGTTTTAGCTCGTCAATACCCGTTCTGAATTTATAGCTAGTAAACCTGTATCCAAGCATAATATCAAATCCATAAACTATCGGTCTGTTTAAACTTGCACTCCAGATATCACCTTCTGTATAACTACTGCTTAATTTGTTGAAAGAAACTGTTGCGCTTGTTTCAATTCCGGGTATTTGTGAATAAGTGATGTAGCCGCCATAATTATTTGAAGGCTTTAAATCACCTCTTCGATAGCGATAGCCGTAATCACCGCCAAAGTATAAATTTCTTATTGGCTTTAAAGTTAATCTTGTTCTGAATCCTTGTCTGGTTTCATTTTCAATTATACTATCAAGAGTTGTTTTAAATGTTTCATAATAGATTACATTTTTTCTGGCATCATAAGACAGCATTATAGAAAACAAATCACTCGGACGGATATTGATTGATGTATAAAGACTTGTCAAAGAAAAATCAGTTTTGTTTTCACCCATTTCTTTCTTGAACAGATCAACTTCTGATGATAGGAAGATCCTTGTGTTTTGAATTGCTGAATTGGAGTGCTGGAAGTAAAGAAATCTTCTATCAGTATTGAAATCATTTGTCTGTTCAAAGTAACCCAGAGTGTTTTGCATATCACCATTTGCAAACAAATCTGCTCTGTTCACGTAAGCTCCATATTCAAACAGCTTGGAATTTAAACCCATATTGTTGAAATCAGGTCTTGATCCAACAGCGGCACCGAACGACCATTCGTTAATTCCGGTTTCGAACTGCAATCCATCTATCGAACCGATATTAGAAATTTTATTATTGATATGTCTTCCAAGCCAGACAAGTGTTCGTTGGTTGAAATCATATCTAATTGCAAGATCATATACTCTTACAGCTTCGGAAAGATTTGAAGAAATTCTGTCCCAGTCATCCGCACGATATGCAAAGCTTATGTATTGTGAATAAGAAAAACCTGAGCTTCCAATTCGTCCTGCATTTAATTGGAATGTATATCTCCAGCGCTGATAATCATAGCTCGAAATATTGTTTGTAAAATTAGAATATGATTGAACAGACAATCTTCCTGAAAGAGTTGGAATGGGTTCCAATGAAGTTTTTGTAACTACCTCATCAGTTACGATAGTCGGAATAACAACAGGCGCAATAGTAGTTATTTGAGTGGTATCCTCTTCAGCCTCACCATCATCTATGGAAACAAAAGCATACAGCACGGTATTTAGTTCTAATTTTTTATTACTAATAGAAATTCCTGCACAGGAAGTTGAAGATTTGTGATCCACTTTTATAGTCGGTAAAAAATTATTTTTATCTTTCAGAAAAAGCGTATCGCCTGTTTCAATTCCATCTGTGTTAGTAAACTTAACATAAATATTTTGTGAGGAAATATAGCTAATCTGACCGGAGACGATGTTCTTATTCCCTGTTTGAGCAGAAATTTGAACAGCAGTAAACAAAATAAGTATGTAAAAAATTTTACTAGTCATAATTAATTTATTTGTTTTAACCCTTTTACTTTGGCCCCAATACTCCAATTAAAAGTATCATGACAATCCCAGCAATTAGTTGGATCTCCCGGGTCATGCTCTTCCAGGAAATCATCCATGTGGCAGCTTAGACATTGCGGCTGATAGTTTGGTTCCGAGTGACACTGATTGCAATTGACATTATTATGATGACCAGAAATCGGGTAGAATGAATGATTGAAGTTAGCAGGAGTCCAACCATTCATAGTGTGGCAAGTTAAACAGTCAAAAGAAAAGTTAAGTACTGAATGCGGCGGATCGCTTGTTCCATTATATTCACTCTGATGGCACCCAATGCAAGTGTTTGGTGTATTGTTATAATTACCGTCATGGCAATCAGCACAATTTGTAATATTGGCATGTGCACCGAGCAATTCAAAAAATTGATTGTGAATCGGAAATGTTGCCGGCTGCCAATCAGGATTAGTTGTATGGCATTGAGCACAATCAGTCGGTAAAGTTAATGCTGTGTGGCTTGGATTTGTGCTTTGCTGGTAATCTGCAGTATGGCAATCGTAACAAATAGTTGTCGTTCCAGTAAAACCTGATTCATGACAATCAGAACAGTTCACACTTATGTGCGCTCCGGTTAACGGGAAGTTAGTAAGGTTGTGGTTGAAGGTAACCTGGTTCCAGGCAACTGAATTATGACACATCTCGCAATTTGTAGGATATCCCTGTGCAACATGTTCCGGCGCAATATTATAATCATCCTGATGGCAGGAGATGCAATCGGAATTTAAACCTGTGATTACTCCCTGATGACAATTTGAACATTGAATATTTAAGTGAGCGCCTAACAATTCGAATCCTGCTAGCGTATGATTGAACGTTGAAGGTATCCACGCAGTTGAATTATGGCATTGTTCACATTCATGAGGAATTCCAGCAGCAATATGATTTGGATTCTGAGCATTGTTGTATGGATCAGTATGACAGTCAAAGCATAAGTTTGATGTAGTTGTATAATTTCCATTGTGACAGGAAACGCAGTCGTTTGCAATTTCCAGATGTCTTCCAAGTAATTCGAAATATTGATTGTGAATAGGAAACAAAGCAGGTTTCCAACCAGGCTCTGTTGTATGGCAGGTCGTGCATTCTGTAGATAATCCTAATTGCGTATGATTTGGATTTGTTGAATTGTTGTAGTTTGTCTGATGACAGGCTATACATTCTGTTGGTGTCCCACTATATCCGCTTTGATGGCACTGCTGACAATCCAGAGTAGTATGAGCACCTGTTAATGGGAAAATTGAATTACCATGGTTGAAGGCATTACCTTTACTTCCATCCGGATGACAAGAAAGACAAGCATTACTTTCATATATATATCCCTGAACACTCTGGTGTTTATCATCCATCTCCAGTTGATTGTGTTCGTGGCAGCTAATGCAGGTAAATACTGAATAATTATTTGGGACTTGATGGCAATCCAGGCACTGATTCCACTCACCAGCATGCTCTCCGGTATAAATAGGAAAATACAATCCATCATGGTCAAAGGTTGCGGGAGTCCAACCATTAGTAGTATGACAATCCTCACAAGTTGTTGGGAACGCTGCAGCTATATGATTGGGATTTTGTGAATTATTATAAGCATCAGTATGACAATCATAACAAAGATTTGGAGTAGAAGTATAATTACCATTGTGACAGCTATTGCAATCATTTGCATTTTCCAGATGCTTTCCAAGTAATTCATAATATTGGTTATGAACAGGGAATAGCGCTGGCTGCCAATCTGGATTTGTTGTATGACAGCTAATACAATCTGTTGATAATCCAAGCTGCGTATGATTTGGATTAGTCGAATTGTTAAAATGAATCTGATGACAGGCGACACATTCAGTTGGTGTTCCTTGATAACCACTATTGTGGCAATCCTGACAATTTGTAGTAACGTGAGCTCCAGTTAATGGGAAAATGGAATTAGCATGATTAAATGCATTACCTTTTTCGCCTGTGGGATGACAGGTTAAACAAGCTCCACTTTCATAAATGTATCCTTGAACACCCTGATGTTCATCATCCATATCCTGCTGATTATGCTCGTGACAGCTTATACATGTAAAAACTGAATAATTGCCTGGTACTTCATGACAATCTGCACAGGCATTCCATTCACCAGCGTGCTTACCTGTATAAATAGGGAAGTAAGGTCCATCGTGATCGAAAGTTGCTGGTGACCAGCCGTTTATCGTATGACATTGGATACAATCTGTTGGAAAGCCGATTGAAATATGATTGGGATTTGTAGTTGCATTATAGGTATCAAGATGACAGCTTACACACTCAGGTGAAAGACCTGTAAAGCTTCCTCCTTGTTCATGACAAGCAAAACAATTTGAAATTTGGTGACCACCAACCAAAGGGAAAAAATCGTGATCTACATTTAGTGCTGTCCACTCACTTGCAGTTATCGAATGACAATTCTCACAATCTTTAGAATCATTTGGATTATGTGCGATACTGAAATCGCTCCCATGACAAGCAAAGCAATCTGTGTTCAGTGGTTCAAAATAGAGGTCAACATATCTTGAATGACACTGTTGACAATCTGCAGTCAAATGATTTCCAAGAAGAGGGAATCTTCCTTTTTGGTGAAGTCCATTTATATCTTCCACCATCCAGGATTTTGATGTATGGCATTTTGAACAATCTTTACCAACCGTTCCCTGGTGAAGATCAGTATGACAGGAAATACAGTCAGAATTAATTTTTGAAAATTCAAGATTTGTGTGACAGCTTCTACAATCTGCAGCCTTGTGCTGACCAGCCAATTCAAATTTTGTTATGCTGTGATCAAACTGAACTTTTTTAACATCAATTTTCCAGCTTGTCGGTTCATGGCAGAGTTCGCAATCGTAATCGAAATCATCACCATGTGGTGATTGTGGAAATGCAGATACTACTAGTAGCAGGGCCAAAACTATTTTTTGTGGCAAGTTGCGCATTTAGAGTCTTCTAATTTGAATTTGATGAAAGTAGTCCCATTATTTTCTACTTTAGGATGACATTTGGAGCAATCAATATTTTTATGAGCCCCATCTAAATTAAACTCTGTTTTGCTATGATCAAATTTTTCAGGTTTCCAATTTTCAAAACTATGACAACGGCTGCAATCTGAAATTCCTTCAACTTTGAACTGCCCAAAATGAATATCATTATGACATCCTTCACATTCTTTTTTGACTGAACTAAAAATAATTGATGAAGTTTCATTTTCTACTTTTCGATGACAGGATCCGCAATTAATTGAACTATGCTTGCCCAAAAGAGGGAATTCAGTCTTCTTATGGTCAAATGATATAGTAATCCAATTATCTGTTTGGTGACAAACTTTGCAGTCATTATTTGGTAAAAATTCAGCTTTAAGCTCATTTTCGTGAATATTTTTATGGCAGTTAATACATTCAATTCCAATGCCTTTAAAATGCCAGTTGTTTTGTTGATAGTGACAACTTTCGCAGGGTGTAGCTAAATGAGCGCCGGTAAGCTGGAATTGCGATTTATTATGCAGATCTAATGTGTATGACGAAGGTCTGAATCCATTCTCGGAATGACAGTCAGAGCAATTCTGAGTGACATTGTTGACGACAAATTGTGCTTTGTGATAATCTGTATGGCAGTCGGTGCAAAGAGCAAATTTCATTTTGTAACCTGATGGTGCCTTATGACAATTGTTGCAGCCCACAGATTTATGTTTACCTATCAATGGAAATTTTGTTCTGTTGTGGTCAAATGCTGAGGAATTAATTTGTTTGAAACTGGCTGTGACATGGCAGCTTGAACAGTTCTGTCCAAAACTTCCTTTATGGATATCCTGATGACAGGAATTACAATTCTGGAATGGAATGTTTTTAAATGCCTGATACTTTTTGCCATTCTTGTTTTCGATTTTATGACATCCGAGACATTCAACTTTTAAATGGGAACCAGTTAATTTAAATGCAGCAGTTGAGTGATCAAATTTTGCTGCGGGTATAAAGGCATCATTATTATGACAATTATTACAATTATCACCTAAAGTTTTTTGATGATAGTCTTCGTGGCAGGGAGTACAGTTACTGCTCAGACCAAGATAAGTATTTTTCCTTTTTTTAAGTTTAGCGTCAGAGATGAAATCTGATTTGTGACATTCCTTGCACTCAGCAGTTTTGTGTTTACCTGTTAAGCTGAATCCCGCTTTATCATGATTAAATGATTCAGGATTAAAATTCACGATCCTGAAATTTCTTCCATGATGTTCATTATGACAGATTGAACAGTTTTTATCTTTTACCTCTGTGCTTGAATGATAACCAGTACCAGCGCTCATTCTGGTTTTTATCTCACTATGACAATCCAGGCATTTTGAATTACTTACCTGTTCCCCAAGTTCGTGGCATTTAGTACAATTACTGATTCCTTCCAGGTCGGCATGAAAGGTTGTGAGATCACCCGGAGAAATTTGAGCATATAAGTAGAAATAAGAACCGAAGAGGAAAACGTATGTAAAAACTTTTAAGATTATAATTCCTTATAATTATTAATGTTTTAAGATTGCTTCGCCAAATTTCTTTGTGATTTTAATCCCCACTTCTTCTAAAAATTTAGTCGGCAGAATACCACCTGCAAATATGTAAACCAGATCATTTTCGACCACAACAGGATCAACTTTATCAGAAACACGCAGAAGTACACTGTTATCAAGGATTTCAATCACTTCTGAATTTAGAATAATTTTTACCTTACCAATCTTCGAATATTTATTGATGCGCTCAAGGTTCTTGGGTTTTAACCTCGAGAATGAATCACTTCTATAGGAAATTGTGACAAAATTATTTTCATCAGCGAGCAGAAGAGCACTCTCAATCGCTGAATCACCACCGCCGACCACTAATACTTTTTGGTTATGAATCAGCTCAGGTTCAAGCAGCCGGTAAGCCACTTTTTCTTTTTCTTCACCCGGAACATCAAGTTTCCTGGGAGAACCTCTTCTTCCAATTGAAAGAAGTACAGATTTTGCTGTATAATGTCCTTTGCTTGTCTTCACTATAAATATGCTTTGCTGCTTTTCGATAGTTTCAACTTTTTCTTGTTCATTGATAGTGATACTATTCTTAGACAAGACTTCATTCCACAATTTGAGCAATTCAGATTTGGAAGTCTCCGAGAGTTTAATTTTTCCATAGAGCGGAAGATCCATTGGAGAAGTCATAACAACTTTTGCTCTTGGGAAATTGGAAACTGTCCCGCCAAGAGTATCCTGCTCAAGAGTTACGAATTTCAATTTTCGTTTGGTTGCTTCAAGCGTAGCAGAAATTCCAGCAGGTCCCGCACCAATAATTACAACGTCATAATGAGCATTTCCTCTTGCACCAATTTTTGATGCAAGATAGCTCATCGCTTGTTTACCTTGTTCGACAGCATTTTTAATTAAGCCCATTCCTCCTAATTCACCGGCGATAAAAATTCCCGGAATTGTAGTTTCGAATTCCTCACTTATATGCGGAAGCTCAACTCCTCGTTTTTCTGTTCCTATACAAAGTGATATAGCTTGGACAGGGCAGGCGTGAAAGCACGCGCCATGTCCGACACATCTTGAAGCATTAATTGTTGTTGCTTGTCCATTTATAATTCCTAAAATATCGTGTTCAGGACAGGCAGCAACACAGGCTGCACTTCCTATACAAATATCGGGATCAATGACAGGATGTAGTGAAACAGGCTCGTTAAAACCTAACTCTTTTGCTTTAGCAATTTTTCGTTTTGTACTCTGGGAATGCTTTTTGTTTCTTTTGATGTAGTAATAGAAGAGAAGAGCGATGAAAGCAATTACAATTAAATATGCTGCTATGTTTTCTAAGATTACTTCCATCGCTTAATTGTTATTATAAGACTGACCAAAATTACTTAATTCTTAATACAACTCCAGTTGCTGCATCGATTCGTATTTCCCATTCCTGTCCGCTGCTTAAAATGAAAAATCTGTATTCCCATCTGTTGTCGCTTTCATCTTTTTCAAATTTCCATTCGCGGATTTCGCCAGGTTTTGCGTTTAAAGCGACAGTTTTTGCATCGGAATAATCAATTAAGTTCATTCCTGGCTGAACTTCATACTCAAACGAAGGTGAAGCGCCTTTTATCTCAACCATCGTACCATCATCAATGCGGTATTTTACTTTTAATTCTCCGCCTGAGGATGCAGTCATATAAACCTCCCACACTTTTATTCCATTATGTGTGATCATTTCAGTCTTTGTTACAGTTCCCGAATTGATCAGTTTAGCTTTTTGAACCGCCTGGTTTTCAGTGATTGACGAACTGTTGGAATTGTTAACATCCTCAGAACAGGCAGCGTTGAGCATAACACTAAGAATTATGCTCATCACGAAAAAAGATCTCTTAAACATTTTTTTACTCCTTAAATATTATTGATTGTTGTTAATTAAATAGTATAAAGTTTTTAAATTTTGTGACATCAAATCCAATTGTTTTTTGATACGATAAAGAAAACCCTCTCAAACCAATTATGAGAGGGTATTGGGGAGGGCATCATGTTATTAGGGCTACTTCATCAAAATCATTTTTTTAGTATCGATAAACTTTTCTGAGATTAATTGATAAAAATATACTCCGCTTGAGAGATTATTCCGCTCAAAAGTTAGAACGTAATTTCCCGCTTGCTTATTTTCATCTACAAGCACGGCGATCTCAGTTCCGAGTGCATCATAAATTTTCAAAGTAACTTGCCCTGCTTTAGGAATTGAGTATTTGATTGTTGTAGCAGGGTTGAAAGGATTTGGATAGTTCTGTCCGAGATTATAATCAGCAGGTAAATTATTACCATCCCCATCGACTGAAACAACACCAATATTGAATTCACCAAATGCAATCGGGCTTCCTGCATATGCAGCATCAACAGCACGAAGCTGCCATTGATACTGTCCGTTGACAAGCCCGGCAAGCGACCACTCAACAACTGCACTGATATTTCCGGGTTCAGGCAGTCTTGAAAAAGTTTCTTCACCAACTCTTTGCAGAGTACTGATTGGAACATGCGTTCCATTTCTTACTACAACGAGATCATACGTAATCGCCGGACCAGGAGTATGATCATCAAAGGAAGGTAACCAGGAAAGAATTACTTCATTATTTGTCATAACAGTTGCGCTTAAACCAATCGGCATTGATGGAGCTTCATTAAGTGCAGGGACATCATTTCTATAGATGTGCATTTGTGCTTCAACAAGTCCGTTACCACCCGGTACGAAATACTGTCCGGCAATAAAATAATCAAGATCAGCATCACCATCTAAATCGAACCATGAGAAAGTACCGCCGCGATCACCAGCTGCTCTCGGTGCCGGCAATTCATTACCTGATTCAGTGAAGACTCCATTATTGTTAGTGTATATTCTTGCCCGACCTTCAATATTTCCGGTACCGGGGTTATGAGTTCCTGCTAAAAGAATATCCATATCGCCATCCGAATCGTAGTCTGCCCAGGTAGCAGCGGTAAGATCAAACCAGCCTTCGCACGGAATACAGCTAATTACATCAAACGGAATAAATGTATCATTTTCATTTTTGTAAATACGTAGAGCCATTGGTGTATATGTGCTATCGATTTCTTTCAGATTTCCGACGACCAGAATATCAAGATCTCCATCGCCATCGTAATCTCCCCATTGGACTTCACCTCGCTCGACACTTAAATTTTCAAGAATATTTTCTCTCGTAAATGATCCATTGCCGTCATTTCTATAGCGATGAATGAATCCATCATCATAAAGTGGAGCAACATTTATTAAAAGTAAATCGAGATCCTGATCTCCATCGAAGTCAGCCCATGAGCTTTGAGCATGACTTGTCGGTGCAAACATTGAGTCGGTTTCAGTGAAAATCCAACTCCCATTCTGACCGGGACCATCATTTCGCATCAGTAGAGTACGATAAGAAAAAGTGTTGTTATCAAATACTGAGGGGATTAGTAAATCCTGATCGCCATCGTTATCATAATCAGCCCAGGTAATTGAACGAAGGTCGAACTCAGCCTGGCTGTTTTCTTCCCAATAATTTGGAAGTTCTGTATCAGTAAGAATCAAAGAACCTGAATCGTTCTTGTAAAGTATTGTTGCCCCATCTGTTCCGACAACCAGGTCCAAATCTGTATCATTATCAAAATCACCCCATGCAAGATCTGAAGCTCCTGAAGTGAGTGAACCTAATGGAATATCAATGTATGAAAAATCCCATTTGACCGAATCTGCCGAACCATCATTACGTAAAAGAACAAGTTTATCTTCAACACTCACATTATAGACGACATAATAACCTAATACTGCAATATCCAGATCGCCATCTAAATCATAATCGGCAGGCGCAGTCGTTATAACCCAAAAGTCTTCATCTTGCGGTGTTACGAACAGAGAATCCAGTGGAGTTACTTCTGTAAAATCTCCAAAAGTTCCGCCAGGTCCCGGCTGAACGACAATTATTCTTCCTGCAGTACCATTATCACCATCATCATCAGTTACTGTTAAAGAAACAATGTAAGTATTAGCTGTATCAAAAGTGTGAGTTGGATTTTGTTGATTTGAAAAGCTGCCGTCACCAAAATTCCATTCCCAACTAAAGATGAATCCATCCGGATCTGTACTTGTATCTATAAAATCAACTGTGAGACCTGTCGCCACAAACTCAAATGATGCTACAGGTGGTAGATTAACAGGCGGTGGTGGCGGACCATTGAAATGTTCAATGTATCCCTGGTAACCAACAGTCCATGCATCTCCACCTTGAATACCGACAATAGAATTGAAAATACCAAAACCTTTTGAACCAATATTCATAACTGACCAGCTTTGTCCACCGGTAGCAGAATAGAAAGCTGCATCACTATTGGTGCTTACCCAAAGTTCATTTGCACCGAGTATATGAATATCGGTAAAGTTATCGTTGGTGGATGGTGTGGGCAAAATTTCCCATGTTATCCCGCCATCATTGCTGCGATATGCCTGACCCCACCATCCTACCGCATAACCAATACTTTCATTAAAGAAATCCATATCTTCTATTTGTACCGGCGAGTACGGTATTTCACCTTGAATCCATGTTAATCCATTATCTGTACTGCGGTAGAAGACTTCACCGACATTTGCAGCCCAGATATTGGAACCTTCAATATCAACTGATCTGTAAGTTCCTAAAAATTCTGTAACCGGAATCCAGTTTGATCCTCCGTCCGTTGTATGATATAAAGCACCGGTCTCGAAGCTCTGACCGATGACCCATCCATCGAGCAATGAAGAAAAGTGAATGTCCTCGGCTGATGACATACTCACCGGTTTGCCTGGAGTAGCTGACCAACTATTTCCTCCGTCAGTACTTTTGTATACTTGACCTGTTTGATCGACGACCACAACTTCATTTTGTCCGATAACCTGAACAGCTTTCAGGTTATTCTGTGTAAATCTTTCATGAATTATCCACGGTGGAAGTCCATTACTTGTAAGCAGAGTTCCATTATCGCCGACAGCAATAAGATTTCCACTTGGAAACCTTGCAATGTCATTAAGAGATTCCCCGGTACCGCTCGAAATCTGGAACCACGATGCACCGCTGTTAGTAGTTTTAATTAGAAATCCAGCACCATATCCGAAATAACCTGTTTGAGCATCAGCAAAATGAGGAACTGCGCTGCTTAAAAAACCTGGCTGCTGCCCTGGTGAAATAAAACTTTGAATCCAACTCATTCCTTCATCGGTTGAATGATACATATTTCCCAAAAAATCAGATGCGACTAAATTCTGTGTATTGGCTGAAACAAATGCGTAGATTCCTTCTGGTATAATTTCCCCCAGGTCATTCCATGATTGTCCGCCATCGGAAGATCTGAAAACACGATCATCGTAATTTGGAAATGTACCGGCTCTGCCATGCGCTAGAACAATATTAGAAGAGACTACAAAAAGTTCAGACTTATCATTTGCGCTATTACCTGTAACCCAGCTCACTCCGCCATCAGTTGATCTGATAAAAGAGTTGTTTACTATTGCAACGGCAATATCGGGAGAAAGAAAAGCGATAGCATCAGCATCACCGGGTAGAACTTGTGTAAAATTGATTCCACCATCAGTTGTTCTATATATTCCTGTCTCAGAAACTCCTAAGGCTATGTTTGTAGTTATAAAGTCAAATTGATAAATATTATTTGGTGATGCTTCCCACGAATCTCCGCCATCTCTGCTGATTTGGATACCGAAATTACCGGTTGCCACACCAAATGCTGGTGTATAAAATTTCATAAAATAAGTTGAGCCTAGAAATGGTATTTCCGTCCAGTTTGTTCCTCCATCGATGGTACGATAATTCTCGTTGCCGTACGCCCAACCAAATTGACTATCAAGAAAAAATAATCCGTTGAGAGGATTGCTGAGCGTAACAGGAATATTTAATTGTGTCCAATTTGTTCCGCCATTAGTCGATTCGAAAAGTGAGCCGCCGAAATCGAACGGGTCATCATCCGTAGCAATGAAAACTCTTTGTGCAGTCGGGGCACCGATTCCTCTAATATCCAAATGGGTCGGAAGAGGACTTTGTGTATCCCATTGAGCTAATGTTGAATTCGAAAGGAAGAACAATAAAAAAGTTATAATGAATGAAAACAGATTTTTAACCACTTTAGTTTTCCTTTTTGAAAATAAGTTTATTTTGTAGTAAAAGCGCATACAGGTTCCTTTTAATTGATATTCATTCATAATAGTTACTTCACAATTAAAACAGTGACATTATAATAAGAAAAATTTATTCATTCAGATACTTGTCTGGCAAAAAAAAGCGATAAAAAGTTGCAAAATCTACAATTAGATGGGATACCCGCGAGATTTACTTTTGAATGATGCACTAAATAAATAACCCTCCGAGTTTACGAAACTCAGAGGGTCGGTCAGCAATCGCATTATTTAGTTAATATCATTTTTCTAGTAGTTCTATAATTCTCAGTAGCGAGAGTATAAAAATAAACACCGGAACTTAGATTACCGGCCTTAAAATCAACCTCATATACTCCTGGTGATAACTTTTCGTTTACGATAGTCGCTACTTCTTTTCCAATAACACTAAATATTTTTAGAGTGACGATCTCCTCTGATAAAATACTAAACTTTATTTTGGTATTCGGATTAAAAGGATTTGGATAATTTTGTTCTAATGTGTAACCTTCTGAAACTATTCCTTCTTCAATAACCAGAGATACAATTGTCTGATTAATTCTAGCTGTATTACCACCTACAACATAAACATCATTATCACTACCAAGAGTAATATCATTGGCGTAACTCCCTGGTAATGTTACAGTCCATGCAGAGGTGCCATTTCTATTTACTTTACAAACCGCCATTTCAGTTAATGTTCCAGCGGCGAGATAAATATTATCTTGCTGATCCATGATTAATCTGGCATGCAACATAAGAGCGAATGTGCTATCTGCATCCGGATTTGCCCAAACAATGTTACCATCACCATCAACTTTGATGAATGATGAACCAAATGAATTTGGGTTAGGGAAACCACAAACTACTGGTTGATTATCGCTTCCTACCTCTACTCTGAATCCTGCGAGATTATAAAAATTTGACCAGATCAAACTTCCGGTTGGTGAGACCTTTTTTAATTCTGTTCCTCCATTCATAACATATTCTCCATGAACAAGGTAAGTGTGTCCGAAATCATCTCCTTCACAATCACCTATTGTAAGACTCGAAACACCAGGGTAACTCCAGATATGATTTCCATTCAAATCGATTTTTGCGTAACCGTTTATACTTCCGAAGATAGCTCTGCCGGTAATTACGATAGCATTATCGGGAGTGAATTTGAAATTAATTGGTGCACCAATTCCGTTTGCGTCATAGTATGTCCATATAGTTGAACCATCTGGTGCGAACTTTTTTACCTTTGTAACATAACCAGGAATTCCACTTCCCATTCCTAATACATAAATGTTATTACTATTATCGACCAAACACTTCTTTGTATATGATCCATCAAATGAAGTCTCGTATACATTTCTCCAAATTAAATTTCCAGCAGAATCAAATTTCATAAGTATACTTGCAGCCTCTACAGGATTCGAGTAACCCGACATTAATGTTCCCGAAACCAGAATGTTTCCTAGATTATCGGTTGCGACCCAGGTAGCTTTTTCCCACTTTGAATTATCAGTTTGATCAAATTTCTCCTGCCAAATAAATACTCCATCTGAGTTTCGCTTTGTAAGAAAAATATCTCCAGCAGGATTATATTCGTAATAAACCGTGTAAACATTGTCAGAGCCATCTACAGCAATAGAAATACCTTCCGTGTCCTGCAGCCACTGGATACTAACCTGTCCATAAGAAATTACGGTTATAAAAACTAATGTCATACTTAAAACTTTTTTCATATTACTTGTGACCCTTATTTATAGAATAACTTATTGTTTTGTTTATTAATAATTTATAATTCATTTTGCTACGAAGAATTAACTCATTAGAATTATTCTATTTAATTAGTATCATCTTTTTTACTTCACGGAAATTATCAGTTTCCATTGAGTAGAAGTAGGCACCGCTTGAGAGATCTGCTGCATTGAAATCAACCTCATAAGTTCCCGGTTGTTTTACTTCATTTAATAGCGTAGCTACTTCAGAACCAACCGTGTTATAAACTTTAATGATCGTATTACTCCGTTCTGGTACTGAGAATTTGATTTTAGTTAAAGGGTTAAATGGATTTGGATAATTTTGTTCAAGAACCAGGGTGTTTGGCGCTACACTATTTTCATTTTCAACATTAGTCGGCGGCGAATAGTTGGTAACAATTACCCCAAGGTTTCCAACCGCCCAGGCGTTTGCGCCATCAACTGAATGGATTGAATTTAAATCCTGTCCAGTCTGTGATTGTAGTACAATCCAATTCAAACCAGCATTGGTTGTTGAGTATAAAGTCCCAGCACCACCAACGACCCATCCTTCATTTTGATTCACGAAGTGAAGTCCATTCAATCCAACCTGTATTCCTGTAGAACGAGAAGTCCAGTTAGCTCCACCGTTACTTGTATACATAAAGAATGAATTACTTCCGCCCGCAAATCCAATTGACCCATCAATGAACTGAATATCTTTTATGTCATCGGTTGCAGGATTGCTCATCGAAGTGAAAGATGTTCCACCGTTACTTGAAAATAACATTAATCCATTTCTTGCTCCAACCCAAACACTTTGGTCAACAGCAGCCACACATAGAAGTCTTTCGGATGTACCTGAATTCAGAGTAGTCCAGGTGTTTCCGTTATCCGTCGATTTAACTGCCGCTCCATCATCACCCACAGCGAAAAATGTGGAGCCACCGGCAAAACCGGCTCCTCTCAATTGTAATGATGTACTGCTGTTTTTTGAAATCCAGTTTGTTCCGCCATTGGTGGTCGTAAAAACTGTCCCGTTATCTCCAACTACTATTCCAGTACTTGCATCTTTAAACACAATTTGGTGAAGATCAGAACCAGTCAAGGTAACAAGTGACCATGTATTACCTGCATCAATCGTGTGAAGTATTGCACCTGCATCTCCACAAGCCCAGCCTTCAGTTACACTAATCATTTGAATTCCTTTGAGTTGAACACTGGTATTTGAATTTTGGATTTGCCAGCTTTGAGCGATTGAAAATGATGTGATCATCGTAAAAAAAATAATCACAGCTGAGATTCTGGTGAAGTTAAAGTTTTTCATTTTTTCCTCCATGGATTTGTTTATGATATGTTATTAATTATTTAAAGCTCCGTTGTCAATCCACTTTGCAATTGAATCAATTGTTGCGGCTGAAAGCGGATCTCTGTTTAAGGGCATTCGTGGTGATACTTCACCTTTTAACATTTTAATGAGAAGACTGTTTGCACTATTATTTGGCTGAACTCTGCTGAATTGTGGGAAGAGAAAACTCTGAACATTTACAAGATTGGCAAACGAGTTTCCATCAGTTAATAATAAATTTGCTTGATTGTTTGTCCCACCGTGGCATCCTGAGAGCGCACAACTGGTATTAAACACTTTGCTCTGGATATCACTTAATTTGCTTAATGGAGCAGAGGTAGTTGGTGTCGGTTCTGTAGTACTTTCCTCAGAGCAACCCAAAAGCAGAATTGTGGTGAGTGCAAACGATACGAGTAAAATTTTGATTTTTTTCATTGTTTTCCCTTCTAGTGTCATAACACATAAATAGTAGTTAATTTTAATTAATAGTGACATGAGTTGATATATTTAAAAAACGAAGAGGGAATAATTCAAATTAAAACCATTCCCTCAATTAATATCAATAGACCTGATCAAAGCTTCTAGAAAAGCGAATTAGTTCTTCAGGCTTATTTTTTCGACTTTTACGCTTTTATCTGTTGAAACACCGATTAGATTGTAAGCAGGGCACCAGCCAATGAATGCCGTAAATAACGGAACTATTCCAACTAAACCCCACCAGCTCTGGCTGTAGATACCAAAAGCAATTATCGCTACACCAAAAATTATCCTGATGACCTTATCTGCGCTTCCAACGTTCTTTTTCATTTTAGTTCTCCTTTAGTTTTATTTGATAATTTATTGTTGGAACAAAACTAATGAGCTAAAGATGAGAAGTATGTGACAATGTCACAGATAAGTTATTTTTTTTGAAGCGCTTTTAATTTAACAATATCAAGAACCTTTATTGATCCACGCGAAATTTGAATAACTCCTCTTGCTTCAAAATCTTTAAGTATTCTGCTTACGACTTCTCGGGAAGTACCGATATCTCTTGCAAGCTCATTGTGAGTTAATTCTAAAAGTTTTCCTTTTTCACTTAATAAAAAAGTAAGCTTTTCAGCTATTCTTGTATCAACACTCTTGAATGCTATCTCTTCAACGGTTGTTATGACGTCAGCGAGCCTTTCTGATACAAGATTAAAAACATATTCCTGCCATACCGGATATTTACTTACCCACTCTTTAAACAAATTTGCCGGTAAGCTTAAAACTTCTGAATCCAACTCCGTTACTGCAATTGCAGGAAAAGATTTTTGGGATAGTATACACGATGCGGTGAGAATACATGAACCGCCTTCATTTATTCTATAGAGAGTAATTTCTCTTCCGGATGATCCAACTTTATAGACTCTTATAACTCCCTTCAGCAAAAATGAAAAATAATTACACGCATCTCCTTCCACCGAAATTATTTTATTTGGCGGGATCTTTTGAAGAAGCGAAGCAGAAAAAAAATCATCAATCTCTTTAAATGATTTTTTTGTCAGGAACGGTAAAAGTTCCAGAAATTTATCTTTAATTAAAATTTTTCTAACGTCTTCCATTTTAGTTCTTAATAAAATATGGCTCGATGTGAACTAGTACATCACTTATGTTGGAATATTCTTTCATCAATTCATCTTTTACTTTGTGAGCTATTTCGTGTCCTTTATGAACAGGAAGATTAGCATCAACGAGAACGTGAATATCAACAAAATAATCGAATCCCATT
>JACZKK010000094.1 GCA_014860115.1 Ignavibacteriaceae bacterium
TTTGAGGTTCTTGCTGAACCTTTGCTCGAAAGATTAAACGGAGAGGCTTTTCCAAATAAATATTTCATTCTTCGAAACGGCAGCCGTTCTGTGCTTGCTAATCTCGATCAGAACAAGGAGTACTTAAGAAAAGTAGATAAAAATGTTATTTATGGAATCACTCCAAGAAACGCCGAACAAACTTTTGCTGTTGATGCTCTCTCAAATCACGATATTCAATTAGTTTCTTTAACCGGAAAAGCCGGAACTGGTAAAACACTTCTTGCGCTTGCGAGTGCACTTCATGTACGAAAGCAATACAGACAAATTTTTGTTGCCCGTCCGATTGTTCCTCTTAGTAATAAAGATATAGGTTACCTTCCGGGAGATGTTGAAAGCAAACTTGCACCATATATGACTCCGTTGTGGGATAACTTAAAAGTTATTCAGGATCAATTTCCGGAAACGGATAAAAATCATCAGTTGATTGATTCGTTGATCAAAGAAGAAAAACTTGTTATTGAACCCCTTTCATACATTCGTGGAAGAAGCTTACAGAGAATTTTCTTTATAGTTGATGAAGCACAGAATCTCACACCGCACGAAATCAAAACTATCATCACCCGTGCCGGTGAAGGATCGAAGCTTGTTTTCACCGGAGATATTTACCAGATAGATCATCCTTATCTCGATGGACAATCAAATGGCTTGTCTTATCTGATTGATCGCTTCAAAGGACAAAGATTATACGCACACATAAATCTCGAAAAAGGTGAACGCAGCGAGCTAGCTGAACTTGCAAGTAATTTGTTGTGATTATTAAAACAGATTAAGAGTATGAGTAAGATCAAGAGTAAGAAAATCCCATTTCATTCTTACTCTTACTCGTAATCTTTCTCTTACTCTATTTCAATAGAATCATCTTCCTCGTTTCCGAAAAGGCTCCGGCTTGTAGTCGATAAAAATATATCCCGCTTGGAAGATTGCTACCATCAAACTCAACTACATACTCACCGGACGGTTTATCTTCATTAACTAAGGTTACAACTTCGTTACCGAGAATATCATGTACCGTTAAATTCACAAATCCTCCGCCTGAGGCGGACGCAAGTCGAAATTCGATTTTTGTATTTGGGTTGAATGGATTCGGATAGTTTTGGAAAAGACCAGAATAACTGGGTTGAGTGATTTCATCTTCATCTATTCCAGTTGGTGCATTCTGGAACATATATTTTATCAATGTAGCTCCCGCCGATTTAATAACCTCCCCGCAGTAGTCCATATTGTAATGTGAAATGATATCGTCAGTAGTATGATAGTATGGACTGAAATCATCCTCTTCAAAATAGACTGCTGCAAATCCTTCCTCAAAAAATGGATAGCTATCCGAGTACTGGTTGATTGAACCACTGAGAGGTGTTATTATGCTGAATTGTTCAGTAGCACTTATTGCTAAATCTCTTATAGGAAGAAATCCCGAGTAATAATTTATCCTTACGCTGCTTTCTCCAACAGTGTTGTTAGTGTGGCTTATCATATCACAATTGATCATCAGTTTAATATTCATCCCGCTAATACTCGCTTGTTGAGCATAGTGTTCACAGCCAGCATCACCAAATAACATAAGCTCTTCTGCAGCGAATGTAATGAACTTAATTGTTGCTTCAGGCTGATAGCCGGATTCAATGAGTGCTCTTGCAAACTCTAATGCAGCAGAAGATCCACTGGCATTATCATCCGCACCGGGTGCATTTGTTAGCGGCGAACCATATGCAAATGAGTCATAATGCCCTCCGATTATATAAACTTCATCAGGTCTTGTTGTACCGGGAATTGTGGCAACAATATTAATCTGCAGCGTGGTTGTATCAACCATATAGTTAGTGTGACACATAAACGAATCTCGCTCAACATCCGTAATACCGATTTGATGAAACCTGTTTTCAATCCAATCAGCGACGCTGAAACGGTTCGGTGCAAGAAGAAAACGTGTTTGAAAATCCTGCAGGCTTTGAACTATATATCTTATTGAATCTGGATTTACTCTCGAGACGATTGCAGTTATAAGAGAGTCATTATCGAACTGAGATTCTGTTTGCGATTGTGTTCTGATATCAGATAAGGCGAATAAAATAACACAGCTAAAAAGTAGAAGTAACTTTTTCATTTTAATTCCCCGTAAAATGAATTAAATAAATAAATTTTAATACATACAAAATTAGCAAAGGAATGAATTGGGAGGAAATGAAGATTAAGTCATCAAAGGCGAACCTCGCTCGCAGAGTCCGGCAGATTCAGCGGAGTCTGACGACCAAGGCGGGAATATGATTAAGATTTTATTCCCACTCCCACTTTTGAGGATTCCAGTTGGATTTAGTCTCTTCTTTGAAAATTGGTTCGATGAAAGATTGAATTTTAGACACAGCATCAAAAAAGCTAATCTTCAAGTTAAGTTTATTGAGCTGAATAAATGACACCCATTGTGCTTGTTTCTGTTTGTTATTTTTGAAAGCCTCATCAAAGACAATGTATTTATCTTCAAGATTAGTCCCTCGGTTTAAGAAGGTTTCGACAATAGCTTTTTTAAGAGCTTTTCTTTCAAAAGAATTATTCTCAGCAATAAAGATGAGATCATAAAAATCTTTCATCCTGCTGGTAATAAAATTCAGTTTTACAATTGCCTCAAATTTTTCTGCAACTGCTGAATCAAATGAGTAAACAAATATTTTAGGCGAAGGAAAATCAAGAAGAGTGGGATAATCAATCTCATAGGGACCATTAGTAATTTTATCACCAAAACCAATATCAATTGAAAAATAACCTTTAATCGTATCCATCTTATACGGCACTTTAATTCTCAGACCGTCAAAATCTGCACCCTCTTTAATCTTTTTACCTTCTATTTTATTTGCAATAAACTCAACACCATCGTCGCCATTTGTCGAAGCAATTTCCTTAATTATATCTGTCCAATCCTCAACCTCATTCGATACAGAAATACCGAGAAAATCAATATCCTTCGTTGGACGGAATTTAGAAATTTTATTCGTCATCAACAGGAATGCACCTTTAAGAATGAACTGTGATCTATAAGGCGAAATTGAAATTCTAAAGAGAAAACGTTCCTGAAAATACTGACGCAAAATTGCATTATAATCTCTATTGCTTTCGCTGGAAATATTCAGCAATCTGTTTCTGACGGATACGGCTATATTTTTGGTTTCTTTTTTCATTAAGCCATCAGACTTTTAAGAATTGGCGTTATTACAGTTTTAACCTGACATATTTCAGCATACTTTATAAGTGAAGCGATACTCTTCTTTTTTTGTTCCAGATAATTTTTAAGAGCCTGCATTGCAAGCTCCTCTCCAAATTTATTCCTATATCTGAACATATCGCAGATTGTTTTTTCTTTATTGTAAACTCTCAGCTCACCATATTTAGTTTTAATGTTTTCGATTCCGGGATTGTAAAATCTATCTCTGAAGTAAAAGGTTTTTACCGGTGGATAAATAATACTTTTACTTTTTCTTGAATGTGGAATTGCATAATAAATTTCCGAAGGATTGAAATCTGTCATTTCATAATAATCCATTGCTGAAATAAGACAGATAACCGCTTGAGGTTCTGCCCGACATACCGTAATAAGACTAACATTTACATCCTTAAAAAAGGTGTAGTCTGCCAGACGATAAATCCCTGGTTTAATTTTAACTATGACATTTTCCTTAACAAGTTTTGCAATATCTCTTGTGTGAATGTTGGCTTCTTTCAGTTCTTTCATAGTAGCAAAGCCGCCGTTTTTTGAGATATATGATATGATTTCTTTCATTCTACGTAATGTTCTATTTTACTGCAAATAATATATATTGGCAGAGTATTAGAACCAAATCATTTACAAGGTAAATATTACAAATCTACCTTGAAATCGAACCAAATACTTGAAGAA
>JACZKK010000095.1 GCA_014860115.1 Ignavibacteriaceae bacterium
CTTCCACTTGAATATCTGATGTCAAACATTCCTGCCGGTGGTGCCGGTGGTAATTCATACTGACTTAAGTCTACCTGTCCTTTTACTGCATACAACGTATAATTTATTCCCGTTGCATCTGTAAGTACTATTCTTCCCCAATCTTCAGCAAAGTATTCTACTGCTTCACCTTTTGCCATCGTCTCAGGTATGATTATCTGGCCTGCTGCATTCAGCTTTATCCAGTAGCCAAGCCCTGGATCCAGCGTGGTAGCTACAGAATAACCGCCTGCATATTTGAAGATCGATCCACTCTGTAATCCAGGAGGATTTGTTGTTACGTTTGCTGCTGTTACAACTAATTCATATCCGCCAAACAGGTTCCAGCCTGATGCTGCTGTGATCGGATCGTGTGCTACTACATTTATTCCACCTGCCGGCCATTCGTCACCTGTATTATAGGTTCTGGCTCCAGCGTGTTTCATCCAGTAGCCTGTGCCAGGAACTGCTGCCGTTACTGACTGATAACCACCAGCATATCTGAATACGTTTGCTCCTAGATCTCTGAATGCCCACCAGGTATTTACATTCTGATCAACAGGATGCAAGCCAGGTATTGACACCATATTCCAGCCATTAGCTATATTAACTGTTAACTGGAAGGTTGATGCTCCTCCTAAAGTTTGTGTATAAATCTGAGTAGCACTAGTCGTAGCTGTAACACCAAAACCAGAGGCTACAATATATTTCCAGGTGTTTCCATCTTGGAAAGTCCCTGATTGATGTGCACCAACTGGAACAGGCACATTTTCTTGAGCAATCCAGGTATCCGTTGCTGGTTTATATATATAGCATGGACCTGGATCAGCAGCTATATAATTAGAAGTAGGAGTTCCGCCAGCCATAATAATTCCATCTCCCCATGTATGAGCATGAGTTCTGTATATAGCACCTGCTGGCCATACTATCGCATCCGGCGAATGATTATTAGCTACACCTGTTGACTGAGAAAGCATCTCGGCTACCAGACTTGCACCATATTGATCGGTTACTTCTTTACCAATTCCCGGATAAGTGTTATCCATCGTCGTCCAGGTAATCAATGCCGGATTACCAGCGTTAATAGTTCCTACCATAACGGTATTGGAAATTCCGGTTTCGTATGCGCCTGCAGCATAAACAAGTGTTGTACCTGTTAAACCAAAACCACCGCCAAATACTGCAAGAGGCATTGGACTGGCAGTAGAATAGGTTTCAGTAAGTGCATCAAACAAATAAACAGTGTTTAAATAAAGGGAAGTACCATCATATCCACCAGCCACATAAATGTAACGATCTAAATATGAAGCCGATCTGCACCAGCCTATAGTAGTTGGTACAACAGCAGGAAGTAGTGTCCAGGTGTTAGCTGCTATATCATATTTGTAAGTTGTGCTAGTATAAACAGTCCCATCGGATCCGCCTATCACATAGATATAGTCCCCGATAGCTTCAGCGGAGAAAATTAGTCGTCCGGAAGGTAATGGAGCTATTGAAGTCCATGTGTTTGCAGTAACATTATATTTATAGCATTCAGTTCTTAAACCTGATGTAGTATTACCTCCTAGTACAAATAACCAGTCTGTAGTACCATCATTATAATTTACGCCAACACCATTATACGTTGTTATTGGGTAAACAGCACCACTTGTCCATTCACCACTGTCATCCCATATATGAACACCACGGGTTTGACAGTCATTATCAGTATTACCGTCAGTTGCCAGTTGAGTGCATACATCTATTGTGTAAGGACCAATTGTTGAAACTGTCCAGTTATCAAATGTAACCTGCTGAGTAGTTCCCGGTGCTAAATTGGTAACTGCCTTAGTCGATGTATAACCACCGGAAATAGTCATCTGGACATTAAATGAATTAGCATCAGTGCCGTAATTCTTTACAGTAGCTAACGGTATTATTGTACCTGGACCGTACTGGTACGCCATATCAATAGAAGCGGTTCCAACATCATTAGCAAGTTGCTGAATTGGTGGAGGTACATCACTGAAGTAGTAATCATCAATGTACATCTCATCAGAGTTGAGAACTGCACCATAGAAATCGTTTCCACCGAGTTGATCGGTAACAGTGCCGCCTTGTGTCCAGTCCCATGAATAGAGCTGTGCCAGTTGACCAACTTTACCAAACCAAAATTCAGCCGTTGTAGGTGTAGCATTGAAATCTACTGTAACCATAACCTGATTCCATGTACCTTCTGTCCAAGAGAAATTTATCGGACCTCCGGGAACATTTGTCAATTCACCTGCACCACCAACGTTGAAATAACATTCCATACCCCAATCTGCGGTTGGCAATGGTAATACTGCCAGTGTATTGAAGTAACCGGTCTTACCTGTTGGGATATAGGTGAAGAAACTGATATACCATTTACCTGATGTTTTATTACCAAGTGGTTTAACCAGGTCAACATCTCTGGTTGCAATGTAGTCGATTAAAGCTGATTGGGTACCAGTAAATGCATAGGTTGTTGATATTGTTGCATCATCAGCTCCGCAAGGTGCAGCTGTCCATGTTGTCCATTTTGTTGGGTTTTGACAAGCAACCTGCCCTGGAAATACATATGGTGGATTTTCAAAGCCATCAACATACGTTTCAGCTGAAATTTTTATATTATCAAGCCAGCATAGATTGCCATAACCTGTTACTGCGGTAAACTTAACCTTGTTTGTATTGGCAGGTAATGCTAATGTCATTGTTGACCATTCATCATCAGCAGGAAAGTAAGGTGAAGTAGTAGCTAAATGAAATGGATTTAATATACCATTAAGTCCACCTGGCATTGCAAGCAAAATTGTCCATGTTGCACCAGCATCCGTTGAATAATATATGTCCAATTCATCCGGATCATCAATGTAAGTTGCATATGCCCAATCAAATTTTAATACGGGAGTAGCAGCTCCGATTGAATTATATTCAAACGTTACAAGGTCATCTGAACCTGTAGGCGTGGAATAAAAATCAGCCACTGCTGACCAGGTACCTGTACCATAACCGCTTACGGTATTATCATTTGTCCAGATAACACCAGTTTGCGCCCAGCCGATAGGAGGAAAAAGACCATCTTCAAAATCCGCAATAACCGGTAAAGGATTAGCCGGTGGTACATTATCAGTTAAAGCAAAACTCAATGCGGTTTCGGTTGATGTATTACAAGTAGTTATAGTTCCCCAGGTTGAGCAAGTAGTAGCAAATCCACCGCCTGGATTTTGCCATTGTGCAGTATTACCGAATGTACCTGTTGATGTAAACCAGTACCATTGTCCACTAGGAGTGAAATCCATACGGCATTGAATAGAAACCCAGTACGTTCCTGGTGCTAATACTGCAGCGGTACCAAGCTGTATTGTAAAATAGGTTGTTCCATCATATGAATAAGGTTGTGAGGTTGCAGTATAAACTGGAGTTGCACCCGGAACTCCCGCTGCATTTGGATAAAAGGCAACATTAAACCCTGCAGCCGGTCCAGTTGCGTTATAAAATCCACCTACAATAACCTGTCTTACTGTCCAGCCTCCGGCCGGAACAGTAAAATCATCAGCGGCTTGACAATCAAAAGCGTCATTCGCTGTCTCAAAATCCTGTGAGGCAATGCCAGAAGTAGTTGTCCCGGCAGTCTGATCATAAAGCACAGCTTGAGGATTGGTAGGTGTATAATTAGTTATAACTTTAGAATCGCTTTGCATCATAGGCAGAATATCATTCGAAATCCTATACTGCTCATTCGATCTAACAAATTTCGATTTGTTATCTTGCCCATAATTGTCAATGCTACTCATTAAAGCAACTATTATAGCAAATACAAAGATTTGTAAACAAATAGATTTTTTCATTAGGTCCTCCAATGAAAATTGGTTAAAAAATTAATTAATTGAAAAAATATATGAACTGTTACAGGTCAACGCTCTACAGCTAACAGTAAACACAGTACCACTGTAAAGCTATTAAAAAGGACAGATAAGCGGATTACTAGTATTCATACTACCTCCATATTATTATTATTGTTACGGATGATGTTAATTAGGG
>JACZKK010000096.1 GCA_014860115.1 Ignavibacteriaceae bacterium
TGACGTCAATATATGTTGACCAGCAGAATATTTGTTTTCCATAACCACAATGAACTGTAATATTTACAAATAAGAACAGATTCTTAATACATTTCTAATGATTTAACTAGTATCGAGGTTGGCATAAATGGTGAATCATAATTCATGATTTACGAAAAGTTTGTCACCAAATTATGCTGAATATTTTTGAACGACATAGATTATTTGTTTCTGTATCACTCTCACTGGTGATCCTTGCTCTTTTAGCTTTTACTGTATCCAGCTTTTCTCCCTCAAAAAAATCAGAATATTTCAGAGAATTAAGAGAGATTTACAACACGGTAAATAACTACGAGAAGGAAATCAACAGCTGGGAAGCCGCTAAGAATACATTGGTTGATTTAAACTATTGGAATGATTTTATTCCAAGATATGATGCAGTAAGCGAAGAAGATAACGATGTACTCTTAGTGCAGAACCAGGTAAGGGAATTAGCTGTCAAACACCAGGTAAGGTCATTGCCAGAAATAAGAAAATATTTTGGCGAATATCTAAATGACCGACTGGTAGGGCTGGATTATAAAGTAACCATCCTGAATGATGAACGAAACAAGATTGTTGTTTTCACTCACGACAGTTTCACAAGAAGAAGCTCTTTGGAAAAATTCCACAATACTGTCGCAAATGACCTCAGGATTTTAGGTTTCAAGCAAATAAGATATAAATGGTACGAGCTTGAAAAACTAAAAGAGGAAAAATATATCCACTACAATTTCAGTGATCTGCCTGATAATGAAGTAAGGAAATTTAATATCAGTGCAATAAAAAATTAATTCCCGCTAAATTATATTCTATCAATCCACTTTTGACTTAATCATTTCTAATTCTGAAATATCTATTATGGAATTACTACAAGGTACAATCCCCAGGCAGCACTACCTTGTGCTGTAACTACTTGTATTATTGATCCATTTATTACAGCATCATCTATTGAAAATGCATAACCTCCATGCCATGTATTAGTAATATTCTCGTTTATAGCTTCTACCCACTGTGATCCATCCCAGTAATAAACAATCATATTTTCATTTATAGTGGCGTTTTCATCAACACCTATATAGTCCTCACCATTATTATCAAAGTAATAACCAGTTGGGTTAAGTTGAATTGTTCCGTTTCTTACAATTCTTGATTGCCCGTTATTATCATCTGCATTATAAGTTAAAGTACCGGTCCCAAAAGTTACTTTGCCATAAACGTCAATCATTACATCCACCTGTGTAGTTTCAGTAAATGCGGGGAACTGGTTGGTAAAATCCAACTTTAAAAAACCAGAATACGCATTAGTAAAAACTTGTGACGGTTCTGCCGGGCCTTGATCATCTTCCGAACATGAAAGTATAAACAATAAAGGAATTGTTAATAAACTGAGGATTATTTTTTTTGTAATCATTTTAATGCTCCCTTTAATACTTTATGTTAATTTTTTCTGTTAAAATTGTTAAACATCAATATTCAATTATCTCTTTCTCTACATTCCAAATCCAGGCATTTCACTAAACTTTATATTCTTTGGTATTTCAAAATATTTTGAATCTACAGGCACATTAATTTTTATTGAAGTAACTTCTTGTCTTGATTTCATTCCACCAAAATTCATATCCATCAGCATTAATATCCCGTTCCAGGTCAGAACTTTACCCATATCTCCTTTAAAGCAGATACAATCTTTATCAAGGAATTTTTCGTTGCCTGCTCTTGTCATTCCCATCTGAGAATAAATATCCTCAGCAACCTTATCATAGTCCTGCTCATCCATGCTCATTAAAGATTCAATCATAGGATTTTTCATCTTTAATCCTTTATCAGGTTGAGCCGGATCAAAAATGTATTGATATTCTTTAAACGATATAACCCATCCTTTCTGCGGTTCATTGTTTCTTTTTGTATCCATTTTCATTGCGCTACGGTAGCCATACTCATCAAAATAAAGTATACTGGTACCTTCCTGCATTCCGGAATATTTATATTCAATTATTCCAGATTCAATTCCGTACGGTTTTAGCGAAACTTCCTGCGCATTAAGCTGATTAACTATCAGCAGAACAAAGAGGAAGCAAATAATTGTTAACGAGAATTTTTTGGTTAGTAACATTTTAGTTTCCTTTAGTTGTTATTATTTTTTAATTAATTCTACTCTTCTGTTTTTTGCTTTTCCTTCTTCCGTATCATTCGTAGTAATTGGGGCTAAAGGTCCAACGCCTGCTGATGTGAGTCTGTTTTTGTCTACATTATACTTTGAGACAAGAGTTTTTACAACAGCATCTGCACGAGCCTGCGATAATTTCATATTGTAATTGTAATCCCCAACATTATCTGTGTGCCCGACAACGAAGAGATTCAGTTTTGGATTTTCAGAAAGAAGTTTAGAAATCTCTTTCAGAGTTGGATCAGATTCTGGCTTAACATCAGATTTGTCAAAGTCAAAATAAATTCCGTAAAGCGCTACACGACCTTGAGTATTTATATCACTCATCATAGAATTTGCATCGACAACTATATCTTGCTCCATCTCCGTCTCTTCAATTATCCATACAAAGTAGCTGTATGCATCGCCTGATGCATTTACGCGTACCCAGGTAACACGGTTATCTTTTGCTAACTTCAGGTATACATTGGAACCCTCTTCATAAACGATACTGCCGCCTGCTTTTTTTACTGCATTCATATAGTTTCTAAGCACCTGCGGACCTGAAGCTGGTTCAGCACCTTTATTAAGACCGTAGTTGATATTGTAAGTGTGACCTTCCACACTAATGTTCTTTCCTTTTTCAATATAAAAGTCATTATAGACATTAAAGTCATGCTCATTATACCCCGTAATCCTGTAACCTGGCATTCGGTTGAAAAGTGGATGATCTTTGCTTCCTTTAATGTCCTCCTGTGAATAGACTAATGCACTGAATAAAAAACATATGATTAAAACCAGTTTCAAATTCATCTTTTCCTCCTTTATTAAGTTATTGAATGATTATTTATTTATGAGTTCTACTCGTCTGTTTTTTGCTTTACCATCTGCAGTTGTATTATCTGAAATAGGTTTTTCCTCTCCAAAGCCCGCAGAGCTTAATCGTGCAGCATCGATGCCTCCTTTAGTGATAGCTTCCACAACTGCTTTAGCACGGGCTTCAGAAAGTTTTAAGTTGGATTCATTACTCCCGTCTGAATCCGTATGCCCCTCCACACTTATTTTAATATCAGGAGCTAACCTCATCATCTCAATTATCTGTTCAACAACAGGCATTGATTCTTTTTTTATCGTTGATTTTCCAGAATCAAAATTGATATAAAGAATTGCTTTGCCGGTTTCCTTGAGTTCTTTGAGGATTGCGTTTGCAGTTACCTCCTGCTCAACCTCGCCCTTTTCAATTATTGTAAGATCGTAGTCATAATCACCTGCAAAAACTTCTGCCCAGGTTTCTTTATTGCCTTCCTTTAAATACAGATATGTTCTGTTACCAGACGATTCATATGCAGTGCCGCCGATTTTTTTAATCGCATTCGAAAAATTTCTGATAATCTTTAACGCTCCAACCTCATTTTCACTTTCATATCTGATAAATGTTTTTTCACCTTCAACATTTAATTCATTATCATTTAAATCATAGAAGATGTGTGAACCGAATTCTTCTTCCTCATACTGAGTTATAAAAAATCCTGTAAGCCTGTTGAACATCGGGTGATCTTTGCTACCTTCAATATCCTGAGCAAATGATAATGAGCAGAAAATTATAATTGCGATTACTGATAAGATTGTTTTCATTTTTAATCTCCTGGATTATTTATGTAATTAAATTCCTTTTCTTTCCATTTTTTTAATTTTTAATCGGTTAACTAGGGCCCACTTATAACAACCTATTGCTTATTCGGCATTGTATTCGGAACATCCATTACATTAAACCCGGATGGAATTTCAAACATTGATGGATCAACTTCACATGGTTCTACATCTTTCATCTCCATACCAGACTCTCCTGAAACATCAATATGGTTTATAAGCTTCATTGGGAAATTATAGTCCTCAGAGAACCACATTGTAAACATTTTCTGTGATGGGTTTTCTTTATTATAAAGGATAGATTTCTTACATAGTGTTCCATTTATTGATTCTTCACCGGCTTCTTCAAAGATTCCACTAGCTTTATAATATTCAAATGATTGCAAAGGGTCATTAGCCATTGACATAGGATTATCTGAAGGACTTATCATTGCCATTTTCTGCTGCGGTATTAATATTATTAATTCTCTTGAGCCACTTTTTACAATCACAGCACCTTCCTGATCATCTTCTATAAAATCGTAACGATATCCCAAATCTGAGGAGTAAACACTAAAAGTTCTACTATCTTTCGAGCCATAAAAAGTCATCATCCCTTTGAACTGACCATGAGCAGAATTAGGTATAGTAAGTAACAATAGAATTAAAATTATTACGGATACACTTTTTAGATTTTTCACAATTTTTCTCCTTCAATAAAAGTTTATAATTTAGTTTTAAGCCTTAATCGGCTTATCAGAAATTTCTTTTTTAATTAATTTTAATTAGCTCTACTCTTCTGTTCTGTTCTCTTCCTTCTTCCGAGTCATTAGAAGCTATTGGTTTTGATTCACCAAAACCTTTTGTCACTAATCTCTTTTTATCAATTCCGAATAACTGCAGGTAGCTGGAAACTGTTTCCGCTCTGTTTTTTGAGAGATTCAAATTATAATCATCTTTGCCCTGATCATCAGTATGTCCTTGTATTTCCAGCTTCAAATCAGGATAGTTGATCATCAATGTTACAATGTGATGTAGCTGCTCTTCAGATTCCTGCTTCAAGGTAGCTTTATCCAGATCAAACAAGATTCCGTGCAATATTACTTTACCATCTGCATCAAGAGCTTTTTTTAATTCATCGGCTCCAAATGTTAAAGACTGCTTAAACCCTTCTTCATCAACAATAACTAAATAAATTTGTCCTAGATTTGCGACAGGATTAACCCTACACCAGGTTTTACCACCGTCACTCTTTGGAATCCGCAGATATAGATACGAACGATCTTCAAATAATATTTCACCCCCTTTTTCAAGTGCTGCATTTTTATAATTTTCAAAATATTCAACCATGGAAATATCTTCTACTCTTTCGCCACTTGGTGTGCGTACTTCATATAGCAGCTGCCAATATTTTCCCTTTACCTTAACCTTATTTTTTTTCTTTGTCCCTTTATCCATTACTGTAAATTCAAATTCATCGAACTTATTGTACTTCGACATATTTTCTGCCAATACTGAATTTGGAAATGGTTTAATGATTGGATGCTCCGGAATATCCTGTGCAAAGTGGTCTATTGCGCAAAGGATAAATGCAATGAGTGCTACAATCGTATATGTGTTAGCTTTATTAATCATAACTATTCCTTTAGATTATTTGAAGTATAACATTTTGTTTATCTGTATAAAATTGCCTGCTTTAAATTGATATAAATAAACTCCGTTTGTTATTTATGACATTTTATTTTTCATTGAATTCAGGTGGTGTTATCGTAAAACCAAGCTGAGATACCCAGGCTAAATCACTAAAGGCAATCCATTCACCAGTTATCAAATTGTCTGCAAAGAATATCACACTAAATCCCGGCACATTTACTTTATTTCCTGTTGGCGGCATAGTACTTCTTCCTGTATTTGTTCCTGTTATCATCCAATGAATCACAACAGCAGAATCACCCACAAAAAGTCTCTTATCCTCATTTACTTTAAAGTCGGGGAATCCTTTTCTTGTATTTCTTATTTCATCCTTTAGCAAATTACGCCCGATTTTAGGTTCAAAATCAGGGGTCATTCTTAACTCGAACTTCTCACTTGTTATTGCATCAAGTTCGTCCAGATTTCCATTATTCCAGACTTCTACATATTTATCAATGAGTGGATTCATAGTTGTAGCTAAATCTTGTTCCTGGCAAGATGTTGATACCTGAAGAATGAATAGTAAAAGCGAAATATTTTTTAAGAGATATACTAAACGCTTCATTTTATAATCCTCCTACTTTATCAATAACATTTTCTTTGTTTCTATGAATGAGCCAGCTTTCAATTGAAAGAAGTAAACACCGCTACTCAGATTCCGGACTTCGCCGGAATGACTATTAAACTCAACTTCGTGTTTACCTGCAGTTAATTCTTCATTAA
>JACZKK010000097.1 GCA_014860115.1 Ignavibacteriaceae bacterium
TGAAATAAAAATTGATTATAGTTCTCCCGGCGTTAAGGGAAGAAAAGTATGGGGTGAGCTTGTACCTTTCGGAGAAATCTGGCGCACCGGAGCTAATGAAGCAACTACAATTACTTTCAGTGATGTTGTAAAAATAAATGGTAGCGAGTTGCCAGCAGGAACTTACGGAATCCACACAATTCCGAATGAAAGTGAATGGGAATTTATTTTCAGTAAGGATACAAAAGTAGACGGCGGCTCTAACTTCAACAAAGAAAAAGAAGTGCTGCGCGTTAAGGCGAAACCCGAAGAGCATCACTTTATGGAAAGAATGACTTTTCTTTTTACAGATGTTACAGATAATTCTGTTAATGTAAATCTTATGTGGGATAAATTAAAAGTTTCCTTCAAAGTTGAAACGAACACACAGGAATTATTTCTTACTAAAGCTAGAGAACAACTAAGCTGGTCACCTACTTTTCAGGCCGCGCAATATTGCTTAACTACTAATTCAAACCTTGAAGAGGCATATAAATGGATCGAGGCTTCCTGCCTGATAAGCGAAGTTTACTGGAATACAAGAGTTAAAGCTCAGATTCAAAATAAGCTAGGTATGAAGAATGAAGCAATTGCCACAATGGAAAAAACAATTGTACTTGGCAGCAAAATGGAAAGCGCACCGTTTGATTTTGATAGTATGAAAAAGATGTTAGAGGATTGGAAAAAGTAAAATTCTTCGGGTCATTCTGAGCGAAGCGAAGAATCTCTCTTGCGGGAGATTCTTCTGTCGCTTCGCTCCTTCAGAATGACTTTATAAATTTCATCCATGAAATACTTTTCTTTTATTCAAACTTACTCTACACTCATCTGAACAGCAATACTCATTCCTCACTTTACACTCGTGGCAGGAAACTATAATCTTATCACAATCAACACTGTGACAGTTAATGTAGTATGAAGTTAGTTTACCACAGAAATGACATTGTGCAATATGTTTTAACCCATCTTTTGAATTTGGATTAACAACTCTTCTCTCATCAAAAACGAACATGCCGCCCTCCCAGTACGTATCGGGAAACTGTTTGATGAAGTTGACTATTCCTCCATCGAGCTGGTAAACATCTTTAAATCCCTTTTCAACCATATAAGCTGAAGCTTTTTCACATCGAATTCCACCTGTACAATAAGTAACTATTGTTTTGTTTTTATACTCAGTTAACTCTTCGTCGACAACTTTTTTCCATTCACGAAAGTTTTTCATTTGTGGTGTGATAGCATTCTTAAATCTTCCGATTTTACTTTCATACCAGTTACGTGAATCAACTATCACAAATTCTTTTCCTTCTTTATACAATCGAAGTAACTCTTCGGGAGAAAGTCTTTTTCCACCGTGTTCGATAGAAACGTTCTCCAGATCTCCATGGACGATTTCATTTTTCAATCTAACGTGCATTTTCCCAAAGGCATGCTCATCTGCTTTGTCCTCCTTGAACCATAAATCTTTAAACTCAGGATAGCTTGTTAAGTGTGATTTATATTTTTCAATATTATTAACCAAACCCGAAACCGTTCCATTTACCCCTTCGCTAGCAAAAAAAACTCGTCCCTTGATATCGTTTTGTACACACCAGTCTAAGTGTTCATTAACAATTAATACTGGGCTTTTTACTTGTACATACTTGTAAAATAATAAAACTTTATAATTACTCATTTACTTTTAATTTATTTAAGAGGTGAGAAATATAGAAGATGAAAGAGGCTTAAAAAAATCTGATTTAATCCCTTTCACTGAGGAATTCGATCTTCAGAACCAAGTAAAATGTATTGCTCAAAATTATTATCAATTCAACACAGAAATATTAATGCTTCAGAAGATTATTAGTTGAGTAATGTTTTTACTTCGTTCATAAGATATTTTTTTTGTTCAAAAAGAGGATTTTGAATTTTCTTTTCAAATACAACTGAAAATACTGTGCCCTTATTCTTTTCACTCTGAACAGTTATTTCACCATTGTTAACTCTTACGTACTCTTTCACTAACGCTAAACCAAGACCGTTGCCTTCATACTTTCTGGTTTGTCCGGAATCTTCTTGTGAGAAAGGTGCGAATAAGTTTTTAATATATTTTGAGCTTATTCCAATTCCTGTGTCTTCAACTTTAACCATCAGCTTTCCCTTTTGATAATTATCGATTGAGATACTTATTTGACCTTTGTGCGTATACTTAACGGCATTACCTAGCAAATTCTGGAAAATTTGGTTAACTGTATACCGATCTGCCGCAATTTCTGAATCTGAACAGCTATTGCTATAGAAAAGTTGTAACCCCTTTTCTTTTGTAACAGAAATAAATTCCTTGGTAAGGTTTTTTAAATCTTCGGCGAGACTAAAGTTTTCAAACCTTGGCTTATAGTTGCCACTTTGTACAGCAGACATCGAAAGAATCATATCAATTGTTCTTTGAAGTCTTTTACCAGCATTTTCCACAGAATTAAGTATGCTTAATATTTCCTCATCTTTATTATTCAATTCATCTGCAATTAATGGTATTGATGGTAATATGACATTTAGCGGAGTTCTTATTTCATGAGACATTTGTGCAAGAAAAGCACTTTTCAACCTATCAGATTCCTTTGCTTTATCTAATGCAAGTAATGTGTCGCCTTGAGCTTTTTTGATTTCGGTAATATCCAGAACCTGAATTAATGTATTCCGGAGTTCGCCACTTTCATCGCTAATTTTAATTGCTTTTAATATTACTGTGATCTTCCGTCCGTCGCGCTTAATTAAATTACATTCGGTGTCCAGACTTTCGTTTTCAAGTATAAGCTGAAATGTAGATTTTACATCGACTGATTTATTTGCACTAAAAATATATTTAATGTGCGCACCAATAATTTCGTGAAAATCATAGCCAATAGTATTACAAAATGCTTTATTAGCTTTGAGAGCCTTTCCATCACTAGAAATGATAAACATCCCTATAGGAGCGTTTTCAAAAAGAAGCTTAAACTGCTCTTCACTCTTCTTCAAAAAATTTTCCGCTCTTTTTCGCTGGTTAATTTCAACATCCAGTTCATATATTTTATCACGGAAAACATCTTTTAACTTTTCGTTTAAGTTATTAACCTCACTTGAGGATTTATCCAGTTCATTAAGTATCTCATAAATTTTATGAGCAATTATTCCTATTTCATTGTTCTTGAATTTACTTAACAGGAGTTTTTGTTCTTTGATATCAGCTTTACTTAAGGCAGATATAAGTTTAGTAATTGGTCTGAAAGAAATGGAGCTAAGGAAAAAAGTAAAAACCATTCCAGCTAATAATATTGACAGGCTAAAAAGTGCAGTTAGTAGTGTTTTTCTTTTTAGTTCGCTTGCAATTGTTCCTGCGTTAAACCCCAGGTAAGCCTTACCTTGTTGAATTTTATCCAATTTCACCGGCATAACAACGCGATAAATAGTCTCATCAAAAGAGATGTTGTCATTATCATTAGCAGCTACATAAAGATAATGTTCTGCTGTTTCCAGATTTACAGCATCAACCAACTCACCATAATTGTTTTCAAGTACGAGGTAATTAATTTCATTTAAAAACATAAGTTGTATTAGCTGGGTCTTATCTTCAATTCTATTGGCCCAGAAGAACTGAGGATTCTGCTCAAGAAACTTGGTTATCATTTCCGATTTAAACTTAAATTTATCGAGCACCTCTTCCTCAAACTTCTGACTAAAATAATAGTAGATCAGTCCGGCAACCATAATGAAGAAGACAGCAAACTGAATAGTAAGACTTAATTGTAGCTTTTGTGGCTTTTGTATCATTTTTTTACTACTGTTCTCCCTAAATTTGTAGAGGTCATCAGTCAACATCTTTGCCGAACTTTTATTCCAAAAATTGAAGAATGGGAGGAATTAAATGTTTTAAAAAGAAAAATTGGGTAAAAGTGAATATTTTTGAGTCAGTTTTACTCGGTGGGTGTTTTAAATGTGCTTTTTAACGTAAGAATTTACGTCAAATTTTCGGGTAGCGCCATTTCTATTCATATAGCGAATTTTGCCAAAAACCGGGCGTTCTGCCCATGCCCTATCGTGTACCCCGCCAATAGACCAGGCACAGCCAACATAGCCATTCGGGTCTCTGCCATCAAGCTCATATTTATCATTTAAATAGATTGCAATCCGTAATGCTTCTTCCGGAGATTCACTCCATTCAAGAATTTTCTTTGCCCAATACATCCTCAAATAGCCATGCATTTTGCCCGTTATGATCAATTCTTTTTGTGCAGCATTCCATAAATCTTCGTGAGTGATTGCATCTTCAAAATCTTCGATTGAATAGACAAATTCTCTTTTATCTTTTCTATGCTGATTGAGAGTTTCTTTTGCCCATTGGTGAAACCCTTCAAATGAATCATACTCAGAATTGAAGTAACAAAAGTTATCAGAGAGTTCTCTTCGTACAATGAGCTCTTCAAGAAAAGTATCTGCAGAAGGATTCTTTTGATAGAACTGTTGAACCGTTAAAGCCACTCGCTGAGCAGAGATTTGTCCGAAGTGAAGATAAGGTGAAAGATTTGATATAGCATTTTTGTTCGGATCATTTCTATCATCTGCATAACGCTCGAACCTGTTTTCAAGAAAATCCTTCAACGCATTTGCTGCTGCAGTCTCGCCCGGTTTTATCCAGTCAACTTCTTTTACTTCACGATTAATTTTTAATGAAGAGATAGTTTTTCCCCAATCAACTTTGTCTGAGGTCAAAGATTCTGTTTTTTTCATTTTTTTGATCGATGGGAACTCATCTAAAAACTCTGGCAGCAACTTATGAATTTTGGGACGAATTGTGTAAGCTCCAAATTCTGTTTTATTAGATGCGATAAGACACGGAACAATGTTGTGAGCATCAACTTCGTAAAATGGAATTTCTATTTTCTTTGCGACTTCACTTTTCCAGATTCTTTTTATTCTTAATGGATCAAAATCTGAAACAAGTGCAGATGCTTTATTTTCATCAATGAATTTTGGAATTTCTTTTTTAGGATCACCTTTTAATAGAAAGAAAGGGATGTTGTATTTGTTCAATTCAGATTCTACTTCCTGAAGACCTGTCAGCATAAATCCATATTGCCGGATTGTTGCTTCCAGAAAATCAGGAACCAGGTTGAAAACAACTGCAAGTGGTTTTTTCTTTTCAATCGCAAGTTTCTGAGCAAAGATTAAAGCCCAGTTATCGTGAACACGCTGGTCTCTGCTCATCCAGTACACAACAGTACCTCCGGAAGATTTTCCACTCTTTAGTATTCTTATTCTGGTTTTAATCATAAGATTTCTTTGATAAACGGTTGACTTTTTCAAAATATTTTTCAAACTTAGTATTAAGATAATCAACTATCTTAAAATCAATCACATATCAAGGAGGACGCTTCATGAAACAACTTTTCATTCTATTTACCCTGTTACTCTTTTTAGGTAACGCTACATTTGCGCAGGAAATAGCAGGTGACTCTGAGGAGACATTACTTGAACAGGCAATGGCTTTAGCCGCTGAACTGAATCCAGAAAAGAGTCCTGTTCCATCGACATCTGATATTCTGGAAGTAACTCACCCGCTATTTATCGGTGTGGACGATATAACAGTTCCAGCCTATGTGGGTAATCCTTCAACTAACGAATGGCTGCAAGCTCTGATTGGTTACCAGTTTTGGGGTGCAGCATTTGATGTTGCGAATAATAAAATTTACTTCAACAATGGTGCTACTTTATACGAGTGGCCTATTGGAGGAACAGTTAATATGCTTGGTACAGTAGTAGATACTGCGGGCGCAACACAGTCACTTGTAAGTCTGGCATTTTATAATGGTGAACTCTATGCCACTAAGAATATAGCTAACGAAGCTGTTTATAAAATTAACACTTCAACACTTATTGCTACTATTTACATTGATTATATCGATGCTGATTTCGACTTTGGCGGGTTGGCTATTGACCCAAACACGGGAAATATTTACGGAACCAACGATGATACAACACCCTTTGGATCAGGGTTGTTTCGCATTAATACAGATGGTACCGCAACGTTTATTGCTGCATACCCTGCTGGTCAAACGGATATCGATGGTCTTGCAGTAAGCGACAATGGAATCGCTTATCTTATCATTGACGAACCTGGAGATATTTTTGTTTATGATCTTAACACAAATACCTACCTTACACCACTCACTAATCCCTGGACAAGTGCTGAAGTTTTTTCTGCAGGAACCTGGATATACGAATCAGGCGGTATAGGTTTTGGATTTCCCGAAATTCTATATTACACATTTGATGAAACAGGATCAGATTCTACGCAGAACTTTGCAGTACCAGGAAGTGGTTTTGACTGGGCACAACTTATGGGTGGAATGACAATCGCTCCAACTGGTCAATTCGGTTCAGCTCTCAATGGTGCAGGTGGAACCGGAACAACAGACTATGTGAATACAGGATGGAATATGAATGTAGGTACATCTAGCTGGACTATATCCCTCTGGATGAATAATTTCCCAACCTCTTCTTCAACAACATATCTTTTCGGCAACGATATTACAACAAGCTTCAGATGCTTTACAAACGGTGCTGCAGGTAATACAAACATAACATTAAGGGGAACAGGGATTGCGAATGTTAATGTTTTAGGTGTGCTGCCCGGACCAAGCGTTGTTCATTTTGTTTATGATGCCACTGTACCCGAAATAAGAACTTATGTTAACGGCGCTTTTCAGTCTGCAGTCCCACAAGCTGCACTGAATTTGAATGCCAGCGTACCTTTTAAAGTTGGCAGCTATGGAACTGCTGCGAGTATTCCGGTTGGCACCATGCTAGATGAATTCAGATTTTATAACCGTGCACTAGATGCAGCAGAAGTTGCTGCAACCTGGAACATATCGATAGTACCGGTTGAGTTTACCTCATTCACTGCATCTGTTATTGGCAGCGATGTTAAACTTATATGGGAGACTGCTTCTGAGCTTAACAATAGCGGTTTCAGTGTTGAAAGAAAATATTCAAACACTGAATTTACGGAAGTTGGCTTTGTTCCCGGTTTCGGAACTACAACAGAGCCAAAGTCTTACTCATTCTCTGATCAGAACTTACGCAACGGTGTTTACTCATACAGACTGAAACAAATTGATTTCGACGGAACATTCACTTATTCCGATGAAGTTGAAGTTGAAGTAATTGCACCAGCTTCATTTAGTCTCGATCAAAACTACCCAAACCCATTCAACCCAAGCACAAGAATTTCTTTCTCACTTGCTGTTGATTCTAAAGTTAGCTTGAAAATATTTGATGTTCTTGGTCAAGAGGTTGCTTCATTGGTTAACCAGGATCTTACTCAGGGTATTCACACTTATGACTTTAATGCATCAGGCATTAACAGCGGTGTTTACTTCTATAAGATTGAAGCAACAGGCGTAAACGGAAATGAATTCATAGATGTTAAGAAGATGATATTAGTGAAGTAATAACTTCGTCATATTCTTAAGTTAAGGGCACGGGCAACTGTGCCCTTTTTTATTACGTTAATTCAACATCCAAACATTAATAGCAAGCACTGTGGAAAAAAGAAGGTAAAGGGAATAAGGGACGAGTAAACATGCAGCCAGTGGAGATAAACGCCAGATAAAAAAAATCAGGAGACTTAAATTGGCAATCAATAGCACAGCCAGGAAAAAAGCCAATCCTAATTGCTGATGAGAGAAAAAAAGAATATTCCATCCCACAATTAATATTGCATTAATCACAAATAGACCAATCACTATTTTAAATTTTTTTTCTTCTGAGTGCTTATTCCAGATTATTAGAAGAGATATAGAACTAAGTACAAATATTATCGTCCACGCTAAAACCATTAATGATGCTGAAGGAGTCCAATCGGGAAGATTAATTGTCTGATACCATGCTCTACCGGTTTCTGCGAAGTATGATGCTGCAGATGCGGTAATTATCACAAATAGAGGTATGAAAAAATAATTTGGTTTAACCCTGGACAACAGATTTACCCTGATTTTTTATTATCGGCAACAGAATAAAGAAAGAAAAACATTAGGAGTCAAACACTCATTTTTTCCCAAATCGCTCTTAGCTTAAAATTTTCTTAATTGCCTTCTCTGTTTCTTCCACCGGAAGCTGACAAACACGATTTTCACAAACATAGATCAGGTTTTTTCCGGGTATATATCTATCCTTCATAATATCAAAAGAACTCTCTTTGTCTCCTCCAAAGAGAATAATATTCGGTAAAAACATTCTGCTAATTTTTTCTCTTTCCTTTTCATAGTTATTACCAACAATACCAAACTCGTAAAATGGATAAGTTCGTATAATGGCAGCGCTCAACCAATATGAATGAAAAGTAGGGTTCATCCCGGCATACTGTTTTATTGCTTTGAACATATCTTTAGCAATTTCTTCGTAAGGTTCCTTATAAAAAAATCGCGAGAGTTTGAATAATCCCAAAGCCAGTGATGAATTTGAAGATGGGGTAACATTATCAGAAAAATCTATTTTGCGTGCAATCAAAGGTTCATCAAGATCTGAAGTGTAGAAGAAAAAATTGGAATCTTTTTCTTTGAAGTGAAGCATAATATAATTTGCTAATTTATTTGCTGAATAAATCCACTTTTCATCGAACGTAACTTCGTACAAAGAAATAAATGCCTCAATAGTACAGGAGTAATCATCTAAAAAAGCATTGATAGTACTTTTACCATTCTTGTAGTTTCGGTTTAATCTGCCATCCTCTTTCATCATCTTGTTCAAAATGAATTCACCGTTCTTCAAAGCCGCTTCAAGAAATTTTTTCTCACCGAAAGCTGAATACGCATCAACATAACCTCTCAACATCAAAGCATTCCAAGAGGTAAGAATTTTATCGTCGAGTCCGGGTCTAACTCTTTTATTTCTTTCATCAAATAATATTTTCTTTGATTCGCTGATTAATGCGTCAAATGACTTTTCTTCAACGTGATATTTTTTTAGCAAGTCTTCCTTTTTCTGAGTGATGAACAGTATGTTGTTGCTTTCCCAGTTTCCACTTGAAGTCACAGAATAATAGTCGCAGAAAAGTTCAGAACTTTCTCCGAGCAGGTTATCAATTTCCTGCTTTGTCCAAACATAATATTTTCCTTCCTCCCCTTCCGAGTCAGCATCGAGTGAAGAATAAAATCCACCTGATTCATCCGTCATTTCTCGTTCAATGAATTCAAGTGTTTCATAAACAACTTTTTTATAGAGTTCATTCCGTGTTACTTTATAAGCATTCGAATAAAGACTGACAAGTTGACCGTTATCATAAAGCATTTTTTCGAAGTGAGGAACTTTCCATATATCATCAGTTGAGTAACGGGCAAAACCGCCGCCAATGTGATCGTAAATTCCTCCATTTGCCATTTTATCAATAGTGACTGTGATTGCTTCCAACACCTTCGGATCTTTGGTATGGAAATGATTAGTCAAAAGGAATTCATAGATGCTGGGCATTGGAAATTTAGGAGCGCCTTTTGTGCCTCCATTGGTGAAATCAATATATGAAAGTATTTTTCTGACCGACTCTTCCAGCTCTTCTTTTATAAACGAAGCAGTATTCTCCCCAATACCCGGCACCTTCATTCCTTTTATAGCTTGTGTAAGTTTGCCAGCCTCCTGATCGAATGTTTCAGGTTCTTTCTGATAAAGGTCTTTGAAGTAAAGTAAAACTTTTTTCCAATCATTTCTTCTGAAGTACGTTCCGGCAAACACAGGTCTGCCATCTGGAAGAGCAATAACATTTAAAGGCCAGCCACCTCTGCCTGTTATAAGATGAGCAGCATCCATATAAATCTGATCAACATCTGGCCGTTCTTCCCTATCTACTTTAATCGATACATAAAAATCATTCATCACCTGAGCAACAGATGCATCTTCGAAAGATTCGTTTTCCATTACGTGGCACCAATGACATGCTGCGTAGCCAATGCTGATTATTAGAAGTTTGTTTTCTGATTTTGCTCTCCCAAGTGCTTCACTTCCCCACGGATACCAAGCAACAGGATTGTTAGCATGTTGTAGAAGGTATGGGCTTGATTCGTCTGCTAATTTATTTTTGAAATTCATACTTTACATCTCATTTATAAAAACAGGTCTCAGCAGAAAAACATAATTCCACCAAGACCTGAATGACTATTAAGTGCCTATTAATATTTTACGCTGCATCCATAAGGAGTGGAGCTTTGCATGCTAACTTCTTTACCAGCAAGTAATTCATCTAACGCTGAGGATACATAATTTTTAGAACCTTCAATATCATCAACATCTGTAGTTGCCTTGTCATCTATTCCACCTGCGTAAACAAGCATTCCGCTCTTATCAATGATATACATATGTGGAGTTGTTTTAGCACCGTACATCTTTCCAACGGTTCCGTCTTCATCAATCAGGTATGCCGTAAATTTTGCACCGTGGTTCTTTGATCTTTTGTTAATTTCTTCAACAGAAAAATTACCCTGTTTACCTTTGCTGGAAGAACAGATCGCCAGCCATACTATTCCTTCTTTAGTGTACTTCTCCTGCAAGCTCTGCATATTTTTTGAATCGTAGTGCTTTTTAACAAACGGGCAATCAAAGTTAATCCATTCAAGAACGACAATTTTACCTTTAAAATCGCTGAACGAATGTTCGCTTCTGTTTGAATCTGTCAGCTTAAAATCAGGTGCCGACTCATTCAATTTTGCCTGCTGAGCGAATACCAGACTGTTTAGAAAGATTATAAATAAGATTACAAATTTTCTGTTCATAATAGAACCTCCAGTAATTAGTTGTTGGTGTTTATTTGTTTTTTGATTTCGTAAACTTTTTGTGATTGAGCTGCATCATTAAAATGAAAAACTAAAATTCCGAAGAGCTCTTTCAGTTTTGCAGATTTGAATTGATCATATTCTACTATCAGCTCAATTTTATCATCTTTTATTTTAAAATTCTGCATGGCTGTGTTTTTAAATATTCCATTTTCATAAGGAAGAAAGTAAAGGGAATTAATTTTTAAGAGCTCAAAATTTAAATTCATCACTGTAAGTATAATATTGTCTTCTTCAGGAACAACCGATAACTCAAAATCATTTTTAATTTCGGGCAAATGTATTCTTGTTTGCGATAATAGTTTCGATATCTCTTCTTCTGCTAAGAATTCATTAGTCAATTTGATTTCTTTGGAAACATTTGCATTAAAAGGAATACAAACATCTCTGCATATTAACGATTTTAACTTGGCAGTAATTAAAACCGAATTTGATTTAAAGTTTTTAGGTATGTTCAACTCAGCAATTAACAAGACCTGTTTTTCATAACCGAAACTTGCCAGTCCATCAAACTCAAAAACTTTAGGCGCTGGCCATTGAATTTGTGAAACTGTTATTCCTTCGGGTAAATCATATTCAATTGAAGTAGGCATCCCGCTATCGCCCGAATTTCGCCAATAGATATGCCAGTTTTTTTCAAGATCAATTAAAATTCCAATTGGGATCACCCGGCTTTTTTCGAATGAAAAAGAATCAACAAGAATTTTGGCATTAGCTACCGAAGTTTGCTGTGCATTCAGGTATATAGTCACTACAGTTAAAAAACAGAAGGTTTTTACAATCACAACTAAATTATTCTTCGAAATTACTTAATGAAATATCTGTTAGATTTTACTTTGAAGTTATAACAACCTACCTAATTAAAAAATTCATTAAATGTTATTTCAAAATAATTTCAATCTCAACCGGGCAGTGATCAGAACCCATTACGGAAGAAAGAATCGATGCAGATTTAATATTGTCCTTTAAATTCTCGCTTATATAAAAATAATCAATACGCCAGCCAACATTTCTATCACGTGCACGAGTAACCATATCCCACCAGGTATATTGGTCTGGTTCCTGGTTGAAAATTCTGAATGTATCTATAAATCCAGCGGCAAGGAATTTATCTATCCATTCTCTTTCCTGGGGAAGGAAACCGGAAGTCTGCGAATTTTCTTTCGGTCTGGCAAGGTCAATTTCTTTGTGAGCAGTATTGACATCACCGCAGATGACTATTTTTTTATTTTCTTTGAGAAGCTTTTTACAGTGCTTCAGAAATGTTTCATAGAATTCCATTTTATATTGAAGCCGTTCTTCCGAAGCTTTACCATTTGGGAAGTAAATATTGAACAGCGTGAATTCATCAAACTCGGTTATGATGAATCTACCCTCGCTGTCAAACTTTTTAACCCCAAGTCCGTTCTGAACACTTAGAGGTTTGAGCTTTGTATAAGTAACAACTCCGCTGTATCCTTTCTTTTCGGCTGATGAAAAATAAGATTCATATCCTTCAACACTTTTTAAAGCTTCATCCAATTGCTCAGGATGAGCTTTTGTTTCCTGAAGACAAAGAATATCCGGGTTTTCTTTTTTGAACCAGTCTAAAAATCCTTTTTTTTGGATTGCACGAATTCCGTTTACGTTCCAGGAAATAAGTCGGTATGTTTTCTTCAATTTATCCTAATAATGTTGTTATAAATAATTGTGTGTTTATCTGTCAAGTTTTCATCAAGATGGTTATGTCCAAAATACCAATGCTTGTATGTGGTTTTCAAATCTATTTTAGACAGATACCGATTAAGCTCAGTAAACTCTAAGTTCTTATTAAATCTTTCTTTTAAAATTTCCTGAATTTCAATAGGGCACGTATGTGTAATGACATAATCAACCTTCCAATCATTAAATTTTAAATTTTTTACTTCCTCATCATACTCTTCTTGATTAGGCATTTCTTCTTTCCACCAAGTGATACCCTCCTTTCTAAATTCTATATCACTCGATTTAGCACCACCGAACGTAAAAAACTTATATCCTTCTAGAACAAAAACCTGACCTCTCATTAAATGAACCACGCTATCTGTTATTTTATGTGCTTCGCCACCATTCCAATTGATTACTGGATACGAGTTGAGTAATTCAAAATTTTCGTGATTGCCATCAATAAAAAGTGTTGTAAAATTTTTCTCCGATAGCCAATTAAGCCAATACTTACATTCATTGCTAGTATCCCAAAGTAGTCCGAAATCACCGGCAATAATCATAAAATCTGATTTAGTAAGATTCTTTTGTTCAGAAAAATTTCTAGAATTGAATTTTCTTATATCTATTTCACCGTGAGTATCACCAGTTATAAAAATCATAACTTAAAATTAATAACCTGCGATCAATCTCCAAATCTGAGTAACAAAAAAAGTAACAACCAATCCCATTGCAATTGGCAGAAAGGTTGAAACCAGAGTCCACTTTACACTTTTTGTTTCTTTATAAATTGTATATATAGTTGTTGAACAGGGATTATGAAGCAAACTGAATATCATCAAATTTATTCCGGTTAATAAAGTCCATCCACCAGCGTGAAGAATATTTGCAGTATCTGCAACGGAATCAAGTTCAAACATCACACCGCTTCCAGCGCCAACACCAGCAAGACCAAGATTCGCAACTGTTAACATCAAAATAGAAGGTATAACAATTTCATTAGCGGGTATTGCAATTATGTATGCAAGAAATATCACTCCATTCAAACCTAAAATAAATGCAAATGGATTTATCCAGTTGATGAAAATATTAGCAAGCGATTCGCTACCTATTGTTACATTGCCAACAATCCAGATAACCACTCCAGCCGGTATTGCAAAAACAATTGCACGCCAAAGAACAAAAATTGTTCTGTCAATCAGAGATGTGTAAAGTGTTCGTAAAATTCTCGG
>JACZKK010000098.1 GCA_014860115.1 Ignavibacteriaceae bacterium
ATTCCTCATTTCTCTAATTCCTGTTAAAGTGAGCGAGAGACCCGATCTTAAATCGACTGCTGAAAGTTTTTTTGATGAAGAGTTCAAGAGCAATATACTGCGATTGAATTTTTGGGATGCTTCCATTCAAATGATAAAAGAGGAACCATTTACTGGTATAGGTTTATACAAGTGGAGCGGTTACTACCCTCAATATTTTGGTGAATATTTTAATGATAAAAATCTTCTCCTCGTTCATAATATTCATGCTCATAATGATTTTCTCGAAGTCTTTGCTGAAAGTGGTATACCCGCAGCGATAATTTTTATTTTAATCTTTTTTACAATTGCATTGACTCTGTTCAATAAAAGTAAAAAGAATGAAAAATATTTTCCGCTACTTATAACATTTCTGGTAACTTTTGGTTTTTCCTTCGTTTCCTTTCCCAACTATAAATTTGCTTCATACTTCCTTGCAGCAGTGGTGAGTGGAGTTGCATTAATTTCATCAAATGAAAAAAGCAATAAACCTTTTAATATTAATTTGAATTACTTTAAGTGGGTATTGGGTGCATTGATAATTCTCGGGTGTAGTGTATCATATATTAAACTGAAATCAGAATTAAGTTATGGACAGGCAATCTATTTGAAGGAGCGACGACAATATCCACTCATGTTGCAAAAGCTGGAAAAAGTATCGGAAATATTTTATCCGCTTGACGCAGCAAAACAACCGGTTGATTATTACAGAGGTATAGCTAATTCTTATATGGGAAGACATTCCGAGGCATTGAAGAATAATCTATCTGCAGAGGAACTTGCACCTTTTAATCCAATTATTATTCAGAATGTAGCTGCCTCATATAAGGCAATGGGAAATCTTCAGAGCGCAATTGAACAATATGAAAAAGTTCGTAAATATTTTCCTAATTATATTAATCCTCAGATTAATTTGCTTGAACTCTATTTCGAATCGGGAGAAGCGGAAAAAGCAAAAGTGTTATTTGATCAGTTAAATAAAAAATCTCCTGACAATCCCAGACTGCTTGAGTTCGAGAGTAAACTTCAGTTAAAGTAACACTTAAAATCTGTTAGTTATTTAATCCTAAAGTCAGTTTTTTCTTAGATATAAGGTTGGGGTGAGGACTTCCTTTTCTTATTTTTAGAGTAGAAATTATTCGCTTTCCGCAAATCGGGAACCTTTTCGATAAAAGTAAAACAAGAGGGAATTATGGATAAACTTCTTCTCCTTGGAGCCGAAGCAATTGCTCAGGGTGCTATTGATGGGGGAATGTCCGGTATATATGCATATCCTGGAACACCTTCCACAGAAATAACCGAATACGTTCAGCATAATAAAACAGCGAGAGATAGAAAACTTCATAGCCAATGGTCTGCAAATGAAAAGACCGCTATGGAATCTGCATTGGGAATGAGCTATGCCGGTAAACGTGCGATGGTTTGCATGAAACACGTTGGATTAAATGTCGCCGCTGATGCTTTTATTAATTCAGCTATAACAGGTGTTAATGGCGGATTGATTGTTACTGTAGCTGATGATCCTTCAATGCATTCATCACAGAATGAACAGGATTCTCGTTTTTTCGGTAAGTTCGCAATGATACCTATTCTTGAACCTGCAAACCAGCAGGAAGCTTACGATATGGCTTACGAAGGTTTTGAACTTTCTGAAAAATTTAAAATTCCTGTAATGATAAGAATTACTACCAGACTTTCACATTCACGATCCGGAATTGAGAGAAGAGAACTCAAGAATGAAAACCCGCTTACTTATCCTGAAGACCCCATCCAATTTGTTCTTCTTCCATCAAATGCAAGGAAGAGATACAAAGGATTGCTTTCTATTCAATCTCTGCTTGAGCAGGAATCAGAGCACTCAGTCTATAATACATTTATTCCTGGGAGAGATAAATCGTTGGGTATAATTGCCTGTGGAATTGCTTTCAATTATTTAAAAGAAAACTATCCGTCTAAAAGTTGTCCTCATCCTGTTCTTCAGATAAATCAATATCCATTGCCGTTTTCTAAGGTAGAAAAAATTGTAGATGAATGTGAAAAAGTTCTTGTGCTCGAGGATGGCTATCCTTTTGTAGAAGAACAGTTGAAAGGATTTCTTAATATCAACTCGAAAATTATTGGAAGATTAAATGGAACGGTTCCTCGGGATGGTGAATTAAATCCTGACATAGTAGCGAGTGCACTTGGCAAAGAAGTAAAACAAGGATTGCCTGTCCCGAAGGTTGTTGCGAATCGTCCTCCCGAGTTATGTTCAGGATGCAGCCACCGGGATATTTATAATGCATTAAATGAAACGATGAGAGAATTCGGTAAGCAAAAAGTTTTTTCAGATATAGGATGTTATACACTTGGTGCTCTTCCGCCATGGAATTCAATTAACTCTTGCGTGGATATGGGTGCATCTATTACAATGGCAAAAGGTGCCGCAGATGCAGGAGTTCGTCCCTCAATCGCTGTTATCGGCGATTCAACTTTCACTCACAGCGGAATGACGGCATTACTTGACTGCGTTTATGAAAATACTCCGGTTACAATTATAATTTCTGATAATGCAACAACAGCAATGACAGGAGGACAAGCTTCTCACGCTACAGGAAGGCTTGAAGAAATTTGCATTGGCCTGGGCGTTAAAACCGAGCACGTTAAAGTTCTGACTCCATTGCCAAAATATCACGAAGAAATGGTTAAGACGTTACGTGAGGAATTACTTTATGAAGGTGTATCAGTAATAATTCCAAGAAGAGAGTGTATTGTGCAATCGGTAGCGAAAAATAAGAAAGAAGGTAAAGTAAGAACCGGGGAGGTTAAGTTATGAAATCGGACATTATACTTTCAGGAGTCGGAGGACAGGGAATCCTGTCAATAGCTGCAACAATTGGAATGGCAGCGCTTGAAAATCATCTTTACTTAAAACAGGCAGAAGTTCACGGAATGAGCCAGCGTGGCGGTGCTGTTCAGTCCCATTTAAGAATCTCAGAAAATGAAATTGCCAGCGATCTTATTCCACTCGGCAAAGCAGATTTGATAATATCTGTTGAGCCGATGGAGTCATTGAGATATTTACCGTGGCTGTCAGAAAACGGTTGGCTGGTTACAAACACGACACCATTTATAAACATACCTGATTACCCGGATATGAATGTCCTCCTCGCAGAAATAGAAAAGCTTCCTCATCATATTGCAATCAACGCAGATGAAATTGCACGACAGGTAAAATCACCACGTTCATCAAATATTGTAATGCTTGGCGCATCATCTCCATTTCTTGATCTTCCTTACGAAAGTCTTGAAATAGGTATTAAGAAAATCTTCGGCAGGAAAGGGGAGAAAGTTGTTCAACTGAATATAGATGCATTGAAAGCCGGACGGGAGTTTGCAATTGCACATACGCCGGTGGGGAGTAGGTAGTCGGAGATAGTTGGTTGGAAATTTTTAGGTGTTAATTATTTGTAAGAAATTGGATGTTGATAAAATTGGGATAAGCTTTCCGAAAAAAATAAAAAATAACTCATCCAACTATTTTAGTTTTGACCTGTTTTGCCTGAAAAAATTCTCTCTGTGAACCTGTGCTTCCTCATATGAAGTGAAATATCCAACTCTCACAGAATACCAATCGGAACTACCAATTTGCATTTTGAAAATATCTGAATTATAACCAATAGAAATAATTTTCTTTTGTAAATTTTCAGCTTCATTTATATCCTTGAAAATATCAGCCTGGAAACAAAATGAAGTTCCGTCCGTGAAAATTCCATTTGAAATAAAATTATCTTTTGAACTATCATAAGTGACCACTTCGAGTGCAGTTTCTATTACACTACAACCAAATTCATCAACTTCAGTACCCTCAGGTGTATCGGGACATAAGTCGATATCATCATCAACTCCATCATTATCCTTATCTAAGTTTTTTCCCAGATAAAGAGAAACTCCTGTAAAGAAACCGATGAATGCATCATTATTATTACCAGTTTTGATATCGTCAAGATAATCTGTGTTTGAAAAGTTAATGTTAACTCCAATATTGAGACTCCAAATATCACTGAATGGAAACCTTACACCCGCTTCACCCGAATATGTAATTGTATTTTTACTATAGATTGAAAACTGATTATTAGGCAATTGATTGCCACTACCATCTCCTGGGTCGAAGGTTGTATAAGCCATAGTAGCTGAAGCATACGGTACTCCGGTACCGAGTCTTATAGCATAAACAAAACCTCCACCAAGAAAAAGCAAACCTGTTCTGAAATTATTTGGAGCCGGCGGGTATACTATTTCGTTACTGAAAACTTTTCCACTCAGAAAACCACCACCGCCAATTAACCTTAGTCCAAATGCGTGAATTGAGCGCGAAGGAAAATAATATTCAAGTAACAATCTGCTAATGATATCTAATTCATCAATTTTATAATCTGTCTTCGGAATTGATCCGCCCACTTCAACTGTAATTCCGAAAGCGTTTGATAGAGGATGGTATGATGTGGATGATAAAGATTGTGGAATAATAATTGGATTAAAGATGAATAAAAAAAAGCAGGTTATAAGAATATTTTTCAATTCAAATTAGAATTCAGATTTTTATTATTATTTGATAAGTTTTTATAAGATGAGAAATTTTAATCACTGGAATTAAAAAGAATAAATCAGCCCGGCTCAACCGGGCTTTTTGAAATGCTATTTACTGGAAGCCAGTGCTTCGACTTCTTCAACCGACTTGGGTATTGGGTTTGATCCGAGAACTCTGTAACCATCCTCAGTAACAAGAACATCATCTTCAATTCTTATCCCGCCGAAGTCCTTGTAATCAATCACCATATCATAATTAATGAATTCTCCGAATTTGTTTTCTTCCTTCCACATATCAATCAACTCAGGAATAAAATAAATTCCCGGTTCGATTGTAAAAACATATCCAGGCTGAAGGTTTTTTGCAAATCTTAAATATTTTAACCCAAACTCTTCGCTACGCTGTGTGTTCTCATCATATCCGACATATTGCTCTCCGAGTGCTTCCATATCATGAACATCAAGCCCCATCATATGTCCCAATCCGTGTGGGAAAAACAAACAATGAGCCCCGTCGTTAACTGCGTCCTGTGGATTACCTTTCATTAAACCAATTTCCTGAAGCCCCGTAACAATATCAAATGCAGCTTGCAGATGAATATCTTTAAAGTTCATTCCTGGTCTAACTGATTGTATGGCATTTAATTCTGTGTTGAGTACAATTGTATATATTTCTTTTTGCTTCTGAGTGAATTTTCCGCCCACCGGAATAGTTCTGGTTATATCACTTGCATAATGAAGCTTACTTTCTGCACCGGAATCATTCACTAGTAACTGACCATCTTCAATGAGATTTCCGTAGTAGTGGTTATGTAAAGTTTCACCATTCACTGATACAATTGGCCTGAAAGAAAGTCCGTAACCAAGAGACAGAGCAATGCCTTCAATCATGCCGGCAATCTTTTGTTCATAGATACCGGGTTTAACCATCTTCAT
>JACZKK010000099.1 GCA_014860115.1 Ignavibacteriaceae bacterium
GGTTTAACTGCTAAAGTTCGATACGATGATGTGTATGTAGGTGGAATGCCTGCTTTAGAAAAATTCCGTATCGCAGGAACAGAGTTTTATAATGAAGTAAGAAATTTCACGGTGCTTAAATCAATTTATAACTATGCTGAGAAAAAGTATTTCGATCTTTATGAAATGGGAAGAGAATTTACTTTTTCATTCTCAGGTTATTTGCAAAAAGCACACCCCGGTCAGCTTCAGCTTTATGTTCTTTATATAGTTGTCGGGTTTTTGATAATAATGTTAGTGGTATAGTTGCATTAAAATGGAACTCACCCTAAACCTGCCTGACAGTAGGCAGGTCCCTCTCTTGAAAAGTGAGGGACTTTGAAAAGTATTCCACCCCTTCTCTTTTGAAGAGAAGGGGACGGGGGATGAGTTCCCGTTATTGATTTAGGGTTACAATTTTTTAAATAGAAATAGTTTTCCCGGAGGATTAAATGCCTGTAGAGTATTGGTTAATATTTATTCTTATAGTAATGATAATCGCATCCATTGCTGCTTTAGAGATGGAGGATGTTCTTTCATCAATTGTTGCAATAGGTGTTGTTGGACTTGGTGTTTCACTTTCATTCCTTTTCCTTCAGGCACCAGATCTTGCGATTGTTCAATTCCTTTTTGAAATATTTGCACTCATAATTCTTGTGAAGGCATTCATGGGAAAAGAATATCACAAGGAGGAGCCATCACGAATTAATAAAATTCTTGCAGGAATAACTGTTATTACACTTGCGGCAATTTTTATTTTCAGCGTTTCAGTATTTGAACTTCTTCCGCCTTTCGGTGAACCTTTGATGACAACTTCACAATACTACCTGGATAAGGGAGCTCAGGATACAGGCGCAGCAAACCTGGTAAGCTCAATCATTTTAGATTACAGAGCTTATGATACTTTAGGTGAAATTACCGTTTTATTTACAGCAATACTCGGTGCATTTACCATCCTCAGAATAAAAACCAAATCAAAAAAAGATAAAACGGAGTTCAGTCATGCGGCAAAATGATGGTATGACATTAATCGTAAAAACCGTTACGCGGATCAGTGTGTGGATGATATTACTATATGGGATCTATATAATATTTCATGGACATCTTTCACCCGGCGGTGGATTTGCCGGCGGCGTAATAATAGCTCTTGCATTTCTGAATGTTATGCTTGCCTACGGAAGAAAGTTTACATCTGATTGGTTGAACATTGGTTTTCTTCATGACCTGGAATCAGCAAGTGCTACGTTGTTTTTAGTAATTGGCATTCTTGGTATATCTATTGGCGGAGCGTTCCTTGCAAACTTCATTACCAAAGGTGAGCTGTTTGCATTGCTAAGTGCAGGCACAATACTTCCGCTTAACATAATTATTGGTATTAAGGTTGGAATGTCGCTCTTTTTAGTAGCCTGGGTCTTAGCCGGATCTAAAACTGTGAAAGGAGAATAAAATATGATTGTATACCTTCTTTGCTTTGTTTTACTGTTAGTCGGTCTTTACGGCGTTCTGACAAAAAGAGATTTGATAAAAATTATTCTCTCAATCGGAATACTTGGCTATGCTGTAAATCTTCTACTTATTCTATTTGCATATCGTAAAGGATCGATTTATCCGATACTTGCAAAAGGGAAAGAGGTATCACAAATGGTTGATCCGCTTCCGCAGGCATTAGTATTAACATCAATTGTAATTGAACTTGGAACTACAGCAATGCTTGTGGCTTTAGCTATTAAGCTCTTTGAGAAATATGAGACGTTCGATATAACACAGATAAGGAGGTTAAAAGGATGATACTTCCTTATTACATAATTATTCCTCTGCTTGCAGCATTTTTGATTTCTCTTATTGCAGGAAAAAAAGATAACTGGGCAGTGATACTAAGTGTTATAGCCGTCAGTGCATTACTTATTCTTTCGCTGTTCTCGTTTATCTCAATGAAAGAAGAAACTATTACCTATTCAATGAGTGCATGGTCAATTCCGTATGGAATAGTTCTCGTTCAGGATGCGCTGACTTCATTCATACTGGTTATGGTGAGTATTATTTCATTCACATCATTGATTTTCTCCATACAGTATATCCGCCATCTTTCGATGGATTGGAAATATTATTCTTTGTTTATGCTTCTTGTAACAGGAATGAACGGAGTTATAATAACCGGCGATTTCTTCAATCTGTATGTGTTTATGGAAATTGCACTCTTCTCAGCTTTTGCACTTGTTGCTTACGGCAGCAAAGCCGAAGAGTTTGAAGCTGCATTTAAGTATGCAGTTATGGGTTCGGTATCTTCATTTCTTATACTTGCCGGAATTGCAGTGACCTATAGCGCAACATCAACATTAACCATGGCTAAGGTTGCAGAAGTGCTGCCTGCTGTTGATAAGAAAGTTATCTTCTGGATTGGTGGATTATTTATTGCCGGATTCGGTTTAAAGGCTGCCGCAATGCCTTTTCATGCCTGGCTTCCCGACGCTCATTCATCCGCACCTGCACCAATTTCTTCAATGCTTTCGGGCGTGCTGATTAAGGCACTTGGAATTTATGTTATGCTGAGAATTTTTTATAACGTGTTCAATGCACCTGAAGTATTTATGAAGATATTTTTAGTTCTCGGAACAATTTCGATTATCGTCGGAGTATTTCTCGCAATTGGTCAATGGGATATGAAGAGGCTTTTGGCTTATCACAGCATCAGTCAGATTGGATACATTTTGTTGGGAATGGGTATTGCAACTCCACTTGGAATACTCGGCGCAATATTTCATCTGTTTAATCATGCTATATTTAAATCACTTTTGTTCTACAATGCTGGTTCTGTTGAAATGGCACTTGGTACACGCGATTTAAGAAAGATGGGAAATCTGATGAAGCTGCTTCCTACAACATCACAAACTTCTCTGATCGCTTCACTTTCAATTTCAGGTATTCCGCCGTTCAATGGATTCTTCAGCAAATTAATAATCATAATTGCTGCTCTGCAGGCCGGATTACCCTGGTATGCAGTCTTTGCAATAATCGGCAGCTTGTTAACGTTGGCTTCTTTTATGAAAGTTCAGCGCTACGGATTCAAAGGCGAAACGGTAATAGACTCATCTGAAAATAAAATCGGCTGGCGAATGAACTCAGCGATGATAACACTTGCTGTATTATGCATCTTAACAAGCCTGATGGTTGTGCCAGGAATTAAGGAAGTAACTCTTGATCCTGTTGTAAAAGTGATAGCAGATAAAACCGAATACATTCAGCTTGTACTTGGAGGTATGAATGGAAACTAAAACTAAAAGCAGAATTATTGTTTTCGTTTTTGCTTTGCTTGTCTGGTTTGCGCTGACTGATATCAAAAACTATCAGGAAGTTTTAATAGGCATAGCAATCTCATTGCTGATTACATTTTTAGCCGGACACTTTTTAATTACAACGGAAAAAAGTCAGCATCCTGTAAAGAGAGTTATTCATTTTCTCTTTTACATTCTTAAATTTTTCTGGGAAATGATAAAAGCAAATCTTGAAGTAGCTTATCTTGTTATTCATCCAATGCTTCCTATTAAACCGGGAATAGTAAAAATCAAAACAAAGCTCACAAAAGATTCTGCAATAACTGTTCTTTCCAATTCAATCACTCTTACTCCCGGAACACTAACGATTGATATCAACGAGCAGAAGAAAGAACTATACATCCACTGGATAAATGTAAAAACACAGGATATTGATGAAGCGACAGAAGAGATAGGAAACAGATTTGAAAAAACCCTTACGGAGGTGTTTGAATGAAAATTCTGAAATGGACAATCGGACTGATCATATTTGCAGCTTTCTTCTACTTTAACTTTTTTATTTACGAAGGTGAATTGATGCTTCAGTTGATAAATGTGATTCTTTTCAGCTCACTTCTTGTACTGATCAGAGTAATTATCGGACCAACTGCAGCAGACAGAATAGTTTCTGTTGATATTCTTGGAATTCTGATAATAGGATTAACAGCATTATTAAGTCTTTATTATGATGAATCTTTTTTTCTTGATGTGGGACTTATCTGGGCATTGCTCAGTCTTATTGCAACACTTGCCTTTTCAAAAGTTCTGGAAGGGAGGCAGTTAGATGATTGATACAATTGGAATTATTTTAATCTGCATCGGAATTGCATTTGATTTTCTTGGAGTTCTTGGGCTTGTTCGTCTTCCCGATGTTTACAACAGGCTTCAGGCAGCAACTAAGTGTGTTACTTTTGGCTCGATGGGAATTTTACTTGGCGTAATAGTAATGCAGGGCTTTACAAGTTTTGGATTTAAAGCTTTAATAGGAATTGTGTTCATAATCCTTGCAGCACCTACTGCAGCACATGCTGTGGCAAGAGCAGCTCATCGAAGTAAAATACCATTAGCAAAAATATCCGTCGTTGATAAATATGAAGAAGACAAAGAATTGAAAGAAGAAACTCTTAAAGAAGAAGTCAAAGTTTGAAATAAAAAGTTTGGAGCAATACTATGTATCTTCCTAAAATAAGAGAAATTAAAGAAGCCTTAACATCTTTTTTCTCAAAACCTTATACAACAAAATTTCCTGCTGAAGGATATAAGCCTGCAGAGGAATTCAGAGGTTTTCCCAGGTATCATAATGATGATTGTGTCGGCTGCGGAACCTGCGCACAGGTTTGTCCGGCAGGTGCGATTACTGTAATCGATGATTTAACAAATTTACTACGGACACTTAAGATTGATTATAGTTCCTGTATACATTGTGGACAATGCGAAGAACATTGCATTACTCAAAAAGGCGTTTTACTCAGTACTGAATATTCTTTTGCAACTATGGATAAAAATGATCCGAATATCTTTGAAAAAGTTGAAAAAGATATTTTACTCTGTGAGGCCTGCGGCTCAATGATTGCACCGACCGATCAAATCAAATGGATAAGAGAAAAGCTTGGTGCGAAAGCATATGCACATCCTAATTTTCTTCTGAATATTCAGAGAGAGTTTTTTGATTTAGAACCCTCTAATGCCAAATCAAAAATTAGAAGAGAAGATCAGATAAAGGAAGTCTGTCCTAAATGCCGTCATAAGATTGTGGTTGAAGATGAATTTTACGCATTTAACAGATGAACTTTCGATATATCAGCAGGATAGAATTGTATTTGTTGGATTAGGAAATAAACTCAGAGCTGATGATGCAGCGGGCTTAATACTTGTTGAAAGAATTAAATCTCAAAAAGAGTTTAGAAATTCTCACTTCATAGTGGCAGGAAGGAATCCTGAAAACCACCTCCAGACCATTCTTAATTATAATCCAGACATTATTGTGTTTATTGATGCTGCGGAATGGAATGGTTCGTCAGGTGATATAAAGATATTTAATGATGAGGAAATTGATCAAACTGAATTCAGCACGCATACATTTTCAATAAGAATGATAAAGGATTATCTGCTTAACCAACAGCAAATGAATTTTCTGTTTATTGGAATTCAGCCTCTAAGAACCAATTACAATCAGGGCTTATCAGAACCGGTTCAAATAGCTATAGAGAAGTTTTTCTGTGATAAAGTTTGATTTAAGTGCATCGATAAGCGCTAAGCTTCCGTTTCATACGGTAGCATCACTTAAAGAAAGATTAGCCTGGCTGATTAATCTGAGATGGTTATCTATCATGGCGCTACTATTTTGTGTCCCGGTTGCTGATAAAATGTTTGGATTTAAAATCGGTTTTGATGAAATCACAAACATCGCAGTTATTCTTCTCGCAATAAATATTCTATATTTTTTTATTGCCAGACATTTCCCTTTCAAAAATGAATACCAGGAGCTTGCATTTCTTGAATTGCAGATAATTACTGATCTTTTAATAATATCATTTGTAATTCATTACTC
>JACZKK010000100.1 GCA_014860115.1 Ignavibacteriaceae bacterium
TTTGAATTTTGGTTTAAAGCCAAATGGGAATATAAATTCTTCTTCAAAAAATTTGTCATTTTTTTTAAGCCCGCTAATAATTACTTCTGCCTTCGTAGCAAATGAATTAATGAGCTGGCTCCTGGTGGTGTGTGGTGAAAATTCTCCTGCTTTTAAACTCGACTCTAAATCTTTGTCTTCCTCCCAGAGAGTTTTAATATCTGGAATTCCGAAATATGTAAAAGTCTTTAAATCATTTTGGATTTCAGGATCATCAGAAAACAAAATCAAAGGCAGCAGATGGGATCCTTTGGATGATTTACTGTCAGTTTTCTCTGCAGGAATTCTGCAGTGTCGCTTTTGAAAATATCCTAAATTATCAAACTGGATGACCTCACCAGTTTTTAATCTACTGCTTAAACGATTTATGAATACTTCAAAAAAGTAGTTTGATATTTCCGGAGAAATTCCACATCGCCCGGCTACATATTTTAAAAGTTCATCCTGTGCTATCATCTTTAAATATACTTTTTATGTTTTAGATCTAACTGTAAACTAACTTTCTTGCAACAAAACTAATTAAAAAAAACTACTGTTATCAATCAAAGAAATAATTAAATCCTAAAAGTACATCAATTGGTTTTTCCTGGAAACCTTCCCAAATTGCTTCTTTAGTATTAAATATATTATTTAGTTCAAAAAATACACCAAAATTCCTTTGAATTGTGTAAGTGATCTTCAAGCCAAGGTTAAAGATACTCGGTAACTTTCTCTCATCAGAGTTTTCAAGATCGGCATATCTGTCCGACAGATAGCTGAGTTTAACTTCACCATTCCAATCCTTCGAAAAATCATATCCATAAATTAACGACGCCTTTACTCCGGGATAGTATGGAACTTTTCTTGAATCAGGATCCTGAACATTTAGATAGTTTACTGATCCATAAAAATATCCGTAGGGTCCAAGATGGTAAAGCATATTGAGGAAAAAATCCCAACTGGTAGCATCTATTGCTGATACATTGAAGAATCCAGAGCTATCAGGATTATTATAGAATGGAAAATTATCAGCATCATAAAATTCTATTCCGCCATCTATTTGATAATACTTGTCATATTCATACTTGAGAGTTGCTCTTAATTTATTTTTCTTTTTCAGAAACACTCTATTTAAATCCTGCTGATCATAGTAGAAATTGTTTCGCAAAAATTTGCCTGCAGTAATGTTTTCGCCTTCGGGTGAGTATTCACCAAATAGAATTAAGTTCTTTGCAACTTCAGCACTAATTGATGCGTAAAGTCCGTTTAGCTTATCGCCACCAGATGCTGAAAATGTGAAACCTGCTTCAAGCATTACTTTCTTGAAAATTTCAAGAGATGCTGTGGGTCTGAAAAAATATGAATTGGTTTTAAATTCTGATAATGATTCAGTAGTTAAGATTTGATGCTGGTAGGCTGCTTTAACACCTAAACTGAAATTGCTTAGTTTTAATCTTCCGAAAGCTTTTGCATAAAACAGCGATTCATTAAATTTTTCGTCATCCAGATAAGTAAAATCTCCTCCACTATTCAAATCAAAAATAAATTCTTTCATATAAAGATCTTGAATCCCAACCGATGCATTTCCCATATTCAGGTATCTTTTTCTTTCCGGATCAATCGAACCGAAAAATTTAAATATATTTTTGGTGTGATCACCGCTAAGGCTGAACTTTGTCCCAGGCATTGCCCTGGAACTGGTTGGAAGAGAATAATCAATATCGAGTGAACCTTCTAAGTATTGTCTATCACTATTATCAATATATTCAAGCTGATTCAAACCTTTGATAAATCCGTGAATCATTCCTCCGGTGTAAGGGAAAGTGTAATTCACCTCTCCAGCCGGTAGTTGATAAAGACCAGCTTTAAGTTCAATAAATCCTTTTCTGTAATCAGCGGAATCGAGTAGGGACAACTCAGCTTCCTCCGGATTTGAAATGTCAGCAAGATCAAGATAATCGGGTTTATAGGCAGGTTTTAAAAATTCGTCTGACACAGTTGAAATATAATCGGGTTTAAGTTTATCTACTTTTCTTACCGAGATTATGTCCTGGCCAAAAATAACAAAATCAGGCAGTTCAACATTTGGATTTGTATCCTGTGAATAACACAAAGAGGTTAATAAAAATAATATTGTTAAAAAATATTTCATCATTTGAGTTTACTTATTTTTTGTCTAGCCTCTTCTCCGAGTTCGTTACCTTTGTGTTTCGTAACCACAACTCTATACATCTCTTCGGCCTGTCTTTTATCATTTAGCTTGACATAACAATCACCAAGAAGCAGATACGAACGTGAAAGCCATGGTTCATACTGTGAATAAACTGTCCTAACTCTTACTAATGCAGAAATTGATTCTGAATATTTTCCCTGATCGAAGAATGACAATCCATAATAATACTGCGATCTTGCACCCAAATCATCTGTTCTTTTTTCTGCTACATCCAAAAAATGTTTGTCAGCAATATCGTACCTGCCTGTTGCCATATCAATAAGACCCATTTCAAACTTGGCTTGATCAGCAAAAATAGTTTCGCGGTGATACATTGCTAACTCTTCAAAAGTTCCATATGCCTTTTGAACATTATCCATTTTGATGTAAGCTGTGCCTTTGATGAACAATACTTCAGGAAGTCGCGGCGAATCCTTTAATTTAGTTGAAGCTTGTTCCAGGACTTTAATTGAAGCCTGGTAATTTCCATTAGCTTCATACATTTTACCAAGTTCAATTACAGAGACAGCTGCGGATTCAGATCCGGGATAAATTTCAAATACTTTATTAAAATAGAATATAGCTTCATCATCTTGCTTTAAGTTTTGTGAACTTTTACCGAGCCAATAATATGCTTCGGGAACGAAGGAGCTTCTTGGATATTTAACCAGAAATTCCTGGTAACTTGTTTTAGCATTCTGGTAATCACGCTGGCTGTAATATATTTCTCCTTTTTTGAAAAAGATCAAATCGGAAAATTTTAAGTTCGGATTTTGGCTTGTGTATCTATCAATAAGATTAATAGCTTCATCCGGTCTGCCCATCGCAACATAGCTATACTGCATTCCATTTATTGCATCAAAAACATATTCAGATGCTGGAAATTTGGTTAAGACATTTCGATAGTTCACTATTGCTGAATCGTAAATCCCAAGATTAAAATATGCATCACCGATCGAATAGAAAACCACAGGCTTAAGGGCGGAGTTTTTATATATCTCAAGCACATATCTGAAATCGTTAATTGCTTCTTTGAACTCTCCTTCCTGGAACTTGATAAATCCAACAGTAAACAGAGAGTTTTCAGCATATTTAGAATCAGGAAATTTTTGTTGAAGATTCCGAAATTCATTAATTGCAGCATTGGTCTCACCTGATTTATATAATGCTTGAGCATACTGATAATAAGCATAAGGGTCATCTGAAGAATATTTTCCTGATTGGAATAACTGCTTAAAAATCCTGCTTGCTGCAGCAAAATTCCTCGATCCAAAGTAGCTATCAGCTAATCGCAATTTTGCATCAGTGATTCTGAAATCATCAGGATATCGATCAATAAATTCAGAGAACTGATAAGCAGCGTTCGAATAACTGCCAAGATTAAAATTACAATATCCCTTTGAATAGGTTACTTGTTTAACATAATCAACTTCAGTGCTTTTAATAGAATTATAGCGGGATAATGCTTCCTGAAATTTTCCCAAACTGAAGTAACTCTCAGCCATATAAAAATTAATTTTATCGGTTTCAAAAGCTGGATTAATATTCTCAGCATCTCTCAGATAATCTGCAGCTTTTTCATAATCACCAAGATGATAAAGCGATACACCCATACCTAGCAGGGCTCTCTGGTGTACTTCATTTTCAGCTTCGGTAATTCTGATAGCAGGTTCAAAATTGCCGCGAGCTTTAATGTAATTTTTATTTCTAAGCTCAATTTCGCCAATCATTGTGAATGCTTTTGCACGAGTTACGGGATCGTCAGAAGAAGTAGCATTTGTTAAATACTGCGATGAAAGCTCAAACTTGTTTTGATCAAAGTAAATCAAACCAATAAGGCTTTCCACCAATGAAGCTGATGGATGATCTGGATATCGCTTGAGAAAATCTTCAAAAATAATTAATGCTTCATTCGGATTTCCAGAATATCTCTTTGACTCGCCTTTCCAGATAAATGACTTGATAGCTGTTGAATCGTCGCCCTGCGAAAGATTATTAAATACATTATACGCTTCATTGTATTTATTTTGTTGGAACAGAGACCAGGCTAAACCATACTGAGCATTTCGGTAAACCGGTGAACGTGGGAATCGATCAATTATTTCCGAGTATGTATTTGCTGCATTTGCATATTCTTCAACTCTGTAGTGAGAGTTAGCAAGTAAGTACAAAGCCTCTGCAAGGTTCTCTTTCGGAAGATCCTGCAGCGTAGGATTGTTAAGCTCGAGAATTGAATTATAGTAATCCTTCAAATAGAAATAGCAAACACCAATTCTAACCTGAGCCTGAAGAGCGAGAGGGCTGCTGGAATGGTATGTTAACAGTTGATCGTAATATTTAACTGCGTTCTGGTAGTCTTTCATTTTTTCATAGACACTGGCAAGGGCGTAGAGTGAGTGATCTTGAAATCGGTTACTGGATTTGTCCTCAATTGCTTGAGTTAAAAAATCAATCGCTTCATCAAGTTTTCCTTCCGCCGCGTAAGATTCTCCAACCCAGTACATCGATGAACCAATATAATCACTGTTAGGATATTGATAAATTAATAATAAATGATTTTTTCTGCTGAGTGCATATCTCTCAATATCAAAATAAATTAATCCAAGTGTGAATAACGATTCCTCTCTGAATTTTGACCAAACAACATTATTTACGATAAATTCGAAACCTGCAGCTGCTTCATTTTTCTTTCCCATCTTTAAAAGTGAGTTAGCGGAATAATATCTCGCTGAAGCGTACATTTCATCTTCAACTCCATAACCCTGAATTACTTCTTCAAAGATTTTATGAGCATCAGCAAAGAGCTGTTTATTGTATCTGTCCATTCCAGTATTAAATTCTTCAGCAACGTTTTGACTTAAAGTGAGCTGATTGCTCAAAAGGATGCTTAGAAATATTGGAATCAAATAACGATATGTTAAACCGTTGTTCATATATCAGTTTAGGACGAAATACATTTCATTATAGTTTCAAAATGATAAGTCTTCATTAGCTAAAAATTCTGCATATTCTGAGGTTAAATATTAGTTTTATTAAACTTAAAGTCAAGAGATATAATAAAATATGGAGAATCACTTAAAGATATTGATTAGAATGTGTCGGCTTCTCTATAAATATAATGAGATAGTAATGGTTTTTATCCTCAATTATTTTTAAGTTTAAACCACCAAATTGGAATCAATCACTAAAATGGAGAGAAAATGAAAAAGATCAACATAATCTCATTTGCAGTTATGTTCATTCTATTACTTCCCACATTTACTTCCGCCCAGTTAGTAAAAATTGGATTGGGTGGCGGATTAACTCAAGTCTTAGCACCGGATGCTCTCACAAAAGAAGTTTCAGAAGGTGGACTTGGTTACTCCACCGAATGGAATGCGGGTGTAGTTGGAAAAGTTGATCTACCGCTTATTCCATTTACACCGAGAGCTTTTATTCTATACCATTCTTTATCAGGAAGCGGTTCTACTCCACCCGAACTATTTAAAGCTGTGCAAGCCGAAGGTGATGTAGAATATAGTCAATCAATATTAGAAATTGGTGTCGGTGCACAATATAATTTTATTCCCGCTCCACTCGGATTTGATCCATACATAGCTTTGGATTTGTCATATAGTAATTTCGGAAAGGGCAAAGTGAACGACCAAGAAATTCCAGGCTCTGATGGATTCAGCAGATTTGGTGGCGGGGTTGGTATTGGTTCAGAAATAACTATAATTCCTATGATTAATCTTGATTTATATCTGAGCTACAAAATGTTCAACCTAACCGGCAAAGAAGATGGTGAAGACACAATTAGCGCCGTAACACTTGATGCATTTATAATTTTTAACTTCTTATAATCCTTTTTATGGGAATGCGCTATTTGTGCATTCCCTTTTCCTCTTGATATCTGCTCAAAACTCTAAAACCAAAATCAGATATATTTTTATTCCCAATCAAGCTAAGACTTTCTATTACACTCCGAATTTCTTGAATTGAAGCTTTTGCTCTGAAGGCTCCATTGATGTGTGAATAAAGTTGGTCTTCAAATTTTAATGCTGCCAGAGTTGCAACTATACAAAGTTCTCGTTCTTTTAGTGAAAGACTCTTTCTTCCCAATACTTTTCCATAACCTTCAAGTACTAGCCACTCAGCCATGTCAGGAGAGAAATTTCTAACATTACTAATTAGCTTCTCGAATTTGTTACCATATACTTTTTTGCAATTTGCTTCTCCACTTTTTCTAAAATGATATAGATTCATATCAGCAGCTTTTGGAATTCTTTTGTTTGGATACAAATCTTTCAACAATTTTAATGACAATAAAGCTGAAGGATATCCAGTGAAGAGATAATTCTGTAATAAGGCTTCATATATTTTTATAAAAGGTAATTTTCTGGCTTTTGCTTGAACAATCAGGTCTTTCAAAATTTCCATTTTACGCAGAGCTGCAGCAGCCGCAATAAGCGGCAAGAGATTTTTAGAATGTATATCAGAAGTATTTATTTGTTTTTCCAAATCCGGATTACTTATTAGCTATAAAAAAACCCTCGATTAAGAGGGTTTAAAAAATCAATTAGATTTAGTTCAGCAAACCGAGTTCATACTCAGCAGTTTTTTTGTAAGTAGCATCCTGCTTTGCCTTTTCAAACATTTCCTTTGCTTTCTGGTTATCACCTTTGCCTTTATAAGCAACTCCCATATAAAAATTAGGACCACCCGAAGTTATTTTAGATTTGTTCTTCAAAGCATTTTCTGATGCTGAGATACATTTATCCCATTCTCCCAATTCAGAATAAAGTTTAGCAAGTGATAAATAAGCTGCATCATAATTATCATTTTCAACAGCTTTAGTTAGATACTCAACTGCTTTTGGAGCGTTACCCTGTGATATTTGGTCGTTGCCAAGTTTAGTGTAAGCTAATGACAAATTCTTCTTTACTTTTTTAGTTACGCTTGCATTATTGGAAAGCGTTAAAACTTTTTCAAATTTATTTATGGCCTCTGTATAATTCCCCATGGAAAAGTAAACACCACCCAAAGCATTGTAGCCGGGTTCAAAATCACCCTTAAGTTTTATACATTCCTCCAATGAAGCTTTTGAACCAGTTAAATCATTAGCTTTTTTCTGCGCTACACCTTTCTGATAGTAAATGCGATAATCTTTTTCTATTGCAAGTGCTTTATCATAATTACTAATAGCCCCATTGTAATTTCCAGCTTTCAACTGACTATTCCCCTCATTATAAAGCTTCCCCGCTTCAGAGCTCATTTCCTGAGCAAAGGAAACTAAGGATATAGTCAGAATGAATAGCAGGAGAATCGGAAAGACTTTGTTGTTGTTCATCTATTTATTCCTTTTTCATTTTTTGATTTTGGATTGAGTGCGGAAGGCGGGACTTGAACCCGCACGCCAATTAAGGCACTACCCCCTCAAGATAGCGTGTATACCAAATTTCACCACTTCCGCAAAAATGGTTGGTAAAAATATGTCCGAAGGTTTTGAAAATCAACCTATAGTTAAGGATAGAATTATTTTCCCCTGATTTTAAATTTTAGCTTATTCTGGGTCTATTGGAGGTCTACGATCCTTAATTAAAAGCTTTCTAACCTCATTTCTGAATCTTTTCTCGAAAATTATAAGCTTTGCTATCTGTTCATACGAAAGGATATCAGAAAGTGAACTAACAAAATCCACCCTGCCCTTATCAAATTGAAGCTGCAAATTATTTATCTCATTTACATCTGATTTTATTTCATCTACTGTGGCAACTCTGCCACTTTTAAAAATCACATCCAGATTATCAATTTTTTGCCGAATATTTTCCTGGATTTCATCCTGTTGTTTTCTATGTTCTGAACGTCTGGCAAAAAACCTCAGCGTAGTTTCCTCATCCATTTCAAGGGTTTCTATAAGCTTAATTTTTTCAAGCTGCTCAAACTTTTCTCTGGCTTCTTCATCCTGCCATTTATCTCGTTGTGCAAACAAGGTTGTTGAAAGCATAACTAATATTAAAAGACTGAGATTTATATTTTTCATTTAGACCTCTTATTAAAATTTTCTGTTTAGAATTTCTGTATAAATTTCATCAATTTTTTGCTGGCTAAGACCTACAATTAATTCATTGAAACTGATGTCATAGGCTTCGGCAACTTCATTATTTATTTCGATTTCTGTAGTTAATAAATTAGTTAGTTCGTTATCTGAAATATTTTCTGATAAGAGTTTATAGACTTCTGCATCACCATTAAGATCCTCCAGTAATTCAATTTTCTGGTTTTCATTCAGTGATTGTGTGAACTCCTGAAGCACTATCGCTGGATTTTCAGTGCTAAAAAAGTTTTTAAATATTGATATTGAAAGAATGAATATGAGCATTATCCCAAATGCATATCCAAGATTCCTTTTGACTGATACAGTTTTAGGTATATCAAGCTTTTTCCGAAACTCAGGTAAAATTGAGTCGAGATAAAGCGAATTTAATTTTAACTCTTTAAGATTTCCAGTCTCTTCCTTAACTCGTAAATATTTATTGAGATCTTCTCTCAGATCAGCAGAGTTATTCAAATCCACTTCAAATGAATTTCTTTCTTCCGGGGATAACTCGTTCTCCAGATATTTTATTATTCTTTCATCAGTCATCATTTTTTTTCCATCAGCTCCTTCATTTTTCTAATTGCATGAAAATAATTAGCCTTTAATGCACCGATTGACTTTCCTGTTATGTTTGATATTTCTTCATAGGGTAAATCGTCATAATTTCTCATTACAAAGACTTGCCTTTGTTTTATTGGTAAACTATTTAAATGCTTTTCCATCCTTAAAAATCTTTCCTTTGCCTCAATATCCTCAATTATGTTTTCGTAACCATAGCTATCAACAGCCTCATCGGGACTAAACGTAAATATTTTTTTCAGTTTTTTTTTCTTGATCAAATTCAGACTTCGTGTTGCCGTTATTTTATAAATCCAGGTATATAATGCTGAACTAAAATTAAATGTATTCAACTTGCTATGCATCACTAAAAGAACCTGCTGAACAATATCGTGAGCATCATCATGATCACCAAGCATTCGGCGAGCATGCCAATAAATACGTTCCTGGTACTTCCTCGCAAGTATGTTAAATGACTGCTCATTTCCGGATAAGAAATCCCGAACAAGTAGATGATCATCTGTTTTTACATTCATTCCGGATTATAGCTATTCTTAAAATTTAGACACAAAAATATCCCTTGAGGTTTAAATATTCACCATTAAACCTGAGAACTGGAAATGATGTCTAAAATACAACAATTAAAAATCATAATTAATCAAGGAGTAAAAAAATGAGAATTAAGATGTTCACACTTATAGCAATTATTTCTGCTTTGCTGGTCTTCCAGGATTTTTTCGCGCAGGAAACTATGGTACGTAAAAGGGATCGGGATCAATTACAGATTCACCAAAAATTGAATCTAACCGAAGAGCAGCAGGAAAAAGCTGATATTCTGAAGCTAGCTCATCAGAAGGAAATGGTTGATCTGAAAGCTAATCTTGAAAAAAGAAAAATTGAAATGGCAGAGCTTAAGAATAAGGGTAATTATACCAGGGAAGAATTCCTATCTAAGACAAATGAAATTATTTCAGCAAGAAACCAAATTGCACTTTCACTTGCAAACCATCATATGGATGTTTATCAGATATTAGATGAAACTCAGAAAAAAGATTGGAATAAAATGTCAGGTGAATTTGGTGAAAGAAGACAGAAGAGAATTATGAAAATGATGAGAGATGTTGATGTTCGGGTTGAGTAATATTTATTAAAAAACTCTCTCCACGAAATGCCGGTCGATGCTGCCGGCTTTTTTTTATGCTAAATCCCCGGTGACTGGTCTTAATACAATTTCTTCCATAACAAGATTATCTTTCTGTAGGTATGAAGAAACAATAATGCGTGCTATGCTTTCCGGATTCATCATAAGCTCGCCTTTTTCTTTTCTGATTTCCTGTGACCACATAGAAGTTTCAGTTGCACCGGGAATAACATTTATAACACGAATATTATTTTTTCTTACCTCTTCGCGAAGTGAATTACTATAACCCAGCAATCCCATTTTCGAAGCGGCATAGACCGAACTCCTAGTAAAAACTTTATCAACAACGACCGAAAGGATGTTGATAATTGTTCCTGATTCATTTTTTATGAATGAAGATAGGACAGATTTAATTGCGTAGATAGAGCCGAGAAGATTTGTATATATAATATCATTTATTTCATTGACTGAATTGTCAGATGCATGTTTAAACGAAGTAACACCAGCATTGTTGATTAAACAATTTACTTCGAATTCGCTACTGATTTTTTTATATGTTTGTTCTACGTTAGTATGTGAAGCAACATTACAAGGGAAAGGATAAATATTTTCACCCTGTTTGCCAGCTTGATCTTTCAGCCGTTCTAATTCCTGTGCTCTTCTTGCAGATACAAAAACATTACAACCGATTTTAGCAAACTCAAGCGCAACAGCTTTACCTATTCCTGAGCTTGCACCTGTAACCCATATTCCGTCTTTTTTTGCCATAATTATAAATTTTTATGACCGATTAAGTTTAAAAATTCTGCGCGTGTGCGTGGATCATCTTTAAAGTCGCCATAAACAGCACTCGCTGTCGCAGAAGAATTTTGTTTTTGAACTCCTCTCATCATCATACACATATGATAAGCTTCAGAGACAACTGCAACACCGCTCGGTTGAAGATATTTCTGCAGTGTGTCCGCAATCTGCTGTGTCATTCTTTCCTGCACCTGCAATCTGCGTGCAAACACTTCAACTATTCTTGGTATTTTACTCAGACCGATAATCTTTCCGTCAGGTATATACGCCACGTGAACTTTTCCGTAAAATGGAAGCATATGATGTTCGCACAAACTGTAAAAATCGATGTTCTTTACAAGAACCATCTCATCATACCTCTCATTGAACAGTGCCTCGTTCATAACTTCTTCAATATTTTTATCATATCCGGATGTAAGAAACTCATATGCATCCGCAACTCTGCGTGGTGTTTCTATAAGTCCTTCTCTTTTCGGATCCTCACCAATATTCTTCAACAAATCAGAAATCAAAGTTTTTACTTTTGCATTATCCACATTATTCTCCTTTGTATTCAAAATAATTATTTTCAGTTTCGTAAAGCTTAACTGAGTAAAGCTTTCCACCAGAAATCTTATTGGCAAGCTGGTTCCAGATGGCAATAGTTATGTTCTCTGAAGTCGGGATTAATCCCTTCAAAAAAGCTGTATCGATATTCAGATTTTTATGATCAACTTTTGATATTACATTTACGTGTATTATTTCCTTGAGCCTTTTTATATCAATGACAAAACCGGTATCAGGATTTACTTCACCTAGGACAGTAACTTCTAAAGTATAATTGTGTCCATGCCAGTTTGGATTGCTGCATTTACCAAAAATCTTCAAATTTTCTTCATCGGTAAGTTCAGATTTGAACAAGCGGTGTGCTGCTGCAAATGTTTCTCTTCGAGTTAAATAAACTTTTTTTTCCATTATAATTCTTTCAATGCATCCATTACTTCTTTGTTATGCTCATCAACTTTTACTTTCGGGAATATTTTGCTGATCTTGCCTGAAGGATCTATTATAAAAGTGGTTCTAACAATTCCCATATATTTTCTTCCATACATACTCTTTTCCTGCCAGACACCATACTTCTCAATTGCTTCCTTCTTTTCATCACTCAATAAATTAAAAGGAAGTTTGTACTTCTGTGCAAATTTTTTATGCGATTCAACTGAATCGGCACTAATTCCGATTATTTCTGCTTTCATTTTTCCAAACTTTTGGAATTCGTCTCTGAAATTGCAGGCTTCTTTTGTGCAGCCGGAAGTATCATCTTTGGGATAAAAATATAGAACAATGGGTTTTCCTTTAAGTTCGGAAAGAGAAATTATTTTTGCATCCTGATTTTTCAATTTGAATGCGGGTGCCTTATCACCAACTTTAAGCGCCATCGCGACCTCCAAAGATTTTCATTTAAATTAAAAATAAATGACAAATAGACTAAATAATTTAAGAATGAATTTACTGTATTACAATTAATTATATAAACAATAAATGAGGATGATTAGTTCAAGAATTAATGAAGTCAGTGTTTTAATTTAGCCTGCTAGCTAAGCAAACCATTTTTTTTACACCATTCATCAAAACCTTTTTCAAGCTGCTCGAAGGAATCGATTGCAAAAAGAATTGGCTGAAGGTGCCAGACGTCATATTCCTGAACTACTATCTTTTCGGGATCGAAAGGTTTTACTTCCACCTGATCGGAGAGTGAATGTTGAACTTCTTTGTGAGATGACAATACACCTGCACCATAAATTCTTCTTCCTTCAGAATTATTTATGAGGCCGAATTCAACAGTAAACCAATGGAAAGTTTCAAGCTTTACACTGTTTTCACCTTTTGCATTTAGTGCAGCTTCACCGAACTTCTGGTAAAATGATGCAAAGCTTTTATTCGTAAGCAAAGGCATATGTCCAAAAATATCGTGGAATAAGTCAGGTGCCGGAGTATAATCAAGTTCTTCTTTTCCACGGATATAGTCTGTTGAAGGAAAAACACTTCTTCTTAACAATTCAAAAAAATTCTGTGACTGAATCAATCCCGGAACTCTTGCAACTTTCCAGCCGGTAGTTTTACGAAAGACATTACTTAATTCTTTGAGGTAAGGAATTTTATCAGGTGAAAGATTCAGCTGTTCGGTTCCGTCCATATATTCTTTACATGCTCTGCCGGGGAGAAATTTCATCTGCCGCTCATACAAAAACTTCCAGCTTTGTTGATCGGATTCAGGATAATCAGGATATTTTATTTCATCATGTTCCGGAACAGGACCATCAAGCCATTGGGGGATACAACGTGGATCGATTCCCTCTTGTGCTGCTTTTTCGTATGCTGACAGATTTTCGTTTTTCTGATCTTTCATTCCTTCATCCTGTTAAAATGTTTAGAATATCTTTTACCGAAGTTAATTATTAATGGATATTAATTCAATCTGAATTATAAGATATTAACTTCCTCTTCAAGCTGGATTCCAAATTTGTTAGCTACTTCTTCTTTTATTCGCATTGCAAATTCCAGTATTTCTGAACCCGTTGCATTTCCAAAATTGCAGATAATCAGAGCGTGGTCTGGTGAGGTACCGACATCACCGACACGTTTTCCTTTCCAGCCGCACTTTTCAATAAGCCAGCCAGCGGAGATTTTTGTTTGTCCCGATTCAGATGGAAAGCTAACAATATCGGAATACTCAGCCTTCAATTTCCGGAATGAGTCTTCGCTAACGACAGGATTTTTGAAGAAGCTTCCTGCGTTACCAATTTTTTGTGGATCAGGTAATTTGCTTTTACGAATTTCAGCTACGGCACTACTTACTTCTTTTATTGTAGGATTGATAATTCCATTCTTTGCAAGGTAATCTGATAATGCTTTGTAAGTCAAATTGGGTTTGAGGTTCTTCGAGAGTCTTAATCTAACGGAAGTAACTACGAAATTATTCTTCAATTCTTCCTTGAAGATACTTGAGCGATAGGAGAACTTGCAATCATCCTTGATGAAGGTTTTCTGTTCACCGGTTTCAACGAATAAACCATTAAGTGAAACGAAAGTATCAGCAAATTCCTGACCATAAGCACCAATATTCTGAATTGGTGCTGCACCGACTGTTCCGGGAATAAGTGTCAGGTTTTCTATTCCAACATAATTTCCATCTACACAAAATTTAACAAGTTCGTTCCAGATAATTCCCGCGCCAGCTTCAATCAATACTGAATTATCATTCTCCTCAAGAACATTTATTCCTGAAATTGAAACTTTAATCAGCAGCCCTTCAAAATCTTTTTTGAAGAGAATATTGCTTCCTCCGCCAAGAATAAATTTTCGTTCAGACTTAAACTTTATATCAGAGAGGATTTCTCTCAGCTCATCTTCGGAGAAAACTTCTATGAATAGTTTAGCTTTAACATCAACTCCGAATGTATTCCAGTTCTTCAGTGAATGATTTTTATTCAGCAGCATTTTTTTCTGTGAGCGTTTGTTGTTATCTAACAAGCAAATTATCTTTGCACGAACAAATTTAAGAATTCATATTTAATTCTTTGCCAACTTAATGAAAAGAAAAATAGCACCACGAAAAAGAGTTCACTTTGATCAGTCAGGAGTTATTCCATATCGGAAGAAGAATGGAAAGACTGAAGTCCTGCTTGTTACTTCCATAAGAAGAAAGAAATGGATAATACCAAAAGGATTTATTGAATATAATATGTCGCCATTTCAGTCAGCCAAGAAGGAAGCATTTGAAGAAGCCGGAGTAAGAGGCAGTAACACGACAAAAATTCTCGGCAGTTATACAGTCAGAAAAAATGGCAGCGAACTTCTAACAAAAATTTATTCAATGAAAGTGACAAGAATCTTCAAAGATTATCCTGAAAAAAATCTTCGTAAACGCAAATGGTTTTCGATTTATGATGCAGCAAAGAAAGTTGAAATTGATGAGTTGGCAACTATTATAAGAAGGCTGGGAAGGAATAATACGAGAAAATAGTCAGACTAAAACTGTCCATCCGCAGTTTTATCTAAAGAAAAGAACTTAATTAATTATTTCTTTTTGAAGTGACTTTTTATTTCTGACAAAACATTATCCAGATTCAATAGTACCTCCTGGTTTTCAAATCTGATGACTTTCAAACCTTCTTCTTCAAGTTTCTGTGTTCTTATCTCATCATCTTTAATTGCTTTTTCATTGAAATGAAAATCTCCATCGAGTTCTATAACTAGCCCTTCTTCTGGACAGTAAAAATCAACAATGAAATTATTTATGCTTGATTGTCTTCTGAATTTTCTTCCCTCAAACTGACTGTTCTTTAAATATCCCCACAGAAATGCTTCTGCCTGAGTTGGGTTGTTTCTAAGGTGTTTTCTTTTGTCCTTAAGTTCCTTTCTGTTAAAATTCTTCATACTTAAAATTATAATAAATTTGTTTTCCCCTCCTCTCTGAGGAGGGGTCGACTTTAGTCGGGGGTGGTGAAGTTGGTAATTTTTTATAACACCACCCCGTCTTTCAGACACCCCTCCTCAGAGAGGAGGGGATAATTTCTTATTTAATCAATTTTTATTTGAGAAGTATCATCTTCTCCGCATCGCTGAAGACGGGGATGTTTCTCTCATCGTAGACTTGTATCATATATAAATATATTCCGCTTGACATCTGGTTGTATCTCTTTCCCATCGGGACTTCGAGTTGTGTTACTCTTCCTCTTTCTGCTAATGTTGGGTGAAAGACTACTTCATAAAATCCCTTCTCCTGCCATTCATTTACTAACACTTTTACCAGTTCTCCCTTCAGGTCATATACATACAGCTTTACATAGCCGCCTTCTTTCAACCTGTATGGAATTTTTGTTGATGGATTAAATGGATTCGGATAATTTGCCAGCAATCTATATCCGTCATATCCTTTTGGGGGATGTTCTCCTAATCCTGTTACCAATACATTTATTTCTTCACTTGGGTAGCTCTGGTTCCCCTGGTTGTCGAATGCTGTTATCACATAATAAAATCTTGTCTCGTGGTTTACAGGTGGAAGCTGATCGTAGTAAAAGGTATCTGGCGTTTCTGCTATCATCTTTGTTGAATCGTAGATAAGAATTGTAACCGTATCCCTGTAAATCCTGTAGTGAGAGAAATCTGCCTCTGTGTTTTTATTCCAGGTTAGTTTTACAAGTCCTTCTTCTATCGCTGCAGTAACATTATGAGGAGGACGTGGAGCTAAATCCTCGTATGTGTATGTCCAGCCGTAAGGACCACCATAAAGACCGATATCACTTCTGCTTCCGTCTCTGTCAAGAATTGTTGGGTCCCCTGCATCTATCAATGGTGAATACATCTGAAGACGGAAATCCAAATCTCCCTGTGTTGTGTCATCATTTACTACCATCGGATCAACTGAGAGGTTTGTTGTGTCTGGGGTAAAACCAGAAAAGTTGATATCGTTATTCCAAAGGTTGTTGTATCGCACTTCGAGATTTTGTATTCCGCCTGCGGAAATACCTGTGACAGTGTTGACAACCACATTGTTTTTAACCGTGTTTGAACCACCCACTAACATACCTTCTGGTGACATTATGGATCTTCCTTGTATATAATTATTCATTACTT